>WFOD01000001.1 GCA_015488275.1 Deltaproteobacteria bacterium
CAGATGTGTATAAGAGACAGCTCTCCAAGAGCTCGCCAGGGATGGCGCCGCAGTTCACCGGCACGAACGGCCCGTCCCGCCGGCTCCCTTGCCGGTGGAGGGCCTGAGCGATGAGCTCCTTGCCCGTGCCGGACTCTCCCTGGATCAGCACCGTGGAGTCGGCGTCAGCCACCTTGTCGATCAGGGCGAACACCCGCCGCATCTCCGGGCTCTCGCCAATCATGCCGGCTGGCCGCCGGCTCACGCTCCCATCCTGCCTTTGCATCTTTCGCACCACTTCACCGCCCCCACGCCATCAGCTCTTGCTCCCGCTTCGCCCGGCCGGGAAATATCGTCTCTTGAAGGGAAAGCGTATTTGGCCTATTGTTGGAGAAGATGTACCGCGCTCCATTGCCAACACCCCAAGTTGTCAATATATTGACACAGAACATTCCCCGAAACAACCGTTAAATCTCCCCAGGAGCCCATGACCCAACCGGTCATCGAAATCACCAAGGTCAGCAAGGTCTATCCGCCGGACATCATGGCCCTGGACAACATCTCCCTCACCGTGGAGCGGGGCGAAATCGTTTTGTTGTCCGGCATGAGCGGCGCGGGCAAGACCACTCTCCTGCGGCTCGTCTGCGGCCTCGAACGGGCGAGCCGCGGCATGGTCGAGGTTCTGGGCCACGACATGGCCCGCCTGGGAGCAAGGGAGCGCCAGCTCCTGCGCCAGAAGATCGGGGTCGCCTATCAAGACTTCCGCCTGCTGCCCCAACTCTCGGTGTTCGAGAACGTGGCCATGGCAATGGAGGTGACCTATAAACCGCCGTCGGTCATCCGCCGCCGGGTGGAGGACCTGCTCAACCTCCTGCTCTTGTCCGACAAGCAGGAGCAAAAGGTGGCCAACCTCTCGCGCGGCGAGCAACAACGGGTGGCGATCGCCCGCGCCGCCGCCAACGCGCCGCCCATCATCCTGGCCGACGAACCCACCGGCAACCTGGACACCACTTTAAGCCGCCAGGTCATGCAGCTCTTTGAACAACTCAACGACGCCGGCTCCACCATCCTCATCGCCACCCACGACCCCACGCTCATCGACAACTCGCCGCATCGCCGGCTGGAACTCCGCACCGGGCGCCTTCTCGATGCATAAAATCCTCCGACAACTGGCCGCCATCGGCAAGCAGACCCGCCGCAACCTGGCCCATACCCTGGGGACCCAGTTGGTGGTGTTGGGCACCGTGATGCTGGCCGTGCTGATCTTTGGCTTCTTCGCCCTCATCTCCCTCAACCTGGCGCGGGCCGGCAAGGATCTGGACCGGCACGTCCGCTTCATCGCCTTCTTCGACCAGGAACAGCCCCAAGCGGCGCGGCGCCAACTCATCCAGAGGATCCAGGCGGCCATGCCAGAAAGCCACATCGTCTATGTGGACAAGAAAACGGCCTGGCGGAGACTGGCCGAACGGTTGGGAGGGGAGCGGGCGATCCTCGATGATCTGGGGCCAGACTTCTTGCCAGCCGCCCTGGAGATCCAACCCGGCCAGCGGCTCGTCACCGTTGAAGAACTCGACACCTTTGCCGCTTTTCTCCGCACCCTGCCCGGCGTCGCCTCCGTGCGTTACGGCCGCGGGTGGCTGGTGCGCTTCATGGCCTTCTCCCGGCTGTTGCGGGTGGTCACCCTGCTCTCCGGCCTCCTGCTGGTCCTGACCAGCACCTTTACCATTGCCGCGACCATCCGGTTGACCATCGCCAACCGGCGGCACGAAATCGAAGTGCTCAACCTGCTCGGCGCCTCGGCCGCCTATATCCGCCTGCCGCTCATGGCGGAAGGCCTGTTTCACGGACTGGCGGGCAGCGCTTTAGGCCTGGCCATCCTCACGGGCCTCCACCGTTGGGTCCTGACCCATTTCGGCTCCCAGGCGCTCTTCCTCTCGTTCCATCCCGTCTTTCTTGCTCCCGCGCACCTGCTCCTCATCGTCGCCGCCACCACCTTGCTCTGCCTGCTCGGCAGCCTTGTCTCCATCCAGCGATGTCTGCGCGCTTCCTGACGAGTCTCCGCCGTGTTGTCTGGCCGTTGGCCGCCCTCTGCCTGCTGGCCGGCGTTCTCGCCCCGCCTTTGTCGCCGGCCGCGCCAGGGCCGCCACGGGTGATCGACAACCCCAAGGCCCAGTCGCTGGCCCGCCAAAAGCAACGCACCCCCCTGGCAGCCCCCCGTCAGCCGCTGGTCAACCCCAAGGCCCGCCTGTTGGCTGAGCGCAAAAAACGCCAGAGGCTGAGCAAGGGGATGCAACAGCAAAAGGAGTTGGTGGCAAAATCAAGCCAACAGGAGCAACGGGTGCTCGACGAGCTCGAAGCGGTCAACGCCGAGCTGCGCAAAGAACGAAACAGGTTGGCGCAACTTGAAAAAGAGCTGGCCGTAGTACGCACAGCGCTTGCCGACACGGTGGCCGAACTCGCCAACCTCTCCCAGCAGCGGGCCCAGAGCCGCAAGCACGTCAAACGCCGCCTTGCGGCCCTTTACACCACGGGCGACACCGGCCTGCTCAACATCCTTTTTTCTTCCCGTTCACTGGGCGAGTTGGAAGAAGACACCGAGTACTACCAACGGCTGGCGCGCCACGACCGGAACGCCCTGGCCGCCTACGGCGAACTCATCGACGCCCTGGCCGCCAAACGGAGCGATCTCGAACGCCGGCAAGCGGCGCTCAACGGTCTTGTGAGCGCAATACGCCAGCAGGAGGCCAAGCTGGCCGGGATACGGGAACGCCAGCAACGCCTTCTCAAGCGCATCCAAACCGAAAAACGCCTCTACCTACGGGCGCTGCAGGAACTGCAGGCCGCGGCCGACCGGCTGGAAGAACGCCTTGCCGCCCTGGCCGCGCCGCCGCCCGCCAAAAACCAACGCTCTTCGCCCGCCGCCGCCCCCCCTTCTCCTCCTCCAAAACTGCCCGACCTGGGCTTTGCCAAGCGCAAGGGCCGGCTGCCGCCGCCAGTGAGGGGAAAAGTGGTCAGCCGGTTTGGCAAGCGGCCGGCTGGCCAAGCGGACACCGCCACGGCCAGCGATGGTATCGATATCGCCGCCCCGCCCGGCTCGCCGGTGCGGGCGGTGCACCACGGGCGGGTGGTCTACACCGGCGTGCTGCGGGGGTACGGCACCATTGTGATCATCGATCACGGCGAGCGGTACTACACCCTCTATTCCCGGCTGGAGGTGGTGTACAAAAAAAGGGGCGAGGGCGTGACCGCCGGCGAGATCATCGGCATGCTCGGCGAAGAGGCCGGCCCAACCGGCCAGGGGCTCCACTTTGAGATCCGCCACGCGACCACTCCCCTCGATCCGTTGGTCTGGCTCGACCCCTCCCAGCTGTAACAGCCCGTTGAAGAATGGGCTGCTAACTAGCGATTGCCGACCGCCACCCCGTGCAGTAAGATGACGCCTCAGGACCGCATGACATCCGCTGACCCGACGACCACCCAACCCCGCCAGGCCACCATCCCGATAGTTATAACTTTCGGTTTCGTGTGAGGATCGTAATGAAACGAAACGTTTTCATCCTCTTTTTCGCGCTCTCGCTTTTCCACGCTCCCCACGTTCCGTCCTCCTCGGCGCAAGCAGCGCCGAGCGGCCAGGACGCCTACCGGCAACTTGAAATCTTTTCCCGAGTGCTCAACCTGGTGCAAGATCACTACGTGGAGGAGGTGGACACCAAGACCTTGGTGGAAGGGGCGATCAACGGGATGCTCAGCGCCCTTGATCCCCATTCCTCCTACCTTCCGCCCGACGACTTCAAAGAGTTGCAAACCGAGACCTCGGGCAGTTTCAGCGGCATTGGCATTGAGGTGACCATCCGTGACGACATGCTCACCGTGGTGTCACCCATCGAAGGCACGCCCGCGGCCCGGGCCGGCATCCAGGCGGGAGACGCCATCGTCGCCATCGACGGCGAATCAACGAGCGACATGACCCTGATGGAGGCGGTGAAACGGCTGCGCGGCCCCAAGGGCACGACCGTGACCGTGACCATCTACCGCCAGGGGTGGCAAGAGGGCAAAAAGATCACCGTGGAGCGGGACGTCATTCCCCTGGTCAGCGTCAAGAGCTCCATCATTGAGCCGGGCTACGCTGTGGTGCGCATCACCAACTTCCAAGCCCACACGGCCGACGATCTCCTCCAGGCCTTGGCAGAACTGACAGCGGAAAATGATATCGAGGGGATGATTCTCGATCTGCGCAACAACCCTGGGGGGCTCTTCGAACAGGCGATCGAGGTGGCGGACATCTTTCTCAAGGAGGGGATCATCGTCTCCACGCGCGGCCGCACCGAGGCCGAGACCACGGTGTACCGGGCGCACGCCTCGGACACCACCTACACGATGCCAATGGTGGTGCTGGTGAACGCGGGCAGCGCCAGCGCCGCCGAGATCGTGGCCGGAGCGCTCAAGGATCACCGGCGGGCGCTGATCCTCGGCACCCAGACCTTTGGCAAGGGCTCGGTGCAAACGATCATCCCCATGCCGGGCGGCGCCGGCCTGCGGCTCACCACGGCCCGGTACTACACGCCCAACGGCACCTCGATCCAGGCGACCGGCATTACGCCCGATATCGTGGTTCCGAGCGAGGAAACAGGCGAAAGGCGCAAAAACGACAAGCAGGCGCGCCAGCGGCGGGTGGTGCGGGAAAAGGACCTCAAGGGCCACATCGAAAACGACCATCCGGCCGAGCAACCGGCCAACGGCGACGGCGACGCCTGGCGGCGGGACAACCAGCTCGCCACCGCCTTGGTCATCCTCAAGGGGGTGGCGATCTTCGAAGAAATGGGACGTTGAGCGATCCTGCAAGGCCGCGGAATTCGGCCCCACGTCCCTGTGCCGCGCACAACCCGTTTTTCAACGGGCTGTCACCGCCGGGCGGCGAGCACCATCTCGTAGTAGTCGCCGCCCGCCACATCGTTGATCACAATGGCGGGAAAACGCTCTACCTCAAAACGGAACAGGGCCTCAGGGCCGGCGTCGTCAAAGGCGACCACCTCACTGTTGACGATACACTGGGAAAGGAGCGCGCCGGCCCCGCCAATGGCGGCAAAATAGACCGCGCCGTGGCGCTGCATGGCTTCGCGCACGGCTTGCGAACGGGGGCCCTTGCCCATCGTGGCCGCCAGCCCCAAGGCGAGCAGCCGCGGCGTATAGGCGTCCATCCGGTAGCTGGTGGTGGGGCCGGCGGCGCCGACCACCCGGCCGGGAGGCGCAGGGGTGGGCCCCACATAGTACAGCAGTTGGCCGGAGAGATCCACGGGCAGCGGTTGGCCAGCGTCAAGCAAGGCGCAAAGCCGCCGGTGGGTCTGGTCCCGCCCCGTGTAAAGGCGGCCAGAAAGGCAAACCATCTCCCCTGCCCGCAGAGTGGCCAACTCTTGTGAATCAAAGGGCAGGCGAAGCTCCCGTATGCCATCGAACCCTTCTGGCCGGTAACGTAACAGCGACATAACGCTCATCCTCCTGCCGCAGGCCAGCCCCCCAAGGCGGCAGCATCACCCCTTGGGCAGGGGCAGCCGCCGGTCCTCGGCCAGCATCTGCTGCAACACCTCTGCCTTGACCGGCGGACTGAACAAAAAGCCCTGCATCTTCGCCGCCCCCTGGCGCCAGAAAAAGCCGAGCTGCACCTCGTTTTCCACCCCCTCCACCACCACGGCCAGACCCAACCGGTGGGCCAATTCCACAATCGAGGCCGCCACGGCAAGACAAGTCTTGTCCTCCGGGATATCGCGGACAAACGACCGGTCGATCTTCAGGGTGTGGAGGGGCAGGCGGCGGAGATAGGAAAGGGACGAATAGCCCGTGCCAAAATCGTCCAGGGCCAGCCGCACGCCCAGGGCCTTGAGCCGGTCAAGGAGGGCAAAGGTCTCCGCTTCGTTGGCCATGACCACGCTCTCTGTGATCTCAAGCTCCAGATGCGCGGCCGGCAGGCCGGTGGCGGCCAGCACCGCGGCCACCCGCTCCGGAAAATCCGGCTGCTGGAACTGCCGGAAAGAGACGTTCACCGCAATCACAAAATCCTTGTGGCCCGCGTCCAGCCACGCCTTGGCCTGCTCGCACGCCCGGCGCAGCACCTGTTCGCCAAGCTGCACCACCAACCCGGTCTCCTCGGCAATGGGAATAAACTCAAGGGGTGAGACAAAGTTGCCGTCGGCCCGCTGCCAGCGCACCAGGGCCTCGGCGCCGCAAATGCGGCCGTCGGTCAAGGAGACCTTGGGCTGGTAATGGACGACCAGATCCCGCCGCTCTATGGCCCGGCGCAAGGAATGCTCGATGAAAAGCCGCTGGGTCACCTGGGCGTCCAACTCCTTGGTAAAGAGCTGATAAGTGTTTTTGCCCTTGTCCTTGGCCTGGTACATGGCGAGCTCCGCGTTTTTCAGCAGGGCGTCCGCCTTGCGGCCGTCCTCAGGATACAGGGCGATGCCGACGCTCACCGTGGTCGTGACCTCGCACACCCGCAGGTTGAACGGCTCGGCCATTGCCTCGATGATCCGCTCGGCCACCTGGACCGCCTGCCGTCCATCGGCCACCTGATCGAGCAGGACCACGAAGTCGTCGCTACTCAACCGGGCCACGGTATGGTCCTCTGTCACCTGGGCCGTGATCCGTTTTGCGGCGAGCTGGAGCAAGAGATCGCCGGCCGTGTGCCCCAGGCTGTCGTTGACGTTCTTGAAGTTGTCGAGATCGACAAGCAAAACGGCCAGCCGCTGTTGTCCCCTGCCGGCATGAGCGATCGCCACCCGGAGGCGATCGAGGAACAACGAGCGGTTGGGCAGGCCGGTGAGGGCGTCGTGATGCGCGTGAAAGCGCAACTGCTCCTCGTAGCTGCGCAACTGGCTCATATCGTAGAACACGCCCACATAATGGGTGGTTTTTCCTTCGCCGTCTTTAATTGCCGTGATGGAGAGCCATTCTGGATAGATCTCGCCGTTCTTGCGCCGATTCCAGATCTCCCCCTGCCAAGCCCCCTCGGAAAGGAGCTGCGACCACATGGCTTTGTAGAAGGCCCGGTCGTGCCGGTCTGATTTCAAGATGTTCGGCCGTTTGCCAATCACCTCCTCGGCGGCGTAGCCGGTAATCCTGGTGAACGCCGGATTGACCATGAGGATACGCGCCTTGGCGTCGGTGACCGTGATGCCCTCCACCGCGGCCTCAAAGACCTTGGCCGCCAACTCGAGCTGGAATTCCGACCGCTTGAGCTCTGTCACATCCTGAAGGGTGCCGAAGACCCGCAACAGCTCTCCCTCGGGGCCGGTCACCATCTCTCCTTCCTCGTGCACCACCCGCACCGTGCCCGAGGCGCGCACGATCCGGTAGGTGACCGCATACGAGCGGCCGGCCTTCAACGCCGCCTTGAACGCCTGGAAACGGCGGCGGCGGTCGGCGGGATGGACAAAGCGACGTAGCCGGCGGATGGAAAGGGAGGGTTGCGCCGGCAGATCGAGAATACGGAACAGCTCGGCGGAAGCGCGGAACACATCCTTGCCAGGGACCCACTCCCAATATCCGAGCTGGGCGATACGCTGCGCCTTCGCCAGGTTGGCCTCGCTGCGGATCAGCCGCTCCTGGGCCCGGCAACGGTCGATCAGGATGGCCAGGGTGTGGGCCACAGCGGTCAAAAAGGTTTCTTCCTCTTTACCGGGCTGGTGGCCAGGCCGCACGTGCAGGCTAAGCACGCCCAGGAACTCGTCGTCGAGCTGGATCGGGATGGCGTAATGGCCGAGCTTGTCTTTCCGCTTCACCGGACAGAGGCCGGAGGCGGCAAGGTCGGGGGTGAAAAGGACCTTGCGCTCCTTGGCCGCGCTGGCGCAAAAACAGTAATCAAAACCAAGCTGGCGGCAATGCTGCCGGCTCGCTTCATCCCCGCCCCGCTCGGCCACGAGGCGCAACGCATCCTTTTCTTCATCGGAAACGAGAAAGATCGTCCCCTTGGCGAGCAGGGGGAGCCAGGGGATTTCCACGATCCGCGCCAACGCCTTGTCAAGGATCTCGGCAAGGCTTCCCCGGCGGAAGCCCAAAAAAAGCAGGGATTGGATCACCTGTTGCTGGCGCGTCAACCGTTCGAGCCGCTCTTGCGCTTGCTTAAGGCTGGTGATATCCCGTCCCAGAACCATGAGGCCCTTACGGCGGCCGTCCGGCTCAAAGAGCGGCAGTTTGTACACATCGAAAACCCGTGGCTCGCCATCGGGTGGCGCAACGATCTCTTCGCCCCGCACCTCCTGGGCGGCGCTCCACGCCCGTTCATCACTTTCTTGGCAGGCGAGAAAGGCGGCGCGAAACCGGGGGCTCAACTCAGCCAGTTCCTTGTCCGTCTTGCCCCGGTACTCGACCCCTTCAAGCTGGAAGAGGCGCAGCCCCGCGGCGTTGGCCTCAAGCCACCGTCCCTCGCCATCCTTGAAGCAGAGGAAATCGGGCATCACATCGATGAGCACGCGCAGCCGCTCGGCGCGCTCGATGAGCAAGGCGTTACACTCCGCCTCCGACAGGACGGCGAGCAAGAGTTGGACTCCGGGCAGCGCCAAGCGCCGCAACTGGAGCTCCACCACCGCCTCATGCCCGAGATGGAGCGGCATGGCGAAAAGGGGGTCGTTATGCCGCAAGAACCGCTCCAGCCGCGCTTGTTCCTCCTGCCGCCGCTCAACCGCAACAAGGTCCAACAAGCAATCAAGACAGGACGCGCGCGCAGGCCCACGCGCCACACAGTCCCGGCAGGGAAGCGAGGAAGAAAACACAGAGAGCCACGCCTCGCTGGCCTGGCGCAGCTTCCCCTTGGCTCCCAGGACGGCCACCGCGCAGGGAAGGGAATGCACAACGAGATCCAGGAGGGGGGTGGGCTTGTTGTTTGCCTTCATAAAACCACCCGTTTGTACCGATGGGCGTGGCACTGGATGTTCACCGCCACCGGCAGGCTGGCGATATGGGTGGGAAAAAACTCCACATGCACGGCGAGCATGGAGGTGCGGCCGCCAAAACCGTGCACCCCGGCGCCACGCGCATTGATCTCCTTGAGCATCTCTTCCTCCAGCAGCGCCACATCCTGGCGCTCGTGCGGCGCGCCCACCCGCCGCAACAGGGCCTTTTTGGCAAGCAGGGCGGCCCGCTCAAAGGTGCCGCCGATTCCTACCCCCACGATGCCCGGGGGACAGGGATTGGCGTGCGCCGCCAGCACGGTGTCCACCACAAACGAGACAATGCCCTCCTTGCCCGCCGAGGGGGGCAGCATGGAAAGGGCGCTCATGTTTTCCGAGCCGCAGCCCTTGGGAAGCAAGGTGATTGCCAACCGGTCGCCGGCCACCACCTCGTAGTGGATCACCGCGGGCAGGTTGGTTCCCGTGTTCTTGCGCACAAGGGGATCGCAAACCGACTTGCGCAAGAAACCTTCTGCGTATCCACGCCGCACCCCTTCCTGCAACGCCGCTTCCAGATCGCCGTTCACCCGCACCTCCTGGCCGAGGGAGACGAACAGCACCGCTATACCGGTATCCTGGCACACGGGGAGCTTTTCCCGGCTGGCGATATCGGCGTTGAGCATCAGGGCGTCGAGCACATCGCGGGCAAGACCCGGCCCTTCCCGGTCGCGCGCCCTGGTCAGGGCCTCGAGAATATCAGGCTCAAGCTGGCTCGCCGCCTCCACGGCCAAACGCCGCACCGCATCGCAAATCACGGCCGCCTCAATCGTCTTCATGGTGCTGACATCCATCACTCACAGGCAGGAGAGAACCCGGCCATGCCTGGCCGGACAAGGGACATTATTGGGACCGCGACCGCTGCTGCCGTTCGCGCCGGGCCCGCAAGGCGAGATGCTGGAGACGGAAGAGATGTTGGACGATGCGTTCGCGATCCTCGTCCATAATGAGGTCGAACTCCACCGCGGTCCGATGGCCGCCGTCCTGGGGCAAACAAGAAACAACCCGGCCAATGATATAAAAATGAATATAGTCGGGCAGAAGCACGAGTTGGATCTCGAGCCGGGACTCCGGCTCATAGCGCTCTTCGCCAACAAAGGCCAATCCTCCACCGCTCAACGAGACCTGGCGCGGCATGAGGTTGCTCATTGGCGATTCCGCCGCGGAAAGGGCGTCGAGCAGCCGGTTCAACTTAAAGTCGAGATGGAGGAGAAAGGCGGCCAAGTCCTCGTCTTTCTCCTTCAGGTTGGCCAGGGCCTGGTGTGAGCCGAGGTAGAGATGGGCGTCGCCCAGGGTCTCCTGGTTGTACAGCGACCGTCCTTCCTGGTAGCTGGCGGCAATGGCTTGATACTCTTCGCTTGTCAGGGGCCGGACCCCGAGGAGCACCCGGTCCTCGATCCGTACCGCCCGCCGCCGGTCACGATCGCCAGTATACGAAGAAGAGGTCATGGCGCCACCTTACGTTTAAGTTCCTCGATGCCCCCGAAGGCCACTGCTCCGAGCCGGGGGGGGCGGATGAAAAACTCCACCCGGCGGTTGCGGGCCCGGCCGGCGGCGGTGTTGTTGTCGGCAATCGGATGCCCGTCGGCATACCCCACGGCGGCCAGTTTGGCGGATGGGATCTGGTAGCGCTTGCGCCAGTACTCCACCACGGCCACCGCCCGCCGGGCCGAAAGATCGTAGTTGGAGGTAAAGGGCGCGCCCGGCCGGACCGGCACGTTGTCGGTATGCCCTCCTACCTCGAGAAGCACGTCCTCGTCTTTGACGAAACCCGCCAACCGGTCGAGGATCTTGCGAAAGCGGGGTTTGATCGTTGCGCTGCCCGAGGCAAAGGCCACCTCGCCCTTGATGCGCAGGATCGTCCCCTCTCCGGTGTGCTCCACCTCGACTAGCCCCTCTTCGACCTCTTCCCGAATGCTCTCGGCCAACCGCAACTGGACGTCCAGCGGAATGGTCTGGAACTCTTGGGAAAGGATCTGCTGTCCCTGGGGCGACTCAAAGGTCTTCTCCTCCTTCTGGATGCCAAAGGCGTCCTTCATCGACCCGGCGACCTGCTTGTACTTCATGTTGTCCATCACCGAAAACGAAAGGAGCAGGACGAAAAAGCTCAACAACAGGCTCATCAGGTCGGCGAAGGTGCACATCCATGCTGGCGCGCCGCCGCCGCTTTCTTCTTTTTTTTCCTCGTCGTCCGCCATGCCAGCAGCCCTCTCGTCGTGCCGTTATTTTGCCTCCTCACTCGCCGTCCGGTCCTTGGGCGGCAGGAAGGTCTGGAGAAACTCCTCCATCACCCGCGGGTTGAGGCCCTTGAGAATGCCGAGCACCCCCTCGATGATCAGCTTGCGGTTGCGTACCTCCTCCTCGCTGCGCAGGGCGAGCTTGTCGGCAATGGGCAAGCAAAAGACATTGGCGATCAGCGCGCCGTACAAGGTGGTGAGCAGGGCCACGGCCATGGCGGGGCCGATGGAGGCGGGATCGTCCATCGAGGCGAGCATCTGCACGAGCCCGATCAGGGTGCCGATCATGCCAAAGGCCGGCGCCGCGTCGCCCATTGAAGCAAAAACGCTTTTGCCCAGATTGTGCCGGTCCGCAGTGAGCGAGACCTCCTTGCGCAGCACCTCGTCGATGAACTCGGCCTCATGGCCGTCCACGCAGTACATGATCGCCTTTTTGAGAAACGGATCCTCGATGGGCTGCTGTTCAAGGACGATGAGCCCGTTCTTCCGGGCAATGTTGGCCAGGTTGACGATCTCCTGAATGATCTGCTGCGGCGGGGTCATCTTGACGAAGAAGGCGTTCATCGCCACCTTCATCGAGTTGAGCACATCGCCCATGCCAAAACGGATAAAGGCGGTAGCCAAAGTGCCGCCGAACACAATGAGGATGGAAGGCACGTTGATGAACAGCATCAACGACCCACCACTGGCAATGGAGCCGACGACGAGGACAATGGCCAGAACCAGGCCGATGACGGTTGCTATGTCCATGCTCCCTCCAGCAGATCAGACAATGGCGTTGGACAGCGCCTCCATTATAGCACGGTAGAGCGTGGCCAGCGCAAGGCTGTTATCAGTCCGTCAATCATCAGCGAGCAACAGGCTCCGTAACTCCTCGGAGGCGGCAAAGGTATGCTCTGCCGCGGGAAAGGCGCCTGTATGCACATCCTCGATAAACGAGGCGAGCGCCTGGCGGACAATGGGGGCGAGATTGGCGTACTTTTTGACAAAGCTTGGGGTAAAACGGTCGAAGAGGCCGACCAGGTCGTGGGTGACCAGCACCTGCCCGTCGCAGTGGGGGCCGGCGCCGATACCAATGGTCGGCACCTCCACCGTTTCGGTGATCACCGCGGCGACCTGATCGGGTACGCATTCGAGGACCAAGGCGAACACCCCGGCCTCGGCCAGGGCGCGCGCGTCCTCGACAAGACGGCGGGCAGAGGCGAGATCCCGCCCCTGGACCTTGAAGCCGCCAAGCCGGCCAGCGGTCTGGGGAGTCAGGCCAATGTGCCCCATGACCGGCATTCCGGCGCGGACAATGGCCTCCACCTGGGGGATCACCTCGCGCCCCCCCTCCAGCTTCACCGCATCGCAGCCAGCCTCCTTGAAGAACCGGCCGGCATTGGCCACGGCCTCACGGGCGTCTATCTGATAGGAAAGAAAGGGCATGTCGCCAACCAGCACGGCCTGCTCCACGCCACGGGAAACGGCCCTGGCGTGGTGGAGCATCTCTTCCATCGTCACCGGCACGGTGGAACCGTACCCCAGGGCCACCATGCCCAGGGAATCGCCCACGAGCACCAGGTCAACACCGGCCTGATCGATCATCCGGGCGAAACCCACCTCGTAGGCGGTGAGCATGGTGATCCGCCGCGCTTCGCGTTTCATGCGCTGGATATCGACTACTGTCTTTTTGCCCATGTCGCAGCTCTCCTTTCAGGCAGGCGAAAGAGGCTCCGGCCCCAGGCCTCAGCCTCAGCCATCATCAAACAGGGTGCGCGCCACTCCCGGCGCTGGCGCCGCCGGCCGCGGCCGGCCCAGATGCGCGTAGGCCAGGGCCGTGGCCACCCGCCCCCTGGGCGTGCGGGCAAGAAAGCCGCTCTGGATGAGAAACGGCTCGTACACATCCTCAAGTGTTGTCTTTTCCTCGCAGACCGCGGCGGCCAGGGAATCGAGGCCAATGGGGCCGCCGTCGAACTTATCGATGATCGTGGCCAGGATACGCCGGTCCATGTCGTCCAATCCCTGCCGGTCCACGGCCAGCATATCGAGCGCCCGATCGGCGATCTCCGCCGTGATCCGGCCCTTGCCGCGCACTTCGGCAAAATCGCGCACCCGCCGCAGCAGCCGATTGGCGATCCGCGGCGTGCCCCGCGACCGGCGGCCAAGCTCCAGGGCGCCCGCGTCGTCGATGGGAATGTCGAGCATGGCGGCCGACCGCTTGACGATACGCACCAGTTCCTCAGGGGTATAGAAATCGAGCCGGAGGATCACCCCAAAGCGGTCGCGTAAAGGAGGGGTCAGCAGGCCGGTGCGGGTGGTGGCCCCTACCAGGGTGAACCGCGGCAGGTTCATTTTCACTGTCCGGGCGCCCGGCCCCTGGCCAATCATCAGATCGAGTTGAAAGTCCTCCATCGCTGGATAGAGGATCTCCTCCACCACGTGGTTGAGGCGGTGGATCTCGTCGATGAACAGCACATCACCTTCCTGAAGGCTGGTGAGAATGGCGGCCAGGTCGCCGGCCCTTTCGATCACCGGCCCTGAGGTGACCTTGATCGACGCGCCCATCTCCTGGGCGATGATATAGGCAAGGGTGGTCTTGCCAAGACCGGGAAAGCCGTGAAAAAGCACATGATCCAGGGGCTCGCCCCGCCCGCGGGCCGCGGCGATGGCGATGGCCAGGTTCTCCTTCACCCCTTCTTGGCCGATATAGTCGGCCAGCCGCCGGGGACGCAGGCCGGCCTCCTGGTGATCGTCGGCCAGGGAGCGGGCGGTGACGATCCGTTCCTCGTGCTTCATGCCAGGCTCCGTAAGGCGCGGCGCAGCAGTTCTTCAAGGGAGATATCCTCCCAACCCTCCTCGCCTGTCTCCCGCCGCGCGCGCTCCACCGCGCCGCGGGCCGCAGCCTCTGGATAGCCGAGGTTGACCAGGGCCGACACCGCATCCTCCTCCACCGGGCTCCGGCCAGCAGCATCCGCGGCAGAAGGAGGTTCCTGGGGCGGGAAAAAGGCAAGGGCCTCTACCTTGTCCTTGAGCTCGAGACAAAGCCGTTCGGCGGTCTTCTTACCGATCCCTGGCACCTTGACCAGGCGGGAGGCGTCGCCAGCGGCCAGGAGACGCACGAGGTCCGCCGGCCGAACATGGCCGAGCACGGCCAGGGCCAACCGCGGGCCCACGCCGGAGACCCCGGTGAGCAGGCAGAACATCTGTTTTTCTTCCGGCCGGAGAAAGCCGTACAGGTTAAAGGCGTCCTCCCGGATATCGGTCTGCACGTGGACAAAGACCTCCTCACCAACCGGCGGCAGAAGGAGCAGGGTTTCCCCGGCGCAAAAGACCTCGTACCCTACCCCGCCGGCCTCGATCACGATCCGGTCTTCCTGCCGGTCAACGAGCGTGCCCCGGAGACTGGCGATCATGGTTCCTTCACCTCCTCACCGTGGCCGCCGGATCCGCAGGCCCTGCGCCGGGCACCCCAAGGCCGGCCGACTGGTGGTTGGCGTGACAAATGGCCACCGCCAAGGCGTCGGCCGCATCGGACGAGGGCATGGAGGCAAGGCCGAGCAACACCCGCACCATGCCCTGCACCTGCGCCTTCACCGCCTGGCCATGCCCGACAACGGCCTGTTTCACCATCCGCGGCGTGTATTCGGCCACCGGCACCTGTCTGCCGGCCAGGGCCAGCACCGCGGCGCCCCGCGCATGACCGAGAACAAGGGCGGCGCGGGGATTGGCGGCCACGAACAGGTCCTCCACCGCCGCCGCATCGGGCGCATACTCGGCGAGCACCTCCACGACCCCATCATGGATGACGAGCAGGCGGTCTGGCAGCGGCGCCCGCGCCGGCGGCCGGATCACGCCGCAGCCAACAAAGGCGAGCCGTCCTCCGTGGGCGTCAACCACCCCATAGCCAGTGGCGCGGGAGCCGGGATCAATGCCGAGGATCCGCATAAACCGGCCTAGGAGATCTGCTCCATGATCTCGTCGGCGATATCAAAGTTGGCGTGCACGTTCTGCACGTCGTCGTGATCTTCGAGCCGTTCCAAAAGACCGATGATCTGGCGGGCTGTTTTCTCGTCCGTGACCTCGACCACGTTCTTGGGGATCATGGATACCTTGGCCTCGACAAAGGCGACGCCTGCGGCGGCGAGCGCTTCTTGCACCTCGGCAAAGTCCTCTGGCGCGGTGAGCACCTGGAATTCCTCCTCTTCGGTCGCCACGTCCTCTGCGCCGGCCTCCAGGGCCAGCTCCATGAGCCGGTCCTCGTCCACCGTTTCCTTGGCCACCACGAGCACCCCTTTCTTATCGAACATCCAGGCCACACACCCCGACTCGCCAAGGTTGCCGCCCGCCTTGGAAAAGGCGTGCCGCACATCGGCCACGGTGCGGTTGCGGTTGTCGGTCATGCATTCGACCAGTACCGCCACTCCGCCCGGCCCATACCCCTCATAGGTCACCTCTTCATAGGCCGCTCCTTCCTCTTCGCCCGTGCCCTTGCGGATCGCCCGCTCGATCTTGTCCTTGGGCATGTTCTCCGCCTTGGCGGCGGCAATGGCGGCCCGCAACCGCGGATTGGCGGACGGATCGCCACCGCCCATCTTGGCGGCCACGATGATCTCCTTGGTCAACTTGGTAAAGATCTTGCCCCGTTTGGCATCCTGGGCCCCTTTTCGACGTTTGATATTGGCCCATTTCGAATGTCCGGCCATGCGTAAGCTCCTTTTGCTTCTCTTACCAGTCTATTGAAAAGCCCTCCCTGGCTTTTCCAACTGTCGGTTGGCCAAAACGAGTTTCGGCCAACCTCTCGAATTCCTTGGCTCTTTCAGAGCCGCGGAATTCTGCGGCACGTCCATGTGCCGCCCACAGCCCGTTTTTTCAACGGGTTGTTACGTTCCTCAGCTCTCATCCTGCGCCGCAAAGGAAGAATCTTGCCTGCGGCCCGCAACTCCCGGTCCGCCTTTTTTGCCCAGTCCAAGGACAAAGACCTCGCGGCTCTCCTTGCGGGAGCTTTTCGGCTTAAAGGTTTTCACCACGCCAAAGGCGCGGCGCGTCTCCTGGACGAACTCCCGGAAATCCTCGCCCTCAAAAACCTTGACGTACATGTTGCCGCCTGGCCGCAACAAGCGGCAGGCCAACTCCAGCACCCGGCGGGCGAGGCGCAACGAGTGCTGCTGATCGGCCCAGCGGTTGCCCGTGGTGCGCGGCGCCATGTCGCTCAACACCACGTCGAACCGCTTGGCGTGCCGGGTGATGACGGCCAGCACAGCGTCGTCCATCACGTCGGCCCGTTCGATGCGAATGGGCGCACCCTTGGCCACGGGCTGCAACCGGCCGGCCTGCAGGTCAACGCCCACCACCAGCCCCCGCGGCCCCACGGTCTTGGCAGCGAACATCGACCAGCTTCCCGGCCAGCAACCAAGGTCGAGGACGCGGGCATTCCGGCCAAGGAGCCGGTACTTTTGCTGCGCCTCCTCAAGCTTGTAGACCGACCGGGCCGGATAGCCTTCGCGCCGGGCTTTCTTAAAATAAAAATCCTGGACCTCTTTCACCGGCCAACCCCGCAATGGCCGGGCCGGCCCGCATGATCGCGCCTTCTTGCCCCCCAGCCAGCTTTGGCTTTCCTGACATGCCAGTCAAAGGGAGAATAGTAGCCCATCGCCCAACAAGAGACAAGAAAAATGCCTCCTCCCTCCCCCACGCCTCCACGCCTGCCGCCACATCTCACCTTTTCGTCGCCATGCGCGGGAAGTCTCATGGTATAATTGAACAACCCAGGAGGACGAGAGGGGCGCGCCCCAGCCGCGGGCCCGGGCTCTCGTCCGCAACGACCGATCCACCGCAACGCACATCGCAAAAGGAGGGGAAGCCGATGGCAATGACGTGGAAAGATTCCTACAGCGTCGGCGTGGCCGAAATCGACCGGCAGCACAAAAAGCTCATCGACATGATCAACACCTTGCATCAGGCCATGAGCCAGGGAAAGGGCAAGCAAGTGGTCAACGCCGTTCTCGCCGACTTGGCGAACTACTGCGCCACCCACTTCCGGCAAGAAGAAAAGTTCATGGCCGACGCCGGCTATCCCGAACTCGACGCCCACCGGGAAAAACACCAAAAAATGACGCAAAAGGTGCTTGCCCTTCAGGCCGACGTCAAGGCGGGCAAGGCGACCATCACGATGGAGGTGATGCGTTTTCTCGAGCAGTGGCTCGACAAGCACATCCTCGGCACGGACAAGAAGTACGGTCCTTACCTCAACGCCAAGGGCATCCACTAACAGTCCGGCGAAAAAAAGACCTTGAAGGAGCGCCGCCGGTCTTCCGGCGGCGCTTCCTTTATCAGTCTGTCGAAAAAGCCTTCCCTGGCTTTTTCGACCACGGTTGGCCAGAACGCAAGTTCCGGCCAACCTCACGAATTCCTTGGCTCCTTTTCGGATATTCCTCGGACGCGGCCGAGCGAGACCATTGGCCCCGGCCGTTCCTGGCCGGCAATGGAGAGGGCCGGCCGGTGGGCGCTGCCGGCCACACAGGCCGCCATCGCCCTTTCAATCCGCGTGGGATGGTTGTTCGCTTCGCTCACATGCGCGAGGACCACGTGCTGGAGTCCTGGGTGCAGGCAGGCGCCCAGGGCCTCCGCCGCCTCGTGGTTGGCGAGGTGGCCGCTCTTCGACCGGACCCGCTGCTGCAAGGCTGGCGGGTAGGGACCAGCACGAAGCAGGTCGGGATCATGATTGGCCTCGAGGATCAGGGCATGACAGTCGGCCAGGCGACAGCGCATCAGGCGGGAGACGAAACCGGTATCCGTGCAATAGCCCAACCGGCGGCCGCTTTGGCCCTCAATCACCAGGCCCACCGGCTCGGCGGCGTCATGGGAAAGGACAAAGGGATGAAGGGTCAGCCGGCCGAGGGGAAAGGCGCGGCCTGTAACAAAGGTGTGCAGCGCGTGGGGCCGTTTCAGGGCCCTGGCGGCAGCCGCCAGGGTGGCGGCGTTACCGTACACCGGCACCGCCAACTTACGGGAAAGCACGCCCACTCCGCGCACGTGATCAGAGTGTTCATGGGTCAAGACAATGGCGGACAGCCGGCCGGGCTCAACCCCCACGGCCGCGAGCCGCCGCTCCACCTCCACGCCAGAAAAACCGGCGTCGATCAGAATCGCCGTCTCACCATCCTCCACATAGGTGGCGTTGCCCTTGGAGCCGCTGCCCAGTACGCAGAACCGCATCATAAGGGTTCCTTACGAGGCGGCGCGCACTCCACCGGTATGGCCAAAGCCCCCAGCGCCACGCTCTGTGGCGTCCAGTTGGGGAACAACCTCCAGGCGGGCCTGGACCACGGGCGCCAACACGAGCTGGGCGATGCGGTCGCCCCGATGAATGGTGAACGGCCGGGGACCAAGATTGACCAAGCCGATCTTCACCTCGCCCCGGTAATCGGCGTCAATGGTGCCCGGCGCGTTGACGATCGTCACCCCGTGTTTGATCGCCAGGCCGCTGCGCGGCCGCACCTGGATCTCGAACCCAGACGGGATGGCCACGGCGAAACCGGTGGGCACGAGCACGATCTCGCCAGGCGCAACGGTGAGCGGCTCCCGCACCGCGGCGGCCACATCCATGCCCGCACTGCCCGCCGTCTGATAGGCGGGCAAGGCAAGGCCTTCCCTGTCCTCGATGAGCCAGGAAAACCGCACGGCGACCCTGGTCACAGCGCCCCCCATTCCACCTCAGGCGTCACCACCGGGCCGAGCACAGCGCCGGCGACCGGGCCGCCCAAAATGGCGCGGGCAAGCCGCTGGATATCGGCGGCACGCACCCGTCCGAACTGGGCCGCCACCTCGTCGTACGGGATGAACCGGCCAAAGGTGAACTCGTTACGGGCGTTGCGGCCCATGCGGGCCTCCATGTTTTCGGCCGAAAGGTAAAGATCGGCCAGGGCGTAGCGCAGGGCCCGCTCAAGTTCGGCCTCAGCCACCGGCCGCTCGCACAGGCTGGCGAACTGTTGCCCCACAATGGCCAGGCTCTCGCCCAGGGTGGCGGCGTCAACGCCGAGATAGACGGCGAGTTGCCCGCAGTCGGCAAAGGTGTCGAGATAGGAATAGACCGAGTAGGCCAATCCCCGTTCTTCACGAATCTGTTGGAAGAGGCGGGAGCTCATGTTGCCGCCCAGAACAACGTTGAGCAACACCAAGGCGAACCGGTCTGGATCGGCGAGCCCGCCGGTGCGCACGCCCAGGACCACATGCACCTGTTCGAGGTCTCGCCGGTAAATCCGGCGGGCGGGGTGGGACGCGGGAGGCGGCGTGGTGCGGGCTGGCGGCCGGCCAGCGGCCTGGGGAGCGAACCCCTCGAAATACGGACGGCAAAGGGCGACAAGCTCCTCGTGCGCCACGTTGCCTGCGGCCGAAATCACGATCCGTTCCGGCCGATGGAAACGGCCGCGGTGGTCGAGCAGGCGGTGCCGGTCCATGACCGCCACTGTCTCCCGGCCGCCGAGCACCGGGCGGCCCAGGGGATGCCCGGCGAACAACAGGCCGGCAAAGAGATCGTGCACCAGGTCGGCCGGATCGTCTTCGGCCATGGCGATCTCTTGCAGGATCACCCCCCGCTCGTGGATGAACTCTTCTTCGGCAAAGGTGGAACAGCAGACAAGATCTGCAAGAAGATCGACGAGTTGCGGCAAATCGGCGTCGCGCACCGTGGCGTGACAGCAGGTATGCTCGCGCGAGGTGAAGGCGTTGCCGTTGCCGCCCAGGATATCGAACTCACGGGCGATGGCCGTGGCGTCCCGCCGGCCGGTGCCCTTGAAAAACATGTGCTCGATGCAATGGCTGACCCCGGCGTTCAGGTCGTGTTCGTCACGCGAGCCCGCCTCGATCCATATTCCCACGGCCACGGTGCGGACCCCGTCGACCCGCTCGCTGATGATCCGCACGCCGTTGTCGAGGACCGTTTTGGCGAACATCGCTGGCGCCTAGCCCCGCATCTCGGCGCGGGCGGCCCGCAGGCTCAAACGGATCTTGCCGCGCGGATCGATCTCCAGCACCTTCACCGGAATGGTGTCGCCCTCTTTGACGATATCGGTGACCTTCTTCACCCGCCGGTCGGCAAGCTCTGAAATATGGACCAGACCGTCCACACCGGGCAGAATCTCGACAAAAGCGCCAAAGTCCACCACCTTGACCACCGTGCCCTCGTAGATATGTCCCACTTCCGCCTCTGCGGTAAGCCCCTTGATGTGGTTGAGCACCTCGGTGGCCACCTTGCCGTTGGGGGCGAAGATGAGGACCTTCCCCGAGTCCTCGATATCGATCTTGCAGTTGTACTGGGTGGTGATTCCCTTGATGACCTTGCCGCCCGGACCGATGACGTCGCGGATCTTGTCCGGGTTGATCTGCATCGAAAAGACCTTGGGCGCGTGCTCCGGCACCTCGGGCCGGGGCTCGGCGAGCACGGCGTTCATCTTGCCAAGGATGTGCAGCCGGCCCTGACGGGCCTGCTCCAGGGCGCGGCCCATGATCTCCTTGGTCACGCCTTCGATCTTGATATCCATCTGCAGGGCGGTCACGCCATCGGCCGTGCCGATGACCTTGAAGTCCATGTCGCCCAGATGGTCCTCGTCGCCCAGGATATCAGAGAGCACGACAATGGTCTCGCCCTCTTTGATGAGGCCCATTGCCACGCCGGCCACCGCGGTCTTGATCGGCACGCCGGCGTCCATCAGGGCCAGGCTGGCGCCACAGACCGTGGCCATGGAAGAGGAGCCGTTGGATTCGAGCACCTCGGAAACCACGCGGATGGTGTAGGGGAAGTCGCCGTTCTCCGGCAGCACGGCCCGCAGGCCGCGGGCCGCGAGATTTCCGTGACCGATGTCCCGTCGGCTGGGACCGCGCAGGAAGCGGACCTCGCCCACGCAAAAGGGCGGAAAGTTGTAGTGGAGCATGAACGGCCGAAAGGTCATACCGTACAGATCTTCGATCCGCTGCTCGTCTTCGCCGCTGCCCAGGGTGGCGGTGACCACCACCTGCGTCTCGCCACGGGTGAAGAGCGCTGATCCATGCGCCCGGGGCAAAAAGCCCACCTCGCACTCGATAGGCCGGATCTCGTCAAAGGCGCGGCCGTCGATCCTGGCCCGTTCGTCCAGAATGCGGCGGCGCATCATCTCCTTTTTCATGTCGTGGAGAACGGTCTTCACCGCGTCCAGATCCTCCACTTCATCGGCCAGCGCGGCGAGGATCTCGTCTTGCAGAGCATGGAACCGCTCCTGGCGCTCCATCTTGGGCGCGCAGGCGACCACCTCGGCCATCCGCTCCCGGGCCATCTCCTCTACCCGGCGGCGAAGTTCAGCGTCGATCTCCGGCGGCTCCACCCGCATCTTCGACCGGCCCAGGGCCACCCGCAAGGTCTCCTGCGCGTCGAGGATGGGCTGCAGGGCCTCGTGGCCAAAATAGATGGCCTCCAGCATCTCCTTTTCGCTCACGTTGTCCGCCTCGCCCTCGACCATGACCACGGCCTGCCGCGTGCCGGCGACGATGAGCTCCAACCGTGAGCGGGCAAGATCGTCTTTCGTGGGATTGACCACGTACTTGCCATCGATATATCCCACCCGCACGCCGGCGATGGGCCCGAGAAAAGGAATATCGGAGATGGTAAGGGCGGCGGAGGCGCCGATCATGGCCAGGATGTCGGGATCGTTTTGCTGGTCGGCGGAGAGCACGGTGGCGATCACCTGCGTCTCGTGCCGGTAGCCATCGGCAAAAAGCGGCCGCAGGGGCCGGTCGATGAACCGGGCCGACAGGGTTTCCTTTTCCGACGGCCGGCCGATCTCCCGGCGGAAGTAGCTGCCCGGAATGCGACCCACAGAGTAAAGGCGCTCCTGGTACTCCACGGTCAGCGGCAGGAAATCCACCTTGTCCCGCGGCTGCCGGCTGGCGGTGGCGGTCACCAGGACCACCGTCTCGCCATAGGTGACGAGCGCGGCGCCGTTGGCCTGTTTGGCCAGACGGCCACTCTCGATGGTCAGGGTCCTTCCTCCGAGTTCTACTGTGACACGTTTCACCTGCTGGACTCCTTCAAGGATATGATGATCTACGGTGTTAGCATACGGCCGCCAGTCCACGGCGGTCCCCTCTTCGGCCACCGGCGCGCGCGGCAAGGGCCCACGCCGGCCGCCGCCCGGCAACCGTTCTACCGTCAACCAGCACGAACACGACCTCTCGCCGGCAAGCGCCCTTACTTCCGGATGCCAAGCTCGCCGATGACCTTGCGGTACCGGTCCATATCCTTGGCCTTCAGGTAGTTGAGCAGCCGGCGGCGCTGGCCGACCAGCTTCAACAGCCCCCGCCGGGAGTGATGGTCCTTTTTGTGTACCTTGAAATGCTCGGTCAGATAGCTGATGCGGGCGCTGAGCAGGGCGATCTGGACCTCGGGCGAACCGGTATCGTTGTCGTGCTGCTTGAACTTTTCAATGATTGCCTGCTTCTGGTCTCCTTGCAGTACCACGTTCCACCTCCGATACACGTTCGGGTTGATCGTCTTATTTGTTTCGGCAGCAAGCGCACGGTCAACAAGATGGCGCTTGCCAGACTGTCGTGTCGTCCCTTGCGCTGTCATGAACGCGCGGCCAAGAACAAAGCCAGCGCTCACGCAAGCGTATCGGCCGCCTAGCAGCCCGTTGAAAAACGGGCTGTGCGGCACAGAGACGTGGGGCCGAATTCCGTCGGCCTTTTTGTGTTTCCCCAGCCGGCGGCCCCGTGACCAGATACTTTTCGCCAGACTGCTAGGATGCGGCCAGCAGTTCCTCGACTTGAGCCACGGGCAACAACCGGGCCGCCAACTCGTCGGCCGGCATGGCCGCCAGGCCATCGCCCGCCACCGCCTGGTCCACGGCAAAGGGACCGACCGCCAAGCGGCGCAGGCCGGCCAAGTGCGCGCCGCAGCCCAACTCCCGGCCAAGGTCCGCGGCCAGCGAACGGACATAGGTTCCCTTGCCGCACTCAATATCCACCACCAGCCGGTCTTCGGCAAAGGACAAAAGCTCCAGCCGGTACACCCGTACCGGCCGGGGCTCTTTGCGCACCGGCTCGCCGCGACGGGCGTAATAATACAGCGGCCGCCCCTGATGTTTCAAGGCGGAAAAGGGCGGCGGCGCCTGCATGATCTCGCCACGAAAACCGGCAAGGGCCGTTTCGATCCGCTGCGGATCAAGACCTTCCACCGGGCGGCAGGCGACCTCCTTTCCCTCGCCGTCGTAGGTATCGGTCTCCACTCCCAGCCGGATTTCGGCCCGATAATGTTTCCGGCCGGCCATCAGCCGGTCGGAAAGCCGGGTGGCCGGCCGGCCGACACAAACAACAAGCAGGCCGGAGGCAAAGGGATCAAGACTGCCGGCATGCCCCACTTTCTTGACCCGCAATACCCGCCGCACCTGCCGGACAACGGCGAAAGAGGTCGGGCCCACCGGCTTGTCCACCAGCAAGACCCCGCAGATGGGGGAAGCAGCCATCGCCATCGCTCACCGTCGGACCACGGGCCGGAGCGCGGCCACCACCGCATCCTTGACCTGGGGCAAGCTCTGGCCGGCGACCTTGAAGCCAGCGGCGTTGCAGTGGCCGCCACCGCCAAATCTGCGGGCCACGGCCGCCACGTCGCACTCCGGTTCCTTGGAGCGGAGGCTGACGCCAACCATGCCGTCCGGCCCTTCCTTGACAAAAACCGCCACCCGCACCGAGGCGATGGAGCGGGGAAAGTTGACAAACCCTTCGGTATCTTCGTCCCGCGTGCCGGTGCGGGCCAGCATCTCCCGGGTCACAGCAATGATCGCCAGCCGCTCATCCTCGTGCAGCTCCAGGGTGGCCAGCACCCGTTGGAGCAGATCGAGCCGGCCGACCGAGTAGTTGTCGTACAGGCGGCTCGCCACTTCTTCTGGCCGGACGCCGAGGGCCACCAACTCGCCGGCCACCACCAAGGTGCGCGAGGAAGTTGCCGCGTAGCGGAACGAACCGGTATCCGACACAATGGCGGTGTACAGACAAAAAGCGGTGTCGCGATCAATGGGCAGGTCCAACGCCTGCAAGAGATCGTAAACCATCTCGCCGGTGGCGGCCCTGCGGGCATCGACCCAGCGCAGGGTGCCAAACTCCCGGTGCCCGCCGTGGTGGTCGATGACCACAAACGGCTGGATAGGCAAAAACTGTTGACCGGCCCGGCCTAGGCGGTCGGCGTCGCCGCAATCAACGGCCACCACGCAATCCACGGCCGCTGGATCGGGCGGTTCGGTCACCAGCAGATCGGCGCCAGGCAAGAAGTCGTAGAGATGCGACACCGGCGCTTCGCCAAAGGCGGTCACCTCCCGGCCGGCACGGCGAAGGCAGTGGAGCAGCGCGAGCTGCGAACCCAGGGCGTCGCCGTCAGGATGGACGTGGGTGAGCAGCAAGATCCGGCGGGCGTCACGCAAGGCGGCAAGAATGGCGGGGGTCAGCCTTTCCATCATCCATCCTCTCCCTCGTCATGCAGCAGCCGCTCGATGGCCTCCTGCCGGTCCAGGCTCTCGTCGCGAAAGAACACGAGTTGGGGCGTGTAACGCAAACCGAGTTCACGGGCAAGGAGCGAGCGCAAAAAACCAGTGGCGCGTTCCAAGGCGCGGGCAATGGCCGGCGCCTCGGCAACCGAGCAGCCGTAGTAGATCTTGGCCCGCCGCAGATCGCGGCTCACCTCCACGCCGGTGACTACCAGGCCATGCAGACGCGGATCCTTCACCTCGGCGAGAAACAGGACGGCGAGCCGCCGCTGGATGGCGTCGGCCACCCGCTGCGGCCGGTGTCCCGGCCGACGGCCAAACTCGTCCGCATGGCTGATCTTAAAAGCGGTCATCGATCCCTTCCGCTACAGTTCAGCGGCGACCTCCTCCAGGGCGAAAACCTCGAACACGTCGCCTACCTTGATGTCGTTGAAGTTCTCGATCCCCACACCGCACTCGTAGCCAGCCGCCACCTCGCGCACATCGTCCTTGAACCGCTTGAGCGAGGCGATCTTACCGGTGTAGACCACCACGCCGTCGCGCACCACCCGCACCTGGGCGTTGCGCTGGATGACGCCATCGGTGACATAGCAGCCGGCAATGGTGCCCACCTTGGGCACCTGGAAGGTATCGCGCACCTCCACCGAGCCAAGGATCTTTTCCTCGTACGTGGGCTCGAGCAGGCCGACCATCGCCTTTTTGACATCCTCAAGGGCGTGGTAGATGACATCGTAGTAGCGGATCTCCACGCTCTCCTTCTTGGCCAGTTCGGCGACCTTGGCCGACGGCCGCACGTTAAAGCCAATGATCACCGCGTCCGAGGCCGCGGCCAACAGCACGTCGGAATCAGTGATCGTGCCAGTGCCCGCGTGCAGGACCCGGATGCGCACATCGTCGGTGGACAGCTTTTCCAGCGAGGCGCTGAACGCCTCGAGGGTGCCCTGGACATCGGCCCGCAAGAGGACCCGCAGCTCCTTGGCCTCGCCCTCCTTGAGCTTGTCGAACAGGTTGTCAAGCGAGATCTTGGAGGCCTTGGCCAACTCGGCCTCGCGGGCGCGCATCTGCCGCTCTTGACTGATCGCCTTGGCCATCTTCTCGTTCTTCACCACCATGAACTCGTCGCCAGCCAGAGGCACGCCGGAGAGCCCTTGCACCTCCACCGGCGCCGACGGGCCAGCTTCCTTGATCCGCTGGCCCCGGTCGTTGAACATGGCGCGCACCTTGCCGTGCTGCAGGCCGACGACAAAGGCGTCGCCCACCCGCAGGGTGCCCTGTTGCACGAGAATGGTGGCGATGGGGCCGCGGCCCTTGTGGAGCTGGGCCTCGATCACCGTGCCCTTGGCCTTGCGCTTGGGGTCGGCCTTGAGTTCGAGGATCTCGGCCTGGAGCAGGATCTGCTCGAGCAGCTCGTCGATGCCAATCTTCTGCTTGGCCGAGGTCTGGACAAAAATCGTCTGCCCGCCCCATTCCTCGGGAATGAGCTCGTACTCGGCCAGCTCCCGCATCACCCGCTGGGGTTCGGCGTCTGGCTTGTCGATCTTATTGACCGCCACCACGATGGGCACCCCGGCCGCCTTGGCGTGATTGATCGCCTCTTTGGTCTGGTCCATCACCCCGTCATCGGCCGCCACCACCAAGACGACAATATCGGTCACCTGCGCGCCCCGGCTCCGCATGGCGGTAAACGCCTCGTGCCCCGGCGTGTCGAGAAAAACGACATCTCCCTGGGCGGAACGCACGTAATGGGCGCCAATGTGCTGGGTGATGCCGCCCGCCTCGCCGGCCGCCACGTCGGTCTGGCGGATGGCGTCGAGAATGGAGGTCTTGCCGTGATCCACATGCCCCATGACCGTGACCACCGGCGGCCGCGGCAGCTCCTCGCCACCGCTCTCCGCCTGGTCGAGCTGTTCGACCACCTGCTCTTCGGTCATGCCCTGCTCGACTTCGTAACCGAACTCGTCGGCCACCAGGGCCGCGGTATCCACGTCCAGGGCCTTGTTCACCGTGGCCATCACCCCAAGACCCATGAGCTTGGCGATCACTTCACTGGCCTTGACCCCCATGCGGCGGGCGAGATCGCCCACCGAGATCGCCTCTGTGACCTTGATCCGCCGTTTGATCGCCTTGGGAGCAGTGGATTCGGCCGGCCGCTCCGCCGCCTTCTTCTTTTTGCCCCCGCCCCGGGTGGTGCGGCCGATGCGCAGGCCGGCGGGCAAAGCGGCGTCGAGCTCGGCCACATCGTCCACATCCACCACAATGCGGCTCTTGCGCTTCGCCCCGGCCCTTCGGCCGCGGTCACGACCTTCTGGCTCGGCCTGAAAGCGAACGTACCGCTTGCCCTTTTTCCCCTTGGCTGGCGCGGCAGGCGTCGCCGGCGCGCCAGAGGCGGGCTTGGGCCGGGCCGACCGACGGACCGGCTCCTCCTTGGGCTCTTCGATCTTGATGGCGGCCCGGGCGATCACCCTGGCAGCGCCTTTGCGGGGACGGGGAGGCGCAACCGGCTCCTGGGACTTGGCCGAAGGCTCCGGCGCGGCGGCCCTTGTTTCGGCAGCGGCCGGCGCCGGTTCTTCCCTTTTCTCCGCCGCCGGCTCCTCTTGCTCGGCCTCTGCCTCTTCTGCAGCTAGCGCACCGCTATCTTGCTCTGCCGGCGGAGAAACGGCCGCTTCGGCCGCAGAGGCCTCAGCC
>WFOD01000002.1 GCA_015488275.1 Deltaproteobacteria bacterium
ATCTGCGCGCATCCTCCCTCATAACAGCACCTCCACGGTATGGGCGTCCCGCACCCTGGCGTGGATCACCTTACGGCTCGTCAGATTCTTCACCGGCACCATCTCGCCACGCCGGCCAGGCGCCCGCACCAGTCCAGGAGCGGTTACCCGCACCCTGCCACTGGCAACAACGATCGTCACCCGATCGTTACGCCGCACCAGGGGCGGATCTTCCAGCATGGACTCGTAGAGCACCGCGCCCGCCGGCCGGCTGGTCGTCAGCCGACGGCCAACAGCGGCGGCAGGCGAGAGCACCGGATTTTCTCCCAGCAAGGCGAGGTTTTTCCGCACCAAGACAAGATCCGTCCTTCGCAGTACGCTCCCCCGCCCCAAGCGCCGCTCAACGCATACCACCTGCCGGAAGAGACCGATCGTTCCCGCCAGCCGCACCGGCGCAACGTCCCGGCCGTCAACGGTGACCATGATCGCCACCGAACGCCGGCCGGGCGCAAGGCCCTTGACCGGCGACAGGAGCCGGAAGCCAAGCCGGCCGCTGGGCACATCCACGTCGGCCGGCCTGGCCGTCACCTCCCGGACCTCCAAATCAAGGCCGGGTACGGCCACGTACTGGCTCGCGATCCGAGAAAAGACCTCGGACCAGAAAGAAGGAGGCACAGGCCGGCCCTCGGCCGCCTTTGGCAGAAAGGTCAAAAAGACCACCAGGAGCGCGCCAGCGATAGCCCCTGGGACGCCGCGCCAAGCAAACGGCTCACGCTGTCGCCATCCCTGTCCCATGCCTCACGCTATCGCACGAGGTTGTTGGTCATCTCCAGCAGGCTGTCCGCCGTGGTCACCGCCTTGGAGTTCACCTCAAAGGCCCGCTGGGTGATGATCATGTTGACGATCTCCTCGGCCACATCCACGTTGGAGGTCTCGATAAACCGCTGGGCTATCGTGCCCACCCCGTTGGTGCCAGGATTGGCCTCCACCGCAGCGCCAGAGGCGTCGGTCTCGAGAAAGAGGTTGTGGCCCACCGCCTTCAGGCCAGCGGGATTGATGAAGTCGAACAGGGTGACCTGGGCGGTGGCCAGGGCGTCGTTGTTCTCATCCAGGGCGGTGAGCTGGCCGCCGGAATCGATCTCAATACTGACCGTGCCGGCCGGCACCGTAAACTCGGGCTGGAGCCGGTCGCCGTTGGCGGTGACGATATAGCCGTTGCCGTCGATCTTGAACGATCCCGCCCGGGTGTAGTAAGTCTGGCCGTCGCGCACCACCTGAAAAAAACCGCGCCCTTCGATGGCCCAGTCGAGTTCGTTTCCCGTTTGGACAAACTCACCCTGGGTAAAGATCTTCTGCGTCGAGACCGGCCGGGTGCCCATACCCACTTGCAGGCCGGTGGGCACCTGGCCACCGCCGGCCGTCTCCACACCCATCGCCCTGATATTCTGATAAAAAAGATCCTCGAACTGCACCCGGGACTTTTTAAAGCCCGCGGTATTGACGTTGGCCAGGTTGTTGGAAATGGTGTCGAGCTGCAACTGCTGGCCGATCATGCCGGTGCGGGCGGAAAACAAAGCGCGGATCATGAAAGTTCTCCCAAAGACTAAAGGTTAGCTGTTGAGACGGCCAACCCGGGTCACGGCCAGACCGTCGATCTCGTCAATGGTGCGAATTACCTTTTGTTGGGCCTGATAAGCGCGCTGGAGATCGATCATCGCGGTCAGCTCCACCGCGGTATTGACGTTGGCCTGCTCCAGCGATCCCTGGAGCACCTGAAAGCCTGTGGCCGGGCGGGCAGCCGCTCCCTCCCGCGCGCGGAACAAGTTCTCCCCCTCTTTGATCAGGCCGCCAGGATCGTCGAAGCTCACAATGTCCAACCGGTTGACCAGTTCGCCGTCGATACGCACATCGCCGTTGGCGTCCACGACGAACTCCCGGTGGCCAACCACAATGGAGCCGCCGACCCCAAGGACCGGATAGCCATCCTGGGTCACGAGTTGGCCGGTGGCGTCGGTGGTGAAGTTGCCGGCCCGCGTGTAACGGACGCCCTGCGGCGTTTGGATCCGGAAAAAGCCTTCACCGTCGATCAACAGATCCAAAGGATTGCCGGTGAGCATCGCCGGGCCCTGACGATGATCGGTAACCACCCGCAGGGCCTTGCCTACCCGCGGCCGGAGGCCAGAGGTCTGGTAGAGCATCTCCCAAAAGGTGACCTCCTCCCGCTTGTAGCCTGGCGTATCGACATTGGCCAGGTTGTTGGCGATCTGGTTCATGCGCTCTTCCTGGGCGCGCATGGCCTCAATGCCCTCGACCAACCCGAGCCGGTTCTGGATCCACATAACGGTTCTCCCTCAACCTGTGCCCAGGACCTTGGCGCCCTCGTATCTGGTCCGCGGAATCACGACTTCGGCGGGCAAAGGAGCAACCCCGAGATCGGTTACGCGCCCTCCTGGGCAGCTGCATGGACGCTCCGCTGACGGGCTCGTCCCAGCATTTTTTAAACGAAGCAACCATCGTGCCACCGACAGCGCAACACGCAATACCTTTAAATTTCTACAAAAAACATATTTCTTGCCAGCAGTGCGCGCCTCAAC
>WFOD01000003.1 GCA_015488275.1 Deltaproteobacteria bacterium
GCTCTACTCTACACCCGGTCTGCGAGGCTGCGACTTCGGCGTTCGAAGGGGCACCCCCGTGATCAGTTACATCTGGTCTGCGAGGCAGCGAATCCGGCAGCCGCAGGGCATCCCCGGACCAGTTACGATCTCCCGGGGGACGCCGCTCTACGTCAAACGCCCGTCCGGCGCATCGGCCGGACGGGCGTTTGGTTTTTCCGCTCCTTGCCGCAGGTCCTGGAGCCGCCGGAGGGCGTGTCCAGGAGCCTGCTGCTGTCGTGCGCCCGTTGCGGGCTGCGGCAAAGGAGGCCGATCAATACACGGCCAGATAGGTCTCCCGCTCCCAGTCGGTGACCGCGATACGGAAGGCGTCCCACTCGGCCTCCTTGGCGGACAGATAGTTTTCGAAGATGTGGTCGCCCAGCGCGGCGCGGGAAAGGGGATTCTTCTTGAACTCCACCAGGGCCTCCTGCAGTGAGGCGGGCATGTTCTTGATCTTGGCGGCCCGTTTCTGGCGGTCGGTCATCTTGTAGATGTTGAGGTCCGTGGACGGCGGGGGAGTGAGATCGTTTTTGACGCCGTCAAGACCAGCGGACAACATCATGGCAAAGGCCAGGTACGGGTTGCAGGTGGGGTCCGGGCAGCGGACCTCCACCCGGGTGCCCTGGCCGCGGGAGGCCGGGATCCGCATCAACGCCGAGCGGTTGGACGCGGACCAGGCCACGTACACCGGCGCCTCGTAGCCCGGCACCAGCCGCTTGTAGGAGTTGACCAGCGGATTGGTCACCGCGGCGAACGCACGGGCGTTCTTGGCGATGCCGGCGATGTACTGGTAGGCGGTCTTGGAGAGCTGCAGCGGGTCGCTTTCGTCGAAAAAGGCGTTGCGGCCGTCGAGGTGGAAGAGCGACTGGTTGGTGTGCATGCCCGAACCGTTGATGCCGAACACCGGCTTGGGCATGAAGGTGGCGTGCAGGCCGTACTTCTTGGCAATGGTCTTGACCACCCACTTGAAGGTGATGGTGTTGTCGGCCGCGGTCACCGCGTCGGCATACTTGAAGTTGATCTCGTGCTGGCCCTCGGCCACCTCGTGGTGCGAGGCCTCGATCTCGTACCCCATCGACTCCAAGGTCTCGATGATCTCCCGACGGCAGTCAATGCCGTAGTCGTCGGGATCCACGGAGAAGTAACCGGCCTTGTCCTGGGTGCAGATCGTGGGATTGCCGCACTCGTCCCGTTCGAAAAGGAAGAACTCGCACTCCGTGCCCACGTTCATGGTAAAGCCCATCTTTTGGGCCTCGGCCAGCACCCGCTTCAGGTTTTGCCGCGGGCAGCCCTCAAAGGGCGAGCCGTCCGCCTTGGCCACGTCGCAGATGATCCGGGCAGCGGCCACACCGTCCTTGTTGCGCCAGGGCAGGACCACAAAAGAATCGTAGTCCGGCTTCAGGTACATATCCGACTCGTTGATGGACACGAAACCGTCAATGGACGAGCCGTCGAACATGATCTGGCCGTCCAGCGCCTTCTCGATCTGGCTGCGCGGGATGGCGACGTTCTTCATGTGGCCGAGGATGTCCACGAACTGGAGCCGGAAGAAGTGGATCTTCTCCTCCTCAATGATTTTCAGGATTTCATCTCTTGTCATCTGGGTCCTCCTTTCACTCGATTTGTTGAAGGTTGCTTTTTTGCCGGCCGACGCCGCGCCGGCCAGCCAACGAGCCCGTTCGCTACGGGCGTTATAGCGCGAATCGCAAGAAACACCAAAGGATTACTTCCCCACCGCCCGCGTCTCGTGCGTGGCGACGTGCAGCAGGGACCGCCGGATCTCCTCTTGGAACTCAGGCTCCTCCACCTTGGAGCCGTCGCCATCCTGGACGTAGAACACGTCCACCACCTGGTCGCCCCGTGCACCGATGCGGGCCTGGAGGATATTGATGCCAAAGTCGGCCAGGGTACGAGTCACTTCGTACAACAGGCCGATCCGGTCGGTGGCGTACACCTCAATGATCGTGCAGGCCGCTGACCCCAAATTATCGATCTCCACCCTGGCCGGCGACCGGCTGCCGGCCGGGGGCTCCCCTCCCGACCACGGGCGCAGCTTCTTGTGCAACCGGTAGTCGATGCCTAGGCGGTTGTTGGCCGCCTGCCACAACGAGTTGCGCACCGCGCGCCAATCCTGGTCGGCGTACGAGGCGCCCACCCTGGACACCACATCCAGGGCGTCCACCACCGTGCCATCCGGCCAGGTAAAGATGCGGGCCGCCAGGATACGCAGGTTGTGCAGGGCCAAGGCGCCGCAGATCCTGGCCAGCAACCCTGGCCGGTCGGCGGTCATGACCAGAAGCGACCAATGGTCCCCAACGTCCGTGGCCTCGAACAAGAGGTCACGACCCTCGAGGCCGGCCCGTAACCCGATGTGGCGCACCACCTCATCGGGCGAAAAGCTCACCAGATAGTCCACCGGCAATTCGGCCGGATCAAGGGCGGCGTCGGCGGGCAGGGCCTCACGCACCTTGTGCGCCATCCACCGGGCCGCCTGCTGCCGGTCCATACCGGTGAGGTCCACCTCTTCCTGGTCGAGAAGATGGGCGATTTTGAGATAGAGCTCAAGCACCAGGGCCGCCTTCCAGTCGGTCCACACCGACGGGCCGGTGGCCCGGGCGTCGGCCACGGTGAGCAGATAGAGCATGGCCAGCCGGTCGGCGTCCCGGATCCGCTCGGCGCAACGGACGATGAGCGCCTCGTCCTCAAGGTCGCGCCGCTGCGCCACATGGGAGAGAAAGAGATGATGCTCCACCACAAAGGCCAAACAGTCGATCTCGCCCTCGCCAAGCCCGAGGCGGAGGCCGATATCGCGCACCAGGACGGCCCCCCGCCCAGCGTGCCCCTCGCCCCATATCCTTTTCCTTGCCGCTCTGTGCCACGATATCGGCAAGGGGAGGGGCGAGGACAGCC
>WFOD01000004.1 GCA_015488275.1 Deltaproteobacteria bacterium
CGCTTCCGCTTGCCTGCCCCCACGCCAGCAACGGGGCGTTAAAGGTCATCAAGGCCGTCACCATGCCGAGTACAATCATCTTCTTCATTGACTTCCCCCAGCTATTTTCGTTTGGGTTGAATTCACGTTTGGCACGCCCCTCCCCGCAGGGGTAGCTCCTTTCTTTCTCATGAAATCATTAAAGTGAATTCCCTTTCAGGTGTCAAGAAAAAAATATGGCGGAACATGCGTGGCCGATGGCGGGTTTTCCGCCTTGTGGCTGGGGAATCCGGACGACGGCGCTGTTTTGGGACAAAATTTGTCGTCTTTTTGTCCTCTTCTTGAGGCCGTGGCGGGTTTTCCCTACGCAGAAGGGCGGCGTAGCGCTCCAGAGCGCGCACCACGTTTTCTCCTCCGGTTTCCGCGTATAGCGGCCCGTTTTCAACGGGCTGCTCAACTTTGTACGGCAAAGCCAGAAACGGCCTTGCGGCGGACTGTCAGACGATCACCGCCACCTCGATATCCCCCTCTTTATCGACCACGGTAATGCCCACATCGTGGGGGTGGCGGCGCAAGGCCAAGTCCACCCTGCCGCCAGCCACCTTCAGGTTGGTGATGCGGACGAAGTCAAGATAGTCGGGCAGCACGGGATGAATGAAAGAGATCTGGGGCCTTTCCGGCGAAAACCTGATCCCCAGGCAGGCCTGGAGGATCATGAATACGGCGCCCGCCGCCCATGCCTGGGGCGCGCAGGCTACTGGGTACAGGGTGGGGCCCTGATCTGGCTGGCGGGGAAAGCCGCAGAACAGCTCTGGCAGCCGGTGGAGGTCCATGAAAATGCTGGCGTTGAACAGGCCGGTCGTCAAGCGGAGGAGCTGGTCGGTGAGACGGTAGCGCGCCAGTCCCAGGGCGATGAGCGCGTTGTCGTGCGGCCAGACCGAGCCGTTATGGTAGCTCATCGGGTTGTAGCGCGCCTCGCCTTCCGCCAGGGTACGGATGCCCCAGCCAGAGAACGAAGAGGGCGCAAGCAAGGTGCGGGCGCATCGTGCGGCGTGGGAAGGCCAGGCAATGCCGGTGAACAGGGCATGGCCGGCGTTGGAGGCGCGGACAAGACAGGGACGTTTGTCACCGTCCAGGGCAAGGGCGAAGGTGCCCAGTTCATCCGACCAGAACACCTCGTTGAAGCGGCGGCGGAGCTCTTCCGCCTGCCTGCCGAGCCGCTGCGCCGTGGCAACATGGCCGAGCCGCTGCGCCAGGTCTGCGGCCGCGAGCTTGGCGGCGTAGACGTACCCTTGCACCTCGCACAGGGCGATGGGCCCCTCCGCCGGCCTGCCGTCGGCGTGGAATACCGAGTCGTGTGAGTCCTTCCAGCCCTGCTGCACGATGCCGTTGGCCGAGCGGCGGGAATACTCCACAAAACCGTCGCCGTCCCGGTCGCCGTACTGGTCGATCCAGGCAAGGGCCCGTTCGATGTGGGGCCAGAGGCGGCGGATGAAGTCGAGGTCGCCGGTGCGGCGGTGATAACCACCGGCCAGGAGGATGAAAAGCGGGGTGGCGTCCACGCTGCCGTAGTAAAGGCGAAAGGGGATCTCGTCCAGGGCGGCCATTTCTCCGCCCCGCATTTCGTGCAGGATCTTGCCCGGCTCGGCATCCCGCTCCGGCTCCTCCCTCGTTGCCTGGTGGTGGGCCAAAAAGGCGAGAACGCCGCGGGCGATCCCGGGGTCGAGCCAGAGGGTCTGCAGAGCGGTGATGATGCCGTCGCGGCCGAACGGTGTGCTGAACCACGGCACACCGGCAAAGGGATAGGGGCCGTGCTCTGTTTCGGTGGTCAGCATGAGAAGATCGGCGGCAGAGCGGCTGAGCCAGTCGTTGAATTGTTCGTTGGCGGTAAAGATGGACGCTCCCCGCTCTTTTTGCTGCGCTTGGAGGTCCCGCACCGCATACAGGGCCTGGCGGTATCCGGTGACCGGGGCCGCCCGGCGGCCGCTTTCGCAGGCAACGATGACGGTGATGTCATGCCGTCCCCCGGCGGGCAGATCGACGTGATAGTCGGTCCGCCGGTCATCACCGTCTGCCGGCGGCGTGAATTGGATGCGGGTGGAGCGGCGCACGTCGTCGAGGCCGCGGTAGCCGAGGAGCAGCTCGCCGTTACGCCGTTTGGCGGGGAGGATGGTGCCGTGCTGTTGCCGTTGCACGCCGCGCACCTGAAAGATGTCCGCAAAGTCGGCCGCATGGAGGAAGGTGAGCCGCAGACGGACGGGACGCGTGCCGTAATTGTGCAGGCGGATGTGTTGGTAGCAGGCGTCCTGCCAGAGAATGATGGAGCGGAAGATGTGCACCATCCCCTTGGCCAGGAGAAGACGGCCTTGAAAGAAGAGGTCCGGCGTGGTGAGATCCACGGCCAAGGCGGTGTTGTCCTGTGACACCGCTGAGTTGAGGAGCAGGGGCCGGCGGTCGTTGATCAGCATCTCCCAGTGGGAAAGAAAGCGGGTGCCCCGATGGTACAGGCCCTGCTCGCCAATGCCGATGTGCTGGATATCGCCGAAACGGTCGAACAGGGCAAAGGTGTCTCCCTGTTTCAGCACCCGTTTTTGGTCATCGGCCCGCGAAGAGGTGGCGAGTACGTACCACTGGTCGTCGATGCGGATAACGTCGTCCATACCGAACCTTACGAGAGTCGAGCCGCAGCGCGATCACGGGTCAGGCGGCCAGCCGCGGCTGGCGGCGGCTGAGCAGCAGGCGTTCATACACGGCGAGATAGCCTTCGGCCATGCGGCGGGCGCTGAACCGCTCTTCAAAGTAACGGCGGCAGCGCTGGCGGCTGACGAGACCCAGCCTGCCGACCGCCCGCACCGCCTCGTCGATCGTCTCGACGACAAAGCCGGTCGCGCCGTTTTCGAGTACTTCGGGCACCGAGCCGCGGCGAAAGGCGATCACCGGTGTGCCGCAGGCCAGGGCCTCGATCATCACCATGCCAAAGGGTTCGGGCCAGTCGATGGGAAAGAGCAGGGCCGCCGCTTCTCCGAGAAAGCGGTTTTTCTGCTGCTCGTTGATTTCGCCGACAAACGTCACGTGCGGTTGGCGAAAGAGTGGCTTGACCACCTTTTCGTAATAGGCCCGGTCTGCAGCGTCGATCTTGGCCGCAACCCGCAGCTCCATACCGGCCCGGCCGGCGATCTCGATGGCCTGGACAATGCCTTTTTCCGGCGAGATACGGCCGAGGAAGGCGAGATAGCTTCCCGGCTCTGGATGGAAGCGGTGCAGGTCCTCTGGCAGACCATTGTAGACCGTGGCCTGCCAGTTGGCCTGGGGAAGCGGCCGGCGCTGGTCGTTGGAGATCGAGACCACCGGCATATCGTGGAACCGGTCGAAAAGCGGTGCGAGGTCAGGGAGGTCGAGCCGGCCGTGCATGGTGGTCACGTGCGGTGCGGCCAACGTGCGCGCCAGAGGAAAGTGGATGTAATCCAGATGGAAATGGATGATATCGTACTGGTGGGCGTCGGCCAACAGGTGGTCGAGAAGGACCGTGTGGTGGGCCAGGGGATCTTTGATCTTGGGGTCGAGGCGGAGCGCGGCCGGGCATACCGCTTTCAACCGTGCCGCCGTGGTGGAGTCTCCGCTGGCGTACAAGGTCACCTCATGCCCCAGGCGGCAAAGCTCTTCGGTGAGATAGCTGACCACCCGCTCCGTGCCGCCGTAGAGCTTGGGTGGCACGCTTTCGTGCAAAGGGGCGACTTGGGCGATGCGCATCGTTTCACCTCCAAATCCAATCCGTTTTTTCGCAGTCCGTCAAAAGAGCCGTCTCTGCGCTCTTCCTTCGACCACGGCCGGAGAAAGGGGCCTGTCCAGCATGGCGAATGTATTGGATTGTCAAGACCGTTTAGGCCTTGAGGAGAAAAGAGGGCAAAACGCCGCAAGGGGATTCCCTTCTCCACAATAAGCAGTGAGATGGGGCTGTCAAGTCGCCGCATCGCGTGGGGAAACGCGCGCCCTGTAGCCCTTTTTGCGAAGCCGTTGGCGCTCCAGCCAGGAATGAGCGCTGCTTCCCCTGTATCTCTGGCGTTGGATATGGTATGGAATTGGATATGGTATGGAAGAAGTGACGGGGTGACGCGGAGCGGGACTGACAACCACGGATTGCAAGGAGGATGATGACGATGCAGGGGCAGGCTGTTCGGGATCTGGTCATTGTTGGCGGCGGCCCTGGCGGGCTCACGGCCGGCATCTACGCCATGCGCGCCGCCCTGGATGCGGTGCTGGTGGAAAAGGGTGTTGCCGGCGGCCAGATGAACAACACCGATATTGTGGAGAACTGGCCCGGCACGGAGTCGATCACCGGCGCCGAACTCTCGGCGGCGATGGCGGCCCATGCGGCGGCCTACGGCCTGCCGGTGATGAGCCGGGAGGTGGTGGAGGTGGAGCCTGGTCTCGACTACCATACGGTACGGCTCGACAACGGTGACGAGGTGCGGGCCCTGGCCGTGATCCTGGCCACCGGCGGTCGGCCGCGGCAGCTCGGCGTGCCGGGAGAAAACGAGAACTACGGCCGGGGAGTGTCGTACTGCGCGGTGTGCGACGGGTTTTTTTTCCGGGACCGCACAGTGGTGGTGGTGGGCGGTGGCGACGCGGCCTTGGAGGAGGCGTTGTTCCTGGCCAAGATCGCCCGCAAGGTGCATATCGTCCACCGCCGCGACGCCTTTCGCGCCGGCAAGATCCTCCAGCAACGGGTGGCGGAAACGCCAAAGATCGCTGTGCACTGGAACCGGATCGTCACCGAGATCGTTGCCGATGACACTGGCGTGACCGGCGTCCGGCTGCAGGACACCCAAGAAGGCGGGAGCGAGGAACTGGCCGCAGAGGGTGTGTTCATCTTTATCGGCTTTGCGCCCAACAACGCCCTTGTGCCCGCAGGCGTGCGGATGAATACCGCTGGTTTTGTGATCACCGACGAGCGGTGCGCCACCAGCGTGGACGGCGTCTTTGCCGTCGGCGATTTGCGGGAAAAGTACGTCAAGCAGATCGTTACCGCTGCGGCCGACGGCTGTGTGGCGGCCCAGGCCGCGGCCCACTATGTGGAAGAAAAAAAGAGCGGCAGGTAAAGGTGATGCGTCTCTCTAGCGGAATCCGGCGGCACGTCCCTGTGCCGCGTGCAGCCCGTTTTTCAGCGGGCTGCTAAGGCTTTTTACAAGAGCATCAAAGAGGTGTTTCAACCGCTTGACAGGGCGCGAGGGCTCCGGTAAAATTGGACAGAAAAAGTCTCATTTCTCGAGGAAACAGCGATTATGCGCCTTACCCGTGCGGGCGAGTACGCGGTCCGCTGCGTGCTGCATCTCGCCAAACAGGAGCCGGACGCCCTGGTCAGCCGCCAGACCATTGCCGACCAGTGCCGTATTCCGCCGCACTTTCTCGCCAAGATCGCCCAGCAACTGGCCAAGGCCGGGATCATCGAGATCATGCAAGGGACCCGCGGCGGCTACCGCCTGATCCGGCGGCCGGCCGAAGTTTCCCTCCTCGAGGTGATCGAGGCGATCATCGGCGAGATCTTTCTCAACGATTGCGTGATCCGGCCAGAGACCTGTCAGGCCAGCCCAGACTGCGCCGTGCACCGGGTATGGGTGCGGGCGCGCGACGAGCTGCGGCGGGTTCTGGGATCGGTGAGCTTCGAGGACCTGGTGCGGGAGGAGTCCTGCTGCTTGGTCCGCTTTCCTTTGTCTCCCCCTGCCTGAGGCAGGAGGACGCCGTCTTCCTCCTTTTCGCCACATCCCATTCCTCGTTTCAGGAGGTGTGTCGTGTCCTCGGCCGCCGCTGATGCTTCTCTTGACGCCCGTATCCTCCTTCTTGGCTCCAACGTTCGGATCGTCAACATTCCGATCAAGGAGGTGAGCCTGCTGCGGGAGGGAAGCTTGCCCGCCTACGGCTACAACCCAAGTGATTTCATCGAGTTGCTCGCCGGCCGGGTCAGCGTGGAGAACGGCCGGCTGGAGCAGAGCCTCGCCTGGCTGACCGCGGCCCTGGCCGATGACGATATTGCCGTGCGGCTTGCGCCCCAGGCGTATGGGGAGCGCAAAGAGGTCTATCAGTTTTTCCGGCACCGGCCAACGGCGCGGAGCGGGGACACGGCGCGCGGCTGGTTCATGTACCACCAACTCTTGCCCGCCGAGGGCCGGGGGCGCGACGCCTCCCACCTCGACACCTCTGCGCCGGAGTTCGCCGGCAACGTCGGCATCATGGTGGTGGACGACTCGGGCCGGCCGCCTTCAGTGGCCCGCCGCCTTGCGGAGCGCAACCCTGACGCCTGGGTGATCGCTATGGGCATTGGCGTGGCCCATTGGCAGGAGTGGGCCCAGTGGTTTGGCGACCGCTTTTGCCTGTTTTGCCGTCTTTCCGACCTTGAGACCACCCGCATGGAGATGGACAGCGCGGTCATCTGGGAGACCATCGTCGCTATGGTCCTGCGCGCCTTGCGCTCCACCGAGGTGGGGTTATGGCAGGAAGGGCGTTTCCTCTGCCATGTGATGGTGGAGATGTATCCCCACGGCCTGCTGTACGTGGGGCCGGCAGGGGGCTTTTTCCGCCACCGCTGCGGCACCTTGCCAGAAAAGCGCGCTCCGCGCCACCGGGGCTCGGTGCCCTGCTACGATACCCTGGCCACCTCGATGCTGGCCCGCGACGCCTTGGTGGCCGGCGGCCTCTCGTTCTGCCGCAACGCCTTTTTCGACTACTCTTCCCGCCTGCTGGCCAACTGGCTCCAGCTTCACGAATCAGGGTACTTTTTCGACGGGGAGCTCCTGTTTCCCGATCTCGACTTTTCTTCAAACTATCCCCACGGGGTCGCCTGTTCCCTGGTAGAGATTGGCGACGATCCCTGCTTCGTATCCTTGCCCCAGTGGGAGCCCGCCTTTGAACGCTCCCTGGACCTGGTGGCCTGCCAGTTGTGGAACGAAGAAAAGAAGCGGGCGGTGCGCAGCTTCTTTCCCCGGCGGCCGAGCCCGTTTCTCCGGCAGCGGGGCGGGGCTTTGCCGCATAACTTTCTCGGGGTCATTGTCGAAGTCCTCCATTATTTAAAGGAAGAGGTCAGCTTCAAACGCGGCTTTGCCGAGTTGCGCATGTTTTCCATCGGCAACCTGCGGACCACCGATCCGGCGGAGATCGAGCCGGTGGTCACCCTGCAAAACGTCATGGACTCTTACGTGGCGCGGGAGATGGTGCTCCGGCCCCTGTGCGTCGGGGTCTTTGGCCCGCCGGGCTCGGGCAAGTCCTTTGCCGTCAAGGAGGTGGCGCGGGTGATTGGCCGGCGGTTCGAGTCCAGCCCTTTTGAGTTCTTCGAGTTCAACCTTACCCAGTTCGAGGGGCCCGAGGAGATCAACGCGGCCATTGACGCCATCCGCGCCTCTGTGGCCAAGGGCAAGGTGCCCATCGTTTTTTGGGACGAATTCGATTGCCGGTACGGCGGACATGAATTTGGCTACCTACGCTACTTTCTGCCCTCCATGCAGGACGGCATCACCTATGTGCACGGCGTGCCGTACAACATCGGCCGTTCGATCTTCGTCTTTGCCGGCGGGGTCAAGGCGAGCTGGGAGGGGATGACCGCCTTGCTGGACGAGAGCGACCCCAAAAGGTTGCGCTTGGCCCGCACCCTCAAGGTGCCGGACTTCATGAGCCGGCTGCGGGTGGTGCTCGATATCGACGGCATCGACATCCCTGAAGAGTGGCTCTCCAGCACGGCGAGCGACGAGGAACTCGAGGAGCTGCGCCGGATCTTGATGAAACGGGCCTTTATCATCGCCCATCAGATGGACACCCACTGGAAAAAGGCGGCCCGCAAGACTTCGGGCCTCCTGTTGCGTTTGTTGCTCGCCCGGTATACCTTTGGCGCCCGCTCCATTGAGGCGGTGATCGAGGCCTCCGGCGCGTCGGACCGCCTGGTCTATGGCCTGCCGGAGCTGATCGCGCCGCCGGCCGCCCGCATTCACGCCGTCTGGCGGGTGGAGTTGGAGCGTGAGGTGGACTGCATCCGCAAACAACAGGGATTGCGTGAGGTATGGTGAGCGGCTCTCTTGCGCGCTAGCGTCTGGGATAGAGGGCCGCAATGAGACCTTTCATGTCTTTTGCCAAAAGGAGCACGGAGATGGGGGAAGCAGAACGCGCGCCTGCCCCTGGGCCGACCCTCGTGATTGTCGGCGGCGTGGCGGCCGGCATGTCGGCCGCCGCCAAGGCCCGGCGCTGCCATGAAGAGGCCCACATCGTGGTTTTTGAAAAGGGCCCGGCGGTATCGTACGCCAACTGCGGCCTGCCCTACTATCTTGGCGGCGTGATCCGGCGGCGGGACGATCTGCTGGTCACTGATCCGGAATTTCTCTGGCAGCGGTTCCGCATCGAGGCCAAGGTGGGGCACGAAGTGGTGGACATCGATCCTGCCGGACGCACGGTGAAGGTGCGCGATCTCGCCGGAGGCCGCACCTTTTGCCAGCCGTACGACAAGCTGGTGCTTGCGCCGGGCGCCGAGGCGGTGGTGCCGTCCATTCCAGGCCGGGAGTTGCCGTTTGTCTTCACCCTCAAGACCTTGGCGGACACCGATCGTTTGGCCGCCTTTCTCGCCGAGCAGCAGCCGCGCCGCGCCGTGGTCGTGGGCGGGGGGCTCATCGGGGTCGAGGCGGCGGAGAATCTGGTCCATCGGGGGATCGAGGTGGCGATGGTCGAGTTCCTCGACCGGCCGCTCGCCTTTCTCGACGGGGAGATGGCCGCCGTGGTGGCCGCGCATCTCCAGGCCAAGGGAGTGGCCCTCCATCTGGGCGAGCGGGTGGTGGCCGTGGAGGAGGAAGGCGGCGTGCGCCTTGCTTCTGGCCGTCGTTTGGAGACGGATCTCGTGATCATGGCCGTGGGCGTGCGGCCCAACCTGGAGCTTGCCCGCAAGGCGGGCTTGGTCATCGGCGATGCGGGCGGCGTGCTGGTAGACGAGTACATGCAGACCAGCGATCCTCATATCTTGGCTGCTGGCGATTGCGTGGAGAAGACGTTGGTCGTGACCGGCAAACGGCAGCTCTTGCCAATGGCGGCGGCGGCCAATAAAGAGGGACGGGCCGCAGGCGCCAACGCGATGGGCCGGCGGATCGCGGTGCGGCCCTATGCCGGGACGGTGATCGTCAAGGTTTTCGACCTGGCGGTGGCCGCCACCGGCCTTGCCGAGGAAGCCGCCCTGCGGGAGGGGTTTTCCCCTGTGGTGTCCTACGTGCTGGAGGGACATCACGCCGGCTACTATCCTGGCGCCAAGCTGTTGCGGCTCAAGCTCGTTGCCGACCAACAAAGCGGGCGGTTGCTGGGCGCCCAGGCCGTAGGCGAGGCTGGGGTGGACAAGCGGATCGACGTAGTGGCCTGCGCCATTGCCAACCACATGCGGGCCGAAGACCTGCTCGATCTCGATCTCGCCTATGCGCCGCCCTTTGGCCTGGCCCGCGATCCAGTGATCGTCGCTGGTATGCAGTTTCAGAACGCCATGCGCGGCGAATGGCAACCGGTCTCCCCCAGATGGCTCGCCGACCGGTTGGCGAGCGGCGCGGGGGAGAAGGACAAAGACCTCCAACTCCTTGATGTGCGTACCGCGGCCGAGGTGCGGCGCACGGGTGTGCTCCACAAAAGCGCGCGCCACATCCCGGTGGACGAACTGCGCAACCGGTTGGCCGAGCTTGCGCCAGATCGTGAGACCGTGGTCTACTGCGCCGTGGGGCTGCGTTCCTACGTGGCGGCCCGGATCCTTGCCCAGCGGGGGTTTACCAACGTCAAGGTCCTGGCCGGCGGCACCCTCTCCTGGCCCCATGCCCTTGTCCGCTGAACGCCGCCGGATCGTTGGCCTGGGGCCGGAGGGAGCGGCACGGTGACCAGCGCTTTCCGTTTTCTGCCCTCAACGCCAGAAGAGATGCGCCAGCGTGGCTGGCGCGAGCCCGATGTGGTGCTTGTTACTGGCGACGCCTATATCGACCATCCGGAGATCGGCGTGGCCCTCGTGGGGCGCATCTTGGAGGCCGCTGGCCTGCGTGTGGGGATCATCGGCCAGCCGGACATCTCTTGCCCGGACGACCTGCTGCGCCTCGGCCGGCCGCGCCTTTTTTGGGGGGTGACCGGCGGCGCGGTGGACTCAATGGTGGCCAACTATACGGCCGTCGGCCGCCGTCGGCGGCTGGACGACTTTACCCCTGGCGGTCGCAACGACCGCCGGCCCGACCGGGCGGTGATCGCCTACTGCAACGCCATCCGCCGCTTTTGCCGTCCATCGCCGCCCATCGTGTTGGGCGGCATCGAGGCTGGCCTGCGGCGTATCGCCCATTACGACTGGTGGCGGAACGAGATCCGCCGTTCGATTTTGTTCGACGCCAGGGCCGATTTCCTCTTGTACGGCATGGCCGACCAAACGGTGGTGGCATTGGCCAAACGGTTGGCCGACAACCGGCCGGTTGCCGACCTGCCGGGCCTCTGTTTCAAGGCCAAGGAGCGGCCGGCCGAGGCTGTGGATTTGCCCTCCTTTGCGGCGTGCCGGCAGGATCCGGCGGCCTTTGAACGGATGTTCCTTCTCTTTAGCCGGTATGCCGAGTGGCCTGGCCGGC
>WFOD01000005.1 GCA_015488275.1 Deltaproteobacteria bacterium
GAACCGGGCCGTGCCCAAGGAATATCCGAAAAGGAGCCAAGGAATTCGTGAGGTTGGCCGAAACTTTGTTTTGGCCAACCGATGGTCGAAAAAGCCAGGACGGCTTTTTCGACGGACTGTTAAGCCGGCTACTTTCGCGCTTGGCACACGGTGATTTTTTGGTATAGTATTGCGCTTGGCAAGCCACCTTAGCTCAGTTGGTAGAGCACTTGATTCGTAATCAAGGAGTCGCCGGTTCAAGTCCGGCAGGTGGCTCCAGAAAACGACAAGGGCCGCAAGGAGTTGCGGCCCTTTTTTAATGGCGGCGCAGAGTGTGTGCGTTGCCATCCCGTCCGGCTTATGGCATAGTGACGGCGGAGGGGTTGTTGATTCTTCTGGCGACGACCGGGGTCGCCCGGGCCGGATGCGGCAACGTTGCCGTGCGTGCGCCCGCGCTCCGGACGTTCTAGGATGAGGCGTCACTGGGCCGCCGCCCCGCTGGAGGGGCGGGCGGGGCCTTGGGCGCCGACGTCCGGAGGTGTGCCATGCAGATCGACACCCTGACCTTCCATTGTACCTTTCTCACCGACGCCGTGTTGCCGCCGTACAAGGGCTCGACCCTGCGCGGCGCCTTCGGCCACGCCCTGCGCCGCACCTGCTGCGCCCTGCGGCGGCGGTTCTGCGAGGAATGTCTGCTCGCCGCCACCTGTTGTTATTCCCTGGTTTTCGAGAGCAAGCGGCTGGACAGGAATTCCGGTGGCTACCGGCAGCGGCTGGCGAACCGTCCCCACCCCTACGTGCTGGAACCGCCCTTGGATCCGGCCCGGGACTACGCCGCCGGCGCCACGTTCTCGTTCACCATGCATCTGTTCGGACCGGCGCGGCGGTTCCGGCCCCAGATCGTCCACGCGGTGATGGAGATGGGCCGCGCCGGCCTGGGCAAGGGCGACGGCGGCCGTTTTCGCCTCGAACGGGTGACGGCCGGGGATCGCCTGCTCTACGACGCGGCCACGGGCCGACTCTCGCTTGAGGAGGTCGGCTGGTCGCTGCGGTTGGCTGCGGACGCTCCTTGCGACCGGCTCGAACTCCTTTTGCTCACCCCGCTGCGGATGAAACGCGACAACCGGTTCGCGCGCCATTTCGAATTCGGCACCGTGGTGCGCTCCGCCCTGCGCCGGGTCTCCACCCTGGAAAACATTTACGGTGACGGCGAGCCCACGGTGGACTATCCCGGCCTCTGCCGACGAGCCGACGAGGTGCAGGTGATCCGCCGTGAGACCGAGTGGATCGATATCTCGCGCTACTCCAACCGCCAGCGGCAGGCCATGCAGATGGGTGGTATCGTGGGCCGAGTGGTGTTGGCTGGCGAGCTTGGCCCCTACGTGCCGCTGTTGCGCTATTGCGAGACCGTACACTTGGGCAAGCAGACCGCGTTCGGGCTTGGTTGGATCCGGCTCGGCGGCGCGGATCGGTCCGGCGGGGCGGCCGTGGCTGTGGGGGGTGTGGGATGAAACGCCACGTCCTCCTCGCCGTAGTCGGCCTCTCCCCCCAGGTGATCACCGAGGCCCTCTACGCCCTCTGGGACGAGGGCCGGCCGGTGGACGCGGTGCGCTGCATCACCACCCAGACCGGCGCGGCCGCCATCTACGCCACCCTGCTGGCGCGCCGCAACAGCCCGCTGGACGAGTTCTGCCGCCAGTACGGCATCGACCGCGCGGCCCTGGACTTCTCCCTCGACGCGGTGGAGGTCCTCTACCGCCCCACCGGCGAGCCCATGGAGGACATCGTCACCGAGGAGGACAACGAGATCCTGCTGCGCGCCTGCCTGGAGCAGGCCCACCGGCTCACCGCCGATCCCGACACCGCGGTGAGCTTTTTGGTCGCCGGCGGCCGCAAGACCATGACCAGTTGCCTCACCCTGGCGGCCCAGTGCTACGGCCGCGCCTGGGACCGGATCTACCACGTCCTGGTGTCGCCGGAGTTCGAGAACTGCCGCGCCTTCTGGTTCCCGCCCCGGGAATCGGTTCCTTTGCAACTGCGCAACAGCGACGGCGAGGTCTTCTACAAGGAGACCAAGTACGCCCAGGTGACCCTGGTGCCCATCCCCTTCTTCTCGGTCCGCGACCTGGTGGAGCCGGCCCTGCTCGACCGGCCGCGGGACCCGGCCGACCTGCTTCAAGCCCTGGTCAGGAACGAGCCGCCGGTGCTGGAGGTCTCCCCCGACGACGGCAAGGTGCGTTTCGGCCGCCTAGAGGCGGACCTGCAACCGGCCCACATGGCGCTCTACACCTTTTTCGCCCGGCGGAAACTCGCCTGCGACCGGCCGGCCTGCGCCGAGTGCACCGAGTGCTGGCTCGGCGCCTGGGAGATCGCCAACGAGCACGCGACCGCCATCGCCCGCCTCTACCACGACCTCCCGGGCTCCCGCACCTTCGACGACCGGGGCGCGGGCACCATCGCCTGCCTGAGCAAGGAGAACTTCCGTTCCTTCCGCACCAAGACCAACCGCCGGCTGCGCGGCCAACTCGGCACCGCCGCCGCCGAGCTGGTGAAGATCGCCAGCACCGGCACCCGGCCCGACACCCGCTACGGCATCCCCCTGGACAAAACCCGTATCCGCATCCTCACGCCATGAACACCGACCTCACCCTTCTGACCGCCATGGGTCGCAACCCGGCCCTCATCTGGGAACTGGTGGACTTCTGCAACGCCGGCGACGCCATAACCTACAGCCCGGCCGCGGCCCGGATCCGCGGTGCGC
>WFOD01000006.1 GCA_015488275.1 Deltaproteobacteria bacterium
AAATGCGACAGTGGCTGTGGACCGGCTCGCCCCTTTCCTCGGTGACCGAGGTGTCGGCGGCCCCCATGCCGCCTGTGCCAGGCGAGTCGGGGTTTGCGATCCGCCGCTAGCCAACCGCCAGGGAAAACGCCGGCCCAGAATCCTCCACCGTGGTCAGGCGGGCAGGCTTTTGCCACCCCCACGAATTAGCAGCCCGTTGCAAAACGGGCTGTGTGCGGCACATGGACGTGGGGCCGAATTCCGCCGGCTCTTTTTGTGTTCTCCCAGCCGGCTGCCATGCCGAAGGCTCCAAGGACGCGGACCGAACCGGGCCGTGTTCAGGGAATATCCGAAAAGGAGCCAAGGTATGCGAGAGGTTGGCCGAAACTCGTTTTGGCCAACCGATAGCTGAAAAGCCAGGGACGGCTTTTTCAACGGGCTGATAGCCGCGCCGGCCCCATCCTCTTGACAGGCCGCTGCTTTCACTATACTCTCGCCTGACCACCTGCGCGAGGGAGTCCGGGACCTGCCCAGGCGGGTCCCAGGCCAGACAACTACAACCCCCAACCTGCCCATGATCCCAGGAACCGGTATGCGCATCGTCTGCCCCAACTGCGGCAATGACCGCGAGTTTCTCGAAGTGGCCGACGGCGTGATTCTCACCACCCGCTACATCCAAAACGACGACAATTCCTTTACCCAGGAAGGCGACGAGTCGCAGATCCTGGGTGAAATCCGGTTTTACTGCGGCGAGTGCAACACCGACCTTTCCGAGTACCACCAGCGGTTCCTCGAAATGCTCTTTTGATGCCAGCGGACCCCATCCTTGCTTGCCCTCGAGCGCGGCAACAGGGCCCGCGCCAACGTCACGCCGGCAACCACGGACAATGGCAAGTGACGTGACCGTCTACACCAGCAACGACGCCTTTTTCGCCCGCTTTGCCGATCTTGGCCGCGGCGATCTGTTTGTGGGCCGCCTGCGGCTGCGCCGCAACGAAGAACTGCTGGCCGTGGACCTGCTCCATCGTGGAGTCAGGTTCTACCCCTCGCTCCTCTCTCAGCTCCTCTCGCGCTCCAAGGCCCTGCAAGGCCGGCTGCTTGGAAGCTGGATGGTGCCGGGCACCACGGTGATCACCGACCTGCACGACCTCCACCGGCTGATCGGCCGATCTGCCGCGCCGGAAGCGGTAGAGGGGCAGGGGTGGACCACCAAGCTCGACCGCAAGGACGCGGGCATGGGCGTCCACAAGTGGCCGGACCTCGAGGCCGTGCTCAACGCCGCCACCTTTGGCGCCTTGCCCCTACCCTTTCTCGTGCAGCCTTTTATCGCCAACGCCACGGACACCCGGGTCATCATCCTCGGCGACTACCTTGAGGCGTACGAGCGCGCCAACAGGGGAAACTTTCGCGCCAACCTCCACTTTGGCGGCAGCAGCCGGCCGGTGACCGCCACCGCACCCATGCTTGCGATATGCCGCGCCGTCATGCAGCGGGGCGGCTTTCCCTATGCCCATATCGACCTTTTGACCTCGCCCCAGGGCGAAATCTTTCTCAGCGAGATCAGCCTGCGGGGCGGCCTGCGGGGAGCGCGGATCACGCCGCAGGAGTACCAGCAACGCCTTGCCGCCCTCCACGCGACGGCCGCAGCGCACCACCAACGGCCAGCAGGAAGCCGACCATGAACATCCAGCATCATTTTCTCGCCCGCGCCGCGAGCCCTGCCGCCGCTGAAGAACAGGCGCGCGCCTTTCTCGACAAGACCCTGCTCGTCCGCTACGCCGAAGTCAGCGTAGAGTCACAGGACACCATGAGCGGCGAACACCCGCGCTTTTGGCCCACCTTGGCGCACCTCGCCGACCAGCATCACGACCTCTGCCGGCACTTTCTCGCCAGCCTGCGCGACACCGGCATCGCCACCCTCGACGATCTCCTTTCCCTGGAGCAAGGCTACCAGAGCAAGCTCTTGCACATCTTCGCCCACCTGGTGGACGGTTTTTTTGGCATCGATTCCGTGCTGTTTAACTTGGTGGAGGACAGCCACGTGGTCTCGGCAAACCTGCGGGCCGCTATCAAGGAGGAGCCGCGCGCCTATTACCTGCTCACCGCCAACTGCTCCCTCCTCTCCGTGGAGGAGGCGAGCATCATTCATCGTCGGCCGCCGAATCACCCATAGAGAGCACCACTCCCTGGGCCTCCTCCAACCGGTCCGCCACTTCCTGCATGGCGTCAACACACGCCTCCAGGCTTTCGGCGATCTCCGCCTCTCCCTGCTCCTCAGCCTCGCTGACCCATTTTTCCATCTCCTCGATGTGGGCATCGTTGTGTTCCAGCCAATGACTGAGCAGCCGCTCCAACTTCTCGCGAAAATCCATTGTCACCACCTCCTTTATGCGCCCCCTTCCCCTTTTTCGGCTCATCCGTCCGTCCGCACCGGTCCCTTAGCAGTCCGTCGAAAAAGTCATCCCTGACTTTTTCGCCCACGGTTGGCCAAAACAAAATTTCGGCCAACCTCGCGAATTCCTTGGCTCCTTTTCGGATATTCCTTGGGCACGGCCCGGTTCAGTCCGTCTTCCTGGCAGCCTCGGCACGGCGGTCGGCTGGACAAACACAAAAAGAGCCGGCGGAATTCGGCCCCACGTCCCTGTGCCGCACCCAGCCCGTTTTTCAACGGGCTGTTAGCCTGCCGGCGCTGGCGCCAGATAGACCCGCCCCCCCAAGAAATCGATGCGGGTAACCACCACCCCTTGCAGTTCCTTCGGCTCATCGAACATGGTCTGCAGGAGCAAGCCGTTGTCCTTGACCTCCAGCTCGGTGACGTTTTCAAGCACCACCTGTTCCTGGCCAGCCTCGTGGAGCACTGCTGTTATTTGACACATAAGGCCTCCTCAATCCGTAAGTTCTCTCCCGCGAACGCGCCCAGCACACGAGTTGGCCGCAGCCGGCGCAACGACCGGAAGTTGCACGTGCAACACCCGCGGACTGCGACTGGTCGCCGGGGTGCGCATTCGTCTGCCGAAGCAGCAATCCCGCAGCCCCCCAGACTTGCGCCGGTTGCGCGCCCGAACCGAAAAAATCCTTGCAAAAATACTCTAGTCGGGAAAAATGCCTCCTGCAAGCAAAGAAACGCAGCTCCAGGAGGGGACCATGCCGCGAGGAAAGATCATCACCCTGGCCAACCAAAAGGGAGGGGTAGGGAAGACCACCACGGCCATCAACCTCTCCGCCGCCATCGCCAAGCTGGGAAAAAAGGTTTTGCTCGTCGATTCCGATCCCCAGGGAAACGCATCCAGCGGCCTGGGCATCAACGTCAAAGAGATGGGCTACCATCTCTACCACTGCTTTCTGGACGAGGCCAAAGTCTTCAAGGCGATCCGGCCTGCCCCCCTGGACAACCTCAACGTCCTGCCCACCCACATCGATCTGGTGGGAATCGAGGTGGAGCTGATCAACGCCACCCGGCGGGAGCAGTACCTCCACGACATGCTCTCCCCCCTGATGGAGGTCTACGATTTTATCTTCATCGACTGTCCGCCCTCCTTGGGCCTGCTCACCATCAACGCCCTCACCGCCTCGGACACTGTGCTCATTCCCCTCCAGTGCGAGTACTACGCCCTGGAAGGACTGAGCCAGCTCATCCGCACCATCCGGCTGGTCAAGAATTCGTACAACCGCAAGCTGGCCATCGAAGGCATCCTGCTCACCATGTTCGACCGCCGCAACCGGCTCACCTTCCGGGTCGCCAAGGACGTTAAGCGTCACTTCGGCTCCGTGGTCTTCAACACCGTGATTCCGCGCAACGTTCGCCTAAGCGAATGCCCAAGCTTTGGCAAGCCGATCATGGCCTACGACCCGCGATCGGCCGGCGCCCTCGCCTACATGAACCTTGGCCGCGAACTGCTGCAGCGCCAGCGCAGCCGCAGAAAAGAGGAGGCCTGCGAACATCATGGCTGAAACAACGCTCGGCAGAGGACTGGGGGCCCTCCTGCCCTCTGGTGGCGACGATCTGCCGCCAGAAGAGGGAGAGGCGCAGTTTTTCATCTGCCACGTAGACCGGATCATCCCCAACCCAGACCAGCCCCGGCGGGAAATCGACCCGGCCGCCCTGCGGGAGCTCGCCGACTCCATCCGTGAGCAGGGGGTGCTCCAGCCCCTTCTCGTACGCCGGCTGGCGGACGGCACCCTGCAGATCATTGCCGGCGAACGCCGGTGGCGGGCGGCCAAGCTGGCAGGCGTGCACGAGGTGCCGGTCGTCGTGCGCGAGGTAAGCAACGACGCCGACCAACTGGAGCTGGCCCTGATCGAAAACGTCCAGCGCCAGGATCTCGACCCCATTGAAGAGGCCCTTTCCTACCAACGCCTCGTTGACCTGCGGGGCCTGACCCAGGAGCAGGTGGCCCGCAAGGTGGGCAAGGACCGCTCCACCGTGGCCAACGCCCTCCGGCTCCTCACCTTGCCGGCCGAGATCCGCGACGATATCAGTCAGGGGCGTCTCTCGCCGGGCCACGGCCGGGCCCTGCTCCGTCTAGCGGACCAACCCCGCGCCCTGATGGAGCTCCGCCAGCAGATATTGGCCAAGGGACTCTCCGTTCGCCAGGCGGAGGAACTGGCCAGGAAGCTCAAAAACGCGGCCGTATCTCCTGCTCCTGGGCAACGGCCCCAGCCGGTCATCCCGGCGGCCCACTGCGCCCGGCTCTGCGCTTCCCTCGAACAGCGCCTGGGCGCCAAGGCCCGCATCATCCAAAAGGGGGAGCAGGGCAAGCTGGTGATCGAGTACTCCTCGCCCAAGGAGCTCGAACGCCTCCTGGGGCAGATTCTCGCCAGCAGCGGCGGCAGCGGGGATTGACCATGCCCTGGAGCCTTCAGGCCGCCGTCCTGGCCAACGACCCCATAGCCAGCGGGATCTACCGCCTGCGCTTGGCCGTTCCCGCCGACCTGGCGCCAAAAGCCAAGGCGGGCCAGTTCGTGATGATCCGCACCGGCGACCGCCACGATCCCCTCCTCCGCCGGCCGTTCTCCATCCACGATGCGGACCGTACGTCCTGGAGTATCCTCTATCGCTTGGCGGGCCAGGGCACCGCGTGGCTCTCTCGCCAGCCACCAGGCCAGAACCTGGCCGTCATCGGCCCCC
>WFOD01000007.1 GCA_015488275.1 Deltaproteobacteria bacterium
CGATCACCGTGTCGTTGATGAACTCCGACGAGCCGATCACCACCAGGCGCGCCGAGTCGGGCGACTCGGTGATAATGGGCTCGGGCGGCAGCTCCTCTTTTGCCGTCTTGTCCTCCTCGTCGGCTGGCGTGCTCTCCCCTTCCTTGTTGTCCGTCTGGGCCTTTTCCTCGTCCTCTTTCTTTTGCTTTTCCACCCGTGGGTCGGGCTTGCCGGTGAAAAAGCTCTTGAAAACGCCCTGCACGGCCACGGCCAGGGGATAGGATTGCTGGTGGTCGCCCACCGCAAAGCCGAGATCAGGATAGCGGCGGAAGTCCGGCTGGATGTCGGTCGAGGCCCGCAGCCAGGACTGCGGCGTGGAGCGGGCGAGGACCGTCACCGTGCGCTCCTTGTTCTTCTCCTCGTCGATGGTGATCGGCGACACCCAGTTGAGGGTCACGGCCGGCAGGTTGGCCACGATGGGGCTCTGGCGGTCCATGCCGTCCGGCCGCACGTCCACGAAGAACGGATAGCTCATCTGCCGGATCTCCCGCACCCGCAGCCCGCCGAGATCCCGCTCCACCGGGATGGGGAACGGCTCGTTTTGCAGGTCCATCACCAGTTCCTTGCCCACCTCGATACCGTAGGCGGCCAGCAGATCGGCGATGCCGTCCCGCACCTCCTTGATCGCCAGCACCTGGGAGTAGGGCGCCAGGTCGAGCACGTAGTTGCCGGCCAGGACCACCACGGCGCCGCCGCGCATGAGGTACTGGTCCACGGCCAGTTTCTCCATGTCGCCGAGTCCCTGGGGCGCGACCAGGAGCAGCACATCGATGTCGCCCGGCACGTGGCCGCTCGCCAGGTCCACCCGTTCGAGGTTGTAGTCCTCCCGCAGCGCTTGCAGGAAGATCGTGTACTCCTCCCGCTGACGGCCCATGTACGGGTTGGTGGGCGGCGAGGGCTGGGGCGTCCAGTAGCCAATGGTCTTGAGAAAGCCCGAGGCGTTGCGCTTGAGCACCCCCTCGGTCTCTTTGCGGATGGTGGCCTTGCTCATGTCGCCCAGATACACCCGGTCATAGGTGTTGCCCTTGGCGACCAGCAGGTAGAGATAAAAGGTGTCGGGGCTGAAAAATCCAGCGGCCAGGGGGCGCACACCGTAACGCGCCTTGATCTCTTCGGCCGATACGCCTTTGGCCTCAGGGTTGATCTCCTCAAAGGCGAGCTTGCCGCCCGCCTCTTTTTGCAGCTCGCGCACCACTTCCCGGATGGTGGCCGGCGCATCGGCCAGGGATTCGGGCAGCTTGTCCGGCGTCACCAGGAGCACCAGGCGCAGGGGCTCGTCGCTGCGGGCCAGCACCGAGGCCAGGCTCTGGAAGCCGTACACCACCTTTTTGATCGACTTGGTGAGGTCGTATTCCAGGTTGCGCAGCCGCACGTCGAGTTGACCGTCCTTGCGCCGCTCCACCTCGATCAGGTCCTCAAAGCCCAAGGTGGTGTACTGGTCGCCGTACTTGACGAGGATGTTGAAATACGAGTTGACCACCGAGGCCTCGTAGCGGCCGGCCACCTGGAAGGGCACCGGCTTGATGCCGTACTGTTCGTTGGCCTCGATTTCGGCCTCCTCGTCGTACTTGGGATCCACGAACGAGACCTTGACCATGCCGTTGCCCGCGATCTCGTACTCGCGCATCATGTCTTTGATCCGCGGCACGAGCGGCGCGAGCAGGGGGTGGGTCTTTTCGCTGAAATAGCCGCGCAAGACAAGGGGTTCGGTGAGGGTGGAAAGCAGGTTGCGGGTGGGCTCGGAAATCGAGTACTCGCGGTTTTCGGTCAGGTCGATCCGCACCTTGCCGAACCGGTTGAGCCAGAGGTTGAGGCAGAGCAGGTTGGCGACGATCAGGACCAGGGAGATGATCGCGGCGCGCCGCAGGGGAGCGGTATTCTTGCCCTCGCTCCATCGTTTGCTTTCCAGGGACAAGACGTTGGCGGCCAAAAAGACGCCGGTGAGCGACAGGTAGTACACCACGTCCCGCAGGTCGATCACCCCGCGCTCAATGGAGGCAAAGCGGCTGCCCGTGCCAATGGCCCGCAGCAGGTTGGCGGCAGAGGCGCCGAAGAAGTCGGTCACGCCGCTGGAGCCCACCAGGTAGAAGAGGCCGGAGACGAGAACCGACAGGATGAGGGCGATGATCTGGTTGTCGGTGCGCGAAGAGATGAACAGGCCGATGGCGACGTAGGCCGCCGCCATGAGGAGCGCCCCCAGGTAGCCGCCAAGCACCGGCCCCCAGTCCAGCGGGCCGATGAGCGACACGGTGACCGGCAGGCCCAGGGTGAGGGCCAGGGCCAGGGCGACCAGGGCGAGCACGGCGAGGAATTTGCCGATGACCAGCCGGGGGATGCTCACCGGCAGGGTGAGGAGCATCTCCAGGGTGCCCATGCGTTGTTCCTCGCTCCACTGGCGCATGGTAAGGGCGGAGACCAAGAAAAGGAGCAGGATGGGCAGCCAGCGGAACAGGGGCCGGATATCGGCCGTGTTGCGGGCGAAAAAGGTCTCGATCCAGAAAAAGGTGAACAAGGCGGCGAAAAGGAAGACGCCGATGAAGATCGCCGCCATAGGCGAGCCAAAATAGGCCCGCAGCTCCTTTTTGGTGATGGCGAGTATCATTGGATGCCTCCTGCCGCGGCGGTAACTTCGTTGAACACCGTCTCCAGGGTGCGGGTCTCCTGTTGCAACCCGGCAAGCGGCCAGCCGTTGTCGCAGGCCAAGCGGAAGATCGCCGGGCCCAGCTCTTCGCCGCCGGCCGTGGCGACCCGCAGGGTGAGCTGGCCGTCGCGCCGGTCTGCGATGAGCACGTTGGTCACGCCGGCGAGTTTCTTGATCCCCGCCACGTAGGGGCCGGGCTCCTGGTCGGCGAAACGGACGAGCAGGTTGCCGGTGGCGGCCAGGTCGGCTAGGCGGGCGTCGGTCTTGAGTTCGCCGTCGATGATGATCAGCACCCGGTCGCAGGTCGCCTCGATCTCGGAGAGGATATGGGAGGAGACGATCACGGTGCTGTTTTTGGCCAACTCCTTGATGAGCTGACGGACCTCGACGATCTGGCGCGGATCGAGGCCGTTGGTCGGCTCGTCGAGGATCAGCACCTTGGGCCGGTGGAGGATGGCCTGGGCCAGTCCAACCCGCTGGCGGTAGCCCTTGCTGAGCGTGCCCACCGGCCGGATGAGGCGGTCGGCCAGGCCCGTGGCCCGCGCTGCGTCCGAGATGGCCCGGAACTGTTCCGCGCGGGGAATGCCGCGCAGCTCGGCCATCAGGCGCAGGGAGCCCTGGACGGTGAGTTCAGAATACAAGGGCGCGTTTTCCGGCAAATAGCCGATTTCGGCCTGCACCCTGCGCGGCTCGGCGAGCACGTCGTGGCCGGCCACTGTGGCCGTGCCGCCCGACGGGTGGATGTAGCCGGTGAGGATCTTCATCAAGGTGGTCTTGCCCGCCCCGTTGGGGCCCAGCAGACCGATGATCTCGCCCTCGGCCACCTCAAAGGACACTCCCTTTAAGGCGGCCACCGGGCCGTAGTTTTTGGTCAGGTCGCGCGCAGTGATCATAAAGTCGTGCAACAAGGGGTTGGGGTTGGGTGATGATGGCGGCCCCAGGGGCCGCGGGATCAGTTGGCGGCCGTTTCCATCTTGGTCTTCGCCCCGGGCGGCTCGGCGTGCTCCGCCGCCGGCCGCCGGCGCACCGCCTCCTCCAAGATGGCGTAGTTGCGCTGCGCCATTGCCCGTGGATCAACGGCCAGACCGGCCTGGATCATGGCGTTGTCAAGGATCTGCTCCACGATCCGGCGGGCAAAGGGCTCGTCTTCTTCCTTGGCCTGCGCCAGCCCGCGGATGAGCGGATGGCGGCAGTTGATCTCCAGGTTCTTTTTGCTGGTCGGCGGCGTGTCGGTGTGGGCGGCCCGCATGATCCGCTCCATGCTCGAGGTGATAAAGCCGTCCGGATTGACGACGATCGCCGGACTGCCCACCAGCCGCTTGGACTCTTTCACCTCTTTCACCCGGTCGCCGAGTACGGTCTTGATCCAGCCGATGAGGGCGCTGGCCTCGGCGGCGCTCAAGCCTTCGCCCTCTGCGCCTGTGTGGTCGTCCTTTTTTTTGCCCGTGTCCGGGAGCTCGAGATCGGCGCGGTCGGCGGATACCAGCTTCTTGCCCTGGAACTCGCCCAGGTGGCTGAACACGAAGTCGTCGATGGGGTCAAGGGTGTAGATGATCTCCAGGTCGCGCTCCTTGAAGGTTTCCACATAGGGGCCGCTTTCCGCCGCCTCGCGGTTGGGGGCGCTGATGTAGTAGATTTCTTTCTGGCCATCTGGCATCCGTTCGCAGTACTCGGCAAGCGAGGTCAGCTCGCCCGGCTTGGTGCGCGACGACTCAAAGCGGAGCAGCGGCGCCAGCTCCTCCCGGTGGGTGAAGTCGGTGACCACGCCTTCTTTGAGGAACACGCCAAAGGTCTTGAAGAAGTCGTTGTACGCCTCTGCGTCCTTTTTGGCCTGCTCGGTCAGGAACTTGAGAAAGCGGCGGGTGACGATCTTGTTGATCTTCGCCACCAGGGCGTTGTCTTGCAGGGCCTGGCGCGAGATGTTGAGCGGCAGGTCCTCGCTGTCGATCACCCCTTTGACGAACCGCAGCCACTCCGGCAAGATGGTCTTGGAGTGCTGATCAATGAGGATCCGCTGGCAGTAGAGGCTGACCCCAGGATCGAGACGGCCAAGGCCGTAGCGTTCGAAGTTGTCGCGTGGCACAAAGAGCAGGGCCTTGATCGCCAGGGGAGCGTCGGCGGCGAAGTGCAGCCGGTAGCGCGGCTCGTCCACCGCGTTGGCGATGAACTTGTAGAACTCGTTGTACTCGTCGTCCTTGATCTCCTGGGGGCTGCGGGTCCAGAGGGCCTGCACCGTGTTGACCGTCTCGCCGTCGATCTTGATGGGGAAGGGGACAAAGCTTGAGTACTTTTTGACGATCTCCCGCAGCCGGCCGGCGTCGGCGTATTCCTTGGCCTCCTCCTTGAGTTCGAGGATGATCTTCGTCCCCCGGTGCAGCCCTGGGCAGGGGCTGAGGGTGTAGCTGCCGGCCGCATCGGACGACCATTCCCAGCCGTCGGCGTCTGGCCGCCAGGAGCGGGACTGCACCCGTACCCGCTTGGCGACCATGAAGGCGGCGTAGAAGCCCACGCCGAATTGGCCGATGAGATTGACGTCCTTCTTGGCCGCCTCGGCCAGCTCGGCCAGAAAGGAGCGGGAGCCGGAATGGGCGATGGTGCCGAGGTTCTCGATCAGTTCCTCGCGGGTCATGCCAATGCCCGCGTCGGTGACCGTGATCGTGTGCGCCTTGTCGTCCACCCGCACAGCGATCTCCAGCGGGGCGTCCGCATCGAACACCTCTTTTTCCACCACCTGGAGGTGGCGGAGCTTCTCCAGGGCGTCCGCCGCGTTGGAGAGCAGCTCACGCAAAAAGATCTCCCGTTCGGTGTACAACGAGTGGATGACGATATCGAGCAGCTGTTTGACCTCGGCCTGGAATTCGTGGGTTTCCGTCGTGCTCATGGTCGTGCTCCTTTTTGTGCTGCATGACGCTTCATTCACAGGTTTGGTTCCATTGGGCGGCCATTTTTTTGCGCCGGCCACAAAACCGGAAAAACGATAAGCACCATCCAAGGGATGTCAAGCAGCCCGGTGAAAAACGGGCTCTGTGCGGCACAGGGTGAACCATTCGGGAACCGAAGGCCGCAGCCTCGCAAACCGGGTATCTGGTCGCAGGGTGCCTCAGATGCAAGGAAGAAGTCCGCGCAGCGTACTGGGAGCTACGTAAGCGGGCTGATGACGCCGCAGATGGGGTGCCCTGCGACCAGATACGCTTGCCGTGTGCTGGCCGATGGTATAGAACAAAGAAAAAAACACAGGCGCAGGCGGGGAGTATCAATGAGGAACAAGACGCTGCGCAGCCAGGTGGAGGCCCTTTTCGGCGCGGCCGACGTGCGGGTGAATGGCAGCCGGCCGTGGGATATCCAGGTGCGGCGGGACAAGTTCTATAGCCGCGTGCTTGCCGAAGGTTCGCTCGGGCTTGGCGAATCCTATGTGGACGGCTGGTGGGAATGCGAGGCCCTGGACCAGTTTTTCGCCAAGATCTTGCGCTCCGGCCTCGACGAGCGGGCCCGCACCTGGCGCACCCTTGGGGCGTGCCTGCTCGCCCGGGTGTATAACTTCCAGCGGCCCTCCCGCGCCTTTGAGGTGGGCGAGCGCCATTACGACCTGGGTAACGACCTCTACCGGGTGATGCTCGACCGGCGGCTGATCTATTCTTGCGGCTACTGGCGCGACGCCGCCACCCTGGACGAGGCGCAAGAGGCCAAGCTCGATCTCGTCTGCCGCAAGCTGCATCTTGCTCCTGGCATGCGGCTGCTCGATATCGGCTGCGGTTGGGGCGGCCTGGCCGCCTATGCGGCGGAAAAGTATGGGGTGACGGTGGTAGGGGTCACGGTGTCCCGCGAGCAGGCCAAGTTGGCGAGTGAGATCTGCCGCGGGCTGCCGGTGGAGATCCTGCTCGACGATTACCGCAATATCGAAGGCGAGTTCGACCGGATCGTCTCCATCGGCATGTTCGAGCACGTGGGGTACAAGAACTACGCCACCTTCATGCGGGTGTGCCGCCGGCTGGTGCGCGACGATGGCCTTTTTCTGCTGCACACCATTGGCGGCAACCGGTCGGTGACCTGCATCGATCCGTGGATCGAGAAGTACATTTTCCCCAACGCCATGCTGCCCTCGGCCCGGCAGATCACCGCCGCCTCAGAGGGGCTTTTCGTGCTGGAGGACTGGCACAACTTCGGGCCGGACTACGACAAGACCCTCATGGCCTGGTTCGCCAACTTCCACGCCGGCTGGCCCAAGCTGCGCGCCAAGTACGGCGAGCGGTTCTACCGCATATGGAA
>WFOD01000008.1 GCA_015488275.1 Deltaproteobacteria bacterium
GCCCGCACCCGATCGAGATAAAAGGGCACGAGCACCGTAACGGAGAAAAGCACGACAAAAGACAAGGCGGCGCAGGCCAGGGCGACCCAAAAAAAACGCTGCCGCGCCAAGCGAAGGGGCAGGAGGGGCACGGCCGACCGCGCCTCCACCCACAAGAAAACGGCAAGCAGGATAACGGCGAGCGCTGCGCCGCCAATGAGCCGGCCCGGCGCAGGATGCGGGCCGCTGGCATGACTGACGGTAAGGAACAGCACGCCGACAAAGAGCGTCCAGAACACGGCGCCGGCAACGTCGATCTTCTGGCCCACCCGGTAGCGGCGCGAAGGCGGGATGCACAACAGGGCGGCCGCCGCTGCCGGCAAGGCCACGGGCGCGCCCACGAGGAACACGCTGCGCCAAGAAGCGAAGTGGAGGAGCACGCCGCCAAGGGAAGGGCCACACATGAGGCCAAGGGAAACCGCGATGCCGATCTGGCCAAAGGCCCGGCCGAGATGCGGCCGCGGCACGTTTTCGCGGATCACCGCCGGGCCGGTGGCCATCATCATGGCCGCGCCCGTGGCCTGCACCAGCCGGAAGCCGATGAGCGCGCCCAGCGAACCGGCCTGGGAGCAGGCCAGGGCGCCGAGGCCAAAGACCGTGAGCCCCACGGCGTAAAGCCGCCGCCGGCCCAGGCGGTCGGCCACATTGCCCCAGAACAGCAGCGAGACCGTGACCGCGAGCAGATAGGCCATGACCACCCATTCGGTCAGGCGCAGGGAGCTGTGAAAGTGCGCCATGATCGCCGGCAGGGCGATGTTGACCATTGAGCTGTCCGTGGTGGCGAGAAACACGCCCGTGGCCACCACGGCAAAGGCCCGGTTCGCCTTGCCTCCCTTTTGCCCCTCCGGGGCCGGAAAAGCCGGGGATGGCTTTTCCGGCGGACGGTGAGAGGCCAGGAACTCCGATGCGGGGCCGGCTGTCTTGTCTTGAGGATCATTCATGGGCAAAACGTAACTGCTCACGGGGTTGCCCCTTCAAAGGCCGGGAACGCGACCCCGCGCACCGGGTATCAGGTTGCAAGGCACCCCGGAAGCAAGAAAGGAGCCTGCGGCAAAACCGCCTGCGCCATTGACAGAGCGGCCAGCATCCGGTAGGGTCCGCCTCACGGAGCGCGCCGCCACGAGGGCCGTCCAGGGCGGCGACCCGTTATACAACCACCATCTCTCAGTATGAGGACCACATGCGAGCCGCATCTTTATCAAAATTCCTGACCACTGCCACCGTTTTTCTCCTCTTGCTTCTGCCCGCCGCGCTCCAGGCCGGCGCGCCCGCCACCATGCCGTCCTTCTCCCTCCCCTCGGTCATGGACGATGGGGTGGTGGATTCCCGCCAGCATCAAGGCAAGGTCCTGTTGATCAACTTCTGGGCCACCTGGTGTGCGCCGTGCCGGGAAGAAATCCCCAGCCTCATCAAGCTCCACGACAAGTACAAGGCCAAGGGGTTTGCGGTCATCGGCATCTCGATGGACACCGGCAGCCGGCGGCTGGTGCGCCGGTTTGTGGAAAAGTCTGGCATTACCTATCCCGTGGCCCAGGGCAATTCAAAGACCGCCCGCGCCTTCGGCGGTGTCTTCGGCATCCCGCAATCCTTTCTCGTGGACCGCCAGGGACGGATTGTGAAGAGCTATATGGGCCTCGTCGAACCTGCAACCATTGAACGCGATCTTGCCGCCCTGCTCGGCGGCTGACCGGTACGAGGACCCCTGTCATGCCTAGCCTGCCACCAACCATCGAAGCCCTGCGCCAGACGATCCAGGACCGCTATCCCGTGGCCTTTGAAACGCTCAACATCGGCGGCGAGCCACTCCACCTTTTGCAGGTGCAGGACATCGAACCCCTGCTCGCCGGCAAAGACCCCTTTGCCGACACCGGTGCCTTTCCCTTCTGGGTCAAGTTGTGGGAGTCGTCTATGGCCCTGGCCGCCTTTGTCGCCACCCTGACGCCGCGCCCCGGAGAGACCCTGCTCGAACTGGGGGCTGGACTGGGCGCGCCGGGCCTGGCCGCCGCCCGCCGGGGCTTTGCCGTCACCCTCACCGACTACGAAGAAGAGATCCTCGACATCCAGCGGGTCAACGCCGCGGCCAACGGCCTGGACAACGTGACCTGCCGCCTGCTCGACTGGAAGGCGCCGCCTCAACTGGAGCGGTACGACACGATCATCGGCGCTGAGATCCTCTTTCGGGAGGAGTTCTTCGCCCCGCTTCTCAACCTGTTCGACACCTTGCTCGCGCCGGATGGCGTGATCTATCTGGCGCACGATATGCGGCGCAAGAGCCTGCCCGCCTTCCTGCGCCAGGCCGAAGACCGCTTCTCCATCGAGTTCAGCACCCGCACCATGCGTTCCGACGAGGAGACCTTGACCGTGGTCATCAACCGGCTGCGGCCCCGGCGGCGGCCAGCAAACTAGCCGCGCCGATCCCAACGCAAATCCCAAGAAGGAGGCAAGGCTATGCCGGTGTACGAATACGAGCATACCGAGTCGAGCCAATGCCCCTTGGGCGATCCGTTTGAATGGCGCCAGCCGATGAGCGCCCCGCGCCTCACCGCCTGTCCCACCTGCGGCCGTCCGGTCAAGCGGGTGGTGTCTCTCGTGGCGGTCTCCACGCCAAAAACCGACAGCGACCTCAAGAGCCTCGGCTTCACCAAGCTGGTGCGCCGCGACAAGGGGGTGTACGAAAACGTCACCGCCACGGGCGGGGAAAGCCGTATCTGGGAGGTCTCCAAGCCAGAGACCATGCCCCACCTCCACAAAAAGATCGGCGACTGATCCGGCGGGCGAGTTGGCCATGCGTATCATCATCGTTGGCGCCGGCATGGTGGGCTACCATCTCTCTGAACGCCTCTCGCGCGAGGGGCACGAGGTGGTGCTCATCGACAGCGACAAAAAAAAGCTGCGCCGGCTGGAAAAGGAACTCAACATCCTGCCGGTGCACGGCAGCGGCGCTTCGACCAGCGTGCTGGAAGAGGCGGGGATCGATCAGGCCGATCTGTTCATCGCGGTCACGGATTCAGACGAGGTGAACCTGATCGCCTGTATCCTCTCCCGCCAGTATGCGGTCAAGACCCGCATCGCCCGGGTGCGCAACGAGGAGTTCTACGCCCACGACGCGCCGCTCCACGAGCAAGCCCTGGGGATCGACCTGCTCATCAGCCCGGACCGGGCAATGGTGGACGAACTGCTGACCCTGGCCCACCATTCCGACGCCTTTGAAGTGGCGGAATTCGCTGGCGGCGAGGTGCAGCTCCTTGGCTACCACGTGCCGGCCAACGGCGATTGCGCTGGCAAAAGCCTGCGCGACCTGCACCATCTTCCCGGCGTGGTGGTGGCCATTGTCCGCAACGGCGACACCATCGTGCCGCGGGGTGACGACCGGATCGAACCGGGCGACGACATCTACGTCATCACCCGCGCCACCGATGTGCCAGCGGCAGAGGCGGCGCTGGGCTTTTCCAGCCGCCGGCCGCAACGGGTGTTCATCATTGGCGGCGGCATTGTCGGCGAACTGCTCGCCCGCCGACTGGAGCGCCTGCCGTTAGAGGTCCGGCTGGTGGAGATGTCGGCCGACCGGTGCGAACAACTCTCCAGCGCCCTGGAACGCACCGTGGTCCTGCACTGCGACGGCCTTGACGTGCACGACCTGCTTGAAGAGGGCATCGACCAGGCCGACCTGGTGATCACGGTGACGGACAACGACACCACCAATATCGTCACCGGCCTGCTGGCCAAGCATCATGGGGCGAAAAAGTGCATCGCCCATATCACCCGCCCCCATCTCTTGCCCCTTCTCTCCGCGGTGGGTATCGACATCGCCCTGTCACGCCGCATGGTGGCGGCGAACATGATCTTGCGCTTTGTCCGGGGCGGCGAATCCATTGTCTCGGTGGCCGCGCTCTTGGGCAGCGACGCGGAAGTGGTGGAGCTCAAGGTGCCGGACTCGGACCGGTTCCACAAGGTGCCGCTCAAAAGCCTGGCCTTCCCGCAAGGGGCGATCGTTGGCGCCATCGTCCGGGGCAGGCGGGTGATCATCCCCAAGGGCGACACCCGGTTGCGGATCGGCGACCGGCTGGTGGTCTTCTTTGCCAAGGAGGCGGTGGGCGCTGTGCAACAGTTCCTCGCGCCCTAGGCAATCGTCATGCGGATCGCCGGCGTTTGCAACATCTTTGGCAAGCTGCTCATCGCCCTCTCCCTCTGCTTGCTGTTGCCCGTGCCCTTCAGCCTCTATTTCGCCGACGGCATGGAGCGGATCTTTCTGCTCTGCGCCGCCGGAGGGGCCGTAGTGGGCGGCCTTTTCGTGGCCCTCTTTCCGCCGGACGACAATCTCGGCTTTCGGGACGGCTACGCGGTGGTCACCCTGTCCTGGTGCGGCCTGGCCCTGCTCGGCGCTCTGCCTTTCTACTTCTGCGGCCAGGGGCTTTCCCTCATCGATTCCTGGTTCGAATCCATGTCTGGATTCACCACCACCGGCTCCACCATTCTCACCCAGATCGAGGCCCTGCCGCCCAGCGTCCTCTTTTGGCGGGCCACCACCCAATGGCTCGGCGGCATGGGGATCATCGTCCTCACCCTGGCCATTCTGCCGCTCCTCGGCTACTCCGGCACCCAACTCTTTCAGGCCGAAATGCCCGGCCCCACCAAGGACCGGCTGGCCCCCCGCATCCAGGACACGGCGCGTCTCCTGTGGAGCGTGTATTTGCTCCTCACCGCCGTGGAGACCGGCCTGCTCATGGCCGGCGGCCTGGACCTCTACGACGCCCTGTGCCACGCCTTCGCCACAATGGCCACGGGCGGCTTCTCGCCTCATTCGGCCAGCATCGCCTACTTTGACTCTGCGTATATCGACGGCGTGGTCACGCTTTTCATGTTTCTCGCCGGCGTCAACTTCACCCTGCACCACCAGGCCATTGTCCGCCGACGGCCGGCGGCCTATCTCAAAAGCGAAGAATTCCGACTCTACCTCGGCTTGATCGTCTTGGCCTGCGCAGTGATCGTGGCCGCCAACCAGGTCTACGGCTCTTACAGCGCCGGCGCTCTGGGACGCAATATCCGCGACTCCCTCTTTCAGGTCGTGTCGATCATGACCACCACTGGCTTCGGCACCGCAGACTTCGATCAATGGGCTCCGGTCTGCCGGGTGCTGCTGGTCATCCTCATGTTCGTCGGCGGCTGCGCCGGCTCCACTGGCGGCGGCATCAAGGTGGTGCGTATTCTGCTCTTCTTCAAGTACGCCCGTCTCCAGCTCCAGAACCTGGTGCACCCCCTTTCCATTGGCACGATCAAGGTGGACGGCATCCGGGTGCCGCGGGAGGTGAAGGTGGCGATCATCGGCTTTCTCGCCCTCTATCTCGCGGTGTTCGTTACCGCCTGCCTCTTGGTCGCCGCCACTGGCGCCGATGTGCTCACCGCCACCACGGCCGTGGTCGCCACCCTGAACAACATCGGTCCCGGTCTCGCCCTGGTGGGTCCGACCCAGCACTTTGGCCATTTGCATCCCTTTGCCAAGCTGGTTCTGAGTCTCTGTATGCTGGCCGGCCGCCTGGAGCTTTATACCGTGTTCGTGCTCCTCACGCCCGCCTACTGGCGCATGAGCCGCCCGCCCCGCTGGCGCTGGCAAAAACGTATTGGGCCACAGGGGCACCGGCGGTAATCCTCCGGAAAGCCGGGACGGCAACCAAGGATTGACGGACTGCTATCAGCCCGTTGAAAAACGGGCTGTGTGCGGCACAAGGACGTGTCGCCGAATTCCGCCGGCTCTGAAAGAGCCAAGGAATTCGCGAGGTTGGCCGAAACTTTGTTTTGGCCAACCGTGGTCGAAAAAGTCAGGGATGACTTTTTCGACGGACTGCTATGACCGGTAAAGCAGGGCGAAACGCTCCCAGAAATCGGGAAACGACTTGATCACACAGGCAGGGTTTTCGATCCGCACGCCGGGCACGGCAAGGCCGAGCACGGCAAAGGCCATGGCCATGCGGTGATCGTTGTGCGTGGCGATGCGGGCGCCGCGCAGGCGGGAAGTATCGCCGCCGCACCCGTCGATGACCAGGGCGTCCTCTCGTTCCTCCACCGGCACGCCGCAGGCGGTCAGCCCCTCGGCCACCACCCGCAGGCGGTCGCATTCTTTGATCCGCAGATGGGCGACGTTGCGGATCACAGTCCGCCCATCCGCCACAGCGGCCACCACGGCCAGGGTCGGCGCCACGTCCGGGCAGTCGGCCATATCCACTTCAATGCCGCGCAACCCGCCGCTTCCGGCCACCGTGACGCCAGCGGCCGACCGCTCGACCCGGCATCCCATGCGCTCCAAGGCGTCCACCAGCGCCGCATCGCCCTGCAAGGAGGGAAAAGGCACGTTGGCCACGGTCACCCTGCCGCCGGTCACCGCGGCGGCGGCCCAAAAGTACGACGCACTCGAGGCGTCGCCTTCCACCGCATAATCAATGGCCTGATAGCACCCTTGGGGAATCGCGAAATGGCTGAGGTCCCCGGCCGCCGTCACCTCGACGCCAAAGGCGGCCATTACCGCCAGGGTCATGTGCACGTACGGCTTGGAGTAGACCTGGCCGCGCACCTCAAGGCTGGCTGAACGCCGGGCATAGGGCGCAACAAGCAAAAGCGACGACAGATACTGACTGCTCTTGCCCTCGGGCAATACCGTGGGGCCGCCGTCGAGCCCCTTTCCCTCGATGAGCAACGGCGGGCAACCGGTATGGCGGATGCTCTTGATCCGCACGCCCCAACCGGCCAAGGCGGCCATTAACGGCTCAATGGGACGCTGGGCCATGCGCTCGTCGCCGGTGATCACCACCCGGCCATGCGCCAGGGCGGCGACCGAGGTCAAGAAACGGGTGGCCGTGCCGTTGTTGCCAAGGTAGATCTCCTCGGCCGGGGGCGCAATCCGCCCCCCGCGGCCGCGCACCTGCCAGCAATCGGGATCGCCCTGATCCACCTCGATGCCAAAGGCCCGCAAGGCGGCAGATGTATAGCGGGTATCCTCGCTGTCCAGCGGCCCGCGCAGCCGGCAGTCGCCTTTTGCCAGAGCGGCGGCGATGAGCGCCCGCTGGGTGAGGGATTTGGAGCCAGGCACCCTCACCGTCACATCCACCGGCCCAAGGGGCTGGATTATCCGTTCATCCACTGAACCAACCTCCATGACCGCCCAAGGTTTATCAGCCCGTTGAGAAACGGGCTGTATGCGGCACAGGGACGTGCCGACGGATTCCGCCGGCTCTTTTTGTGTTTCCCCCAGCCGATAGCTGTGCCGAAGGCTCCAGGGGCACGGACTGAGCCGGGCTGCCCCCCCTGGAGCATCCAAAAAGGAGACAAGGAATCCGTGAGGTTGGCCGGAACTCGGTTCTGGCCAACCGTGGTTGAAAAAGCCAGGGATGGCTTTTTCACCGGACTATTACGAACAGATCGCCTCGCGCATCACCTCGACCGGCGCCGGCCGGCCGGTCCACAGTTCAAACTGGGCCACCCCCTGGTAGAGCAGCATGGCCAATCCCTCGACACAACGGCAGCCACGCGCTGCGGCGGCTGCGAGCAGTCTGGTTTGTCGGGGAGCATAGACGATATCGAACACTGTCTGGAACCGCCCGAGCACGGATTCTGGCACCGGCGACAGCCGCTCCAGGGGCGCCATGCCCACGGCGGTGGCGTTGAGCAGCACGTCCGCCTCGCACCGGTCCACCTCGGCCAAGGGCACGAAATCGCAGCCAAGCTCTGCGGCCAGCCGCTGGCCTTTGTCTTCACTCCGGTTGGCCAACACCACCCGGGCGCCAGCCGCCAGGAGGCCAAAACCAATGGCCCGGGCCGAACCGCCGGCGCCCAAAAGGAGAACCGTGGCCGTTGCCAACTCCACGCCCGCCTCGGCAAGGGCCCGGTTAGCGCCGATCCAGTCGGTATTGTGGCCAACAATACGGCCTTCCGCCTCCACCACCAGGGTGTTGACCGCCCCGATCTTGGCGGCCACAGGCTCCACCTCGTCGAGATACTCCACCACCCCTTCCTTATGTGGAATGGTGACACTCGCGCCACAGATGCCCAAACTCCGCACCGCGGCCACAGCCGCGCCCGCCTCCCGGGCTGGAAGCGGTACGTACACCTTGTTCAGGCCCAAGGCGGCGAACGCGGCGTTATGCATCGCCGGACTACGGCTGTGCCGTACCGGCCAGCCAATAATGCCGTACACCCCGGTGGCCCCGTCGATCCTCATAGCGCCAACGCCTCCAACACGGCGCGCATCCGGCTGGCGTCGAGTTGGCCCGGCGCCGTGGCCTCCCCTCCCACGGGCGCGGCATAGGTCAACGGCGCGCCCAGGGCCGGCGCCGCCACCCGGCTCACCGCGCCCATACGGCCCATGCAAAAGGCCACGAGGGGGAAATCTCCCGCCTGGCGGTAGAGATCGAGCACTTGCAACACGTGGTCCCGGCAATGGGCCGTGGTAACGATCTTGCCCATATCCGCGCCCGCCTCCCGCATCGCCGCCAACACCTGGCCGAGCTCCTCCTGCGAGGGGGTGCCGGCAAAGTCGTGCCAGGAGACAAGCAAACGGCTGCCGGCCGCGCGGCAAACGGCGGCAAGCTCTTGCCGCCGCTCCGCCGGCGTCCGCAGCTCAATATCCACCAA
>WFOD01000009.1 GCA_015488275.1 Deltaproteobacteria bacterium
GAACATGATGGCGATGGTGGCCACGGTGCCGGCGAAGACCGGTCCCACCACCTCGCGGGTGCCGTCGGCGATGGCCGCCGTGAGCTCCTGGCGCAGCTCTGCCAGGTGGCGCTCGATGTTCTCCAGCACCACCACGGCGTCGTCCACCAGCATGCCCAGCGCCAGGATGATGGCGGTGTAGACCACGATGTTGAGGTCGCCGCCCGTCATCCAGCGGATGGCGATGGTGGCGAAGAAGACCATGGGGATCGAGGCCAGGGCGGCGACGATGGCGCGGAAGTTGCCCAGAAAGAGGAGGATGACCAGCAGGGTGAAGACGATGGCGTCGCGCAGCGCCTCCAGCATGTTGGTGTTGGCGGTCTCGATCAGGGTGCGCTGGGTGTCGGTGAGCTGGACGTCGATCTCCGGGTAGCGGGCCGCGAGTTCGCGCATGGCGGCGCGGCCCGCCTTGGAGGTGGCGAGCACCGAGCCGCCGGGGGCGCGCTGGATGGCCACGGCGATGGCCGGCCGGCCGTTGCCGAGATAGCCGGAGAACCGGGTCTTGTGGCTCCAGGACACGGTGGCGATATCGCCGAGGCGGACGTTCGGCGCCACCGGCAGGTCCTCGATCTCCTCCACCCGGTCGCGCTCGCCGTAGAAGGTGATGGTGGAGAACTCGTCCTTGCCCTTGGAGAAGCCCAACGGCAGGTCGCGGTCCAGGGCCCGCACCAGGCCGGCGATACGGGTGAGGGGCACGCCGTGGGCCTTGGCCGCGAACGGGTCCACCCGGATGTCGATGGCCGACTGCCAGCCGCCGAAGACCTCGACGTTGCCGATGGCGGCCCGGCGCAACAGCGCCGGCTTGATGTCGCTCTCCACCAGCCGGCGGACGTCGGCCAAGGTGAGGCCGCTACCCTCTTTGGGGGCGAGGGCGAAGACGTCGGCGGGCAGGGTGAAGGCGCCGGTGGTGTAGATCGCCGGGTTGACGCCGGCGGGCAGCCGGGCGCGCACCTTGTTGATGGCGTTGTTGACGTCCACCGCCGCCGGGTCGAGGCCCTTTTCGTACTCGAACTCGGCGGTGACGATGGACATGCCGGCGATGTTGGTCGAACTCACCTGGCGGATCAGGGCCAGCGACGACAACTCCTGCTCGATGGGCTTGGAGACCGTGGCCGCCACCACGTTGGGGGTGGCGCCCGGCACCTGGGTCATGACGATGACCGTGGGCCGGTCCGAGTCTGGAAAGAGGTTCTTGGGCATCACCACCAGGCCGTAGACCCCGAGGACGAAGAAGGCGGCGATGACGCTGTAGAGCAGGTAGGGCCGGCCGGCGAAGAAGTCGTAGAGGCCGGTGCGCGCTCGGGTCGGTTCAGCCATGACGCACCTCCCCGGCGGCAGGTTTTTTTTCCTTGATCTCTCCGGCGCCGGCCGGTTTGGCCAGGGGCACGCCGGCCATGGCCCGCAAGAGGATGTCGGGCTTGGCCACCAGGACCAGGCGGCCGTCAAGATCGGGTCGCACCACCGCGCCCTGGCGGCCGCGGACGGTCACCTCCACCCGAAGGGGCACGGCGCGGCCGTCCGCCGCCTCGAGGACGTAGGTGGCGCCGTTCACCGTCAACAGGGCGTCCGTGGGCACCAGCGCCGCCTCGCCCTGGAAGAGCACCGCTTCCACGTCCACGAACTGGCCTTCCAGTACTCCGGCGTCAGAGGGCAGTTCGGCCAGGTACTGCGCCAGGCCGGTGGCCGAGGCGAGGTTCTTGGGCGCCAGGGGCAGGAGCCGGTCCTGATAGCGCAGGGCCGCGACCCGCAGGCCGGCGGGCAGGGAGAGATCGAGATAGAGGCCGCTGCCGTTGGTAGCGGTGATCCGCACCAGGGGCCGGCCCGGGGTGGCGAGATCGCCGGGCTGCACCAGCCGCCGGGCGACGATACCGTCGATGGGCGCGGTGACCGTGGCGTACCGCAACAGCGACTGGAGTTCACGGATACCGGCCGCCACTCCCTTTGCCTCGGCCTCCAGGGCCTGGATATCGCCGGCCGCGGCCGCGAGCTTGGCCTCGAGCCCGGCGATCTCGGCCTCCTCGCGGCTCGCCTGCTCCTCCGAGGCCCCGTTGACCCGGAGCAGTTCCAGGGTGCGGGCGTGGACGGCGCGGGCGGTGGCAAGCGCGGTCTCCAGCGACTTCTTGTTGGCGCGCGCCGCCTCGATCCGGAAGGCGATGGCCCGTTTCTTCTCCTCCAGGCCGCGCCGGCGGGCCGCGAGTTCGTCGGCGTCGATCCGGACCAGGACCTCGCCCTTGGCCACTGCCTCGCCCTCTTCCTTGGTGACCGCCGTCACCCGGCCGCTCACCTTGGTGGAGAGGGTGACCGACTGGTGGGAGGCCACCACGCCCATGGCGGGCAGGGTGAGGGTCACAGGCCCCCGGTGGAGCCGGACCCGCTCCACCACCACGGGCAGCACCGGCGGTGGCGCGGCGGTGGCGAGGTCGTGGCGGCGCTGCTGCACGAGGCGGACGCCGCCGGCAACGAGGGCGACCAGGAGGACGAGGGGGACAAAACGACGGACAAAGGTCTTCATGTTCCTACTCCAACAATTGTCGTGGATAGATGTAAGAGGTTACGGGGCAAGGCTTGCCCTGTATTCACAGCCAAAGGCCCCATGATCAGTTCCTGTCATGATCAGTTACTGTATGGATGGGGGGCGGCGGTGTCCGACGTCTGGCCGGGCGCGCCGACGATCTCGGTGAGATCGGCGCCGTAGAGCACGGCCTGCTTGGCGATCACCTGCCACTTGGCGTCCTGCAGCCGCGCCACCTCGGCCTCGGCGGCCAGGAGATCGGCCTCGTAGCGCAGGTACTCCTCGGTGGTGGTGCGGCCGGCGTCGCGGGCCACCCGCGCCACCTCCAGGA
>WFOD01000010.1 GCA_015488275.1 Deltaproteobacteria bacterium
GGCAGGGGCTGGTATCGTTTTCCAACTTCTTCTGGTCTCAGGTGTTCAACGGCCAGGACGTGGCCGCCGCCTTTCAGGCCGCCGGCCGGGGAATCGGCGCGGCCGCCGCTGGCCGCCAGACGCCGCAACTGGACACCAACGGCAATGGCATCGGCAATGAGGAGAACGACCCTGCGGCGGCCGCCGGCCTGTATCTCGGCTCTGACGCCGCCAATCCTGGCGCGCCGCCGGCGCTGAGCGCGGCCGCGGCCGCGGTGCAAGCAGACGGCGCGGTGCGGTTGACGGTCACGGCCAAGGACGACGATGGCATCGGCCGGGTATGGGCCGTGATCCTGCCGCCGGGCTTCCAGACCGCCTCCAGCCGCCTGCCGGTGCAGGAACTGCCGCAGATCGACCTCACGCCCGCAGGCAACGACCAATTCGAAGGCACCTGGAACGATCCTCCGGCCGGGGAATCCACGGTGGCGATCTACGCCCTGGACCGGCTGGGCAACCTCTCGCCGCCCCAAGTGGTCCAGGTGAACCTGACTGGGACTGCGGCGCGGCCGCCCAAGGCCATCCTCATGACCCTTCTCGGCACGAACGATTCCCGCTGGCCGGCCGCCGCCGCCGTGCTGGCCCAGGCCCGCGCCGCCCTTGCGCAGCAGGGATATGCGGATGGCAACATCCGCATCCTGGCTCCGGCCGCGGTGAGCGCCGATCGGCCGGCCGACGGCCCGGCCACCTGGAGCGCGTTGCGCGAGGCGATCACCACTTGGGCCGGCGGCACGGCCCGCGACCTGGTAGTGGCCATCGTGGGCGGCGATGCGGCCACGCTCCCGGCCACGGATCTCGATACCTGGCTCGATAACGCGCAGCAGCAACACGGCCTGCCAATCGCCGTACTCCTCGATCTCGACCGGGCCGGCGGCCTGCTGCCCGTTCTCGGGGCCAATCCGCCGGCAACCCGCATCATGATGGCCGGCGCCACGGTGGAGCAGCAGGCCATGCTCCGGGCTGGCGGCGCGCTTTCCTTTTCCGCTTTCTTCTGGCAGGGAATCCTCGTGGGCAAGACGGTGGGCGCGGCCTTTGCCGCGGCCCGGCAGGCGGTCATCGCCGCCGGGGCCGCGCAGGCGCCGCTCCTCGATGACAACGGCAACGGCCGGCCGCTGGACCCCACCGACGGCCAACGGGCCGCGAACCACCGGTTGGGCCTGGGCATCGGCTTTGCCGCCGACCAGCCACAGGCCCCGCAACAACCGGCCGACCAGACGCTGACCGGCACGGCCACGGCCACGATCAAACTCAAGGTCACGGCGAGCAGCCAGATCACCAAGGCCTGGGGAGTGGTCACGCCACCGGGATTTGATCCGGGCCAGGACCCCGCCCCCCCGCAGATACCGCTCACCGTAACCGATACCAACGGAATCGAGGGCGTCTGGGACGGCTTCACCGCCTATGGCGATTATCAGGTGGCCGTATACGTGCGCGAGGCGGACGGCCGGGTGACCCGGGTTGGCTCGCTCGTGGTGCGGCAGACCGGCCGGCCGGACCGGTACGAGGACGACGACCAGGCTGCGGCCGGCCATCCGGTGAACCTCAACGGCCCGGTGGCCGAGGTCCACAACTTCCACGACGCCGGTGATATTGACTGGGTGGTGTTCTACGGAATCAAGGACGAAACGTACGTGATCGAGGCCGCACAGGTGGAGGCCAAGGCGGACGTGGTGCTCGATATCTTCACCGGTGACGGCGCATCCCAGCTCACCGACCACCAGGACGCAGCCTATACCGGGGATGACAACGGCGCCGGCGGCGCGGAGAGCATCACCTGGACCTGCCCGGCCGACGGCCTGTACGCGGTGCGGGTGAGCAATAAAAGCGGCAAGGCAGGCCCGGATACCGGCTACCGGTTACGCATCTACCGGCCCATCGCGCCGGGGCAGACCGGCGTGATCACAGGTGTCGTCCAGGCCGACAAGACCTTCACCGCAGTGGCCGGCGCCGTGGTGACCGCCTCCAACGGCGGCACGGCGGTGACAGGGAAGGACGGCTCCTTTGTGCTCCACACCGCGGCCGGCACCCTCGACCTCAGCGCTTTCGTGCCCCAGAAAGCGGCCGAAACCACAACCCAGGCCGTGGGCGTGGGCCTGCCAGCCCAGGGCGCCACCCGGGTGCAGCTCACCCTCCCCAACCCAGACTACCGGCCCACGGCCACGGTAACCGGCGCCCCCGCCACGCCCACCTATGGCCGCCTCGTGACCCTTACCGTGGGCGGCCCAGGCATCACAGCCTACAAGTACCGGGTGGACGGCGGATCGTTCAGCGCCGAACGGCCGGTAAGCGAAGTGCTGGTCGTGCAGAAGCAGGACCGGGGTGTGGTGCACGTCACCGTGCTCGGCAAGGACGGCCACGGCAACTGGCAGCCGACCGATGCCCCGACCACGGTGCAGATCCTCTTTTTGTCCCGCGGCGATATTGATGGGCAAAACGGCCGTACCCTGGAAGATGCGATCCTCCTCGCCCGGCTCCTGACCGCCACCCCGGCCCCTGCCGGGACCACGGTCCATCGCCAGGCGGACCTCACCGGCGACGGCCGGCTGGGCCCGGACGATCTCGTGGCCCTGCTGGCGGTTCTCGCGCGGTGAGCCAGGCCCGCAACGCGGGCTGCGGTAGCCGCCGGGCCTTGATATCCGCTTGCAGGATGCCCCAGATGCAAGGAAGAAGCCCGCGCCGCGTACTGCAAGGCGGCAGTACCCCCTTGCAATGCCCTCCCAGGAGCTGAGGCGTTGATGGGCCGTAGGCTTCGGCGGAATGAGAGACAAACCGGCGCTGCGAAGAGGGCGGGCCGACGAAAGCAAATTCCTATCCCCCTCACCCACCCGCTTGACACCGCACGGGAATCCAGGCAGGATGATGGGCATGGCAGCATTGAGGCGCAAACTCCCCATCGGCATCCAGACGTTCGGCAAGATCAGGGAAGGCGGCTATCTCTACGTCGATAAGACGGACATGGCGCTGGACCTGGTGGAGCGGGGAAGCTACTACTTTCTCTCCCGGCCGCGGCGGTTCGGCAAATCGTTGTTCATCTCCACCCTGCAGGCCCTGTTCGAGGGCAAGAGAGAACTGTTCGCGGGCCTGGCGGCCGAGAAGCGCTGGGACTGGGGCGTCACCTACCCGGTGATCAAGCTGAGCTTCGCCGGGGTCGCCCGCTCCGTGGCCGACATGCGCCAGGACATCGAGAACATCCTTAAGAAGAACCAGGCGCGCCTGGGTGTCACCTGCGAGCGGACCGAAGACCTCGGCGGCTGCCTCGCCGAGCTGATCGAGCGGGCCTGCGAGACCTACGGCCAAAAGGTGGTCGTGCTGGTGGACGAGTACGACAAGCTGATCCTCGACAACCTGGATCAAGTGGCCGTGGCCGCCGAAGCGCGGGAGATCCTGAAAGACCTCTATGCCACGATCAAGGACAGCGACGAGTTCATCAAATTCGCCCTCCTCACCGGGGTGAGCCGGTTCGCCCGGGTCTCGATCTTCAGCGGCTTAAACAACCTGGAGGACATCAGCCTCAACCCTGATTACGCCACCATCTGCGGCTACACCCAGCGCGATCTCGAGACCGTGTTCTCTGAGCACTTGCGCGGCGCGGACATGGCCAGGGTGCGGGAATGGTACAACGGTTACCGGTTTTTGGGTGAGCCGGTCTACAACCCCTTCGACATCCTGTTGTTCCTCAAGAACAACCACCGGTTCGACAGCTACTGGTTCGCCACCGGCACGCCGAGCTTTCTCGTCAAGCTGATCCGGGAAAACGACTACTTCCTCCCCAGGCTCACCGACCTGTGGGTGACGAGCAGCCTTGTGGATTCCTTTGACATCGAGGACATCCGCCTGGAGCCGATCATGTTCCAGGCCGGGTATCTCACCATCAAGGAGGCGCGGGAGCGGCGGATGGGGGGATATGCCTATCTTCTCGGGTTTCCGAACAAAGAAGTGCAGCTTTCCTTCAACGACATTCTCATCGACTACCTGACCGATCAGCGCGCCGAAAAGGCCCCCTTGCAGGACCGGCTGTACGCGGCGCTGGAAAGCGGCGACCCCGAGGGCTTGCGCAAGGCCCTGACCGCGCTCTTCGCCTCGATCCCGTACACCAACTACGTGAACAACGTTATCAGCAGCTACGAGGGCTATTTCGCCTCTGTGGTCTATGCCTATCTCGCCAGCCTGGGCATTGAGATCACGGCCGAGGACGTGACCAACCGCGGCCGCATCGACCTCACGGTAAGGCTCAACGGCAACATCTACGTGATCGAGTTCAAGGTGGATGGTGACGGCAAGGCCCTGGAGCAGGTGCGGGAGAAGGGGTACCACGAGAAGTACCTGGGCCGCGGCACGGTGTTCCTGATCGGCATCGACTTCAGCTCCACGGCAAAGAACATCGCCGGGTTCGCCTGGGAGAAGATGTCTGGCTGAGCGGTGATGGCGGCCGGCCACCCATTTTCCTCGGGCGGCCGGCTTCTGTGCCGGTGGCAACAGCTTTTTCGCCTCCCACTTGCCAAGGTGCTTTGAGATATGCCGCACACAGCCCGTTTCTCAACGGGCTGTTAAGTCCCGTCTGTTTAATTTCGTCTGCCGCACGACCTCTTGTATGCGGCCGTTGAAGCGGGTGAGGTGATAGAAATTTGCTTTCGCCGGCCCGGCGTTGAGGGGTAACCCGATGCGTCAAGCAGGATCGGAAAAGGCCGTAAGGTCAGATAGAGTGCGGGCCGTAACGCAAGTGAACTCGATTTCGGCCTCGTCGTATGGCGGCGGCGACCCTGCTAGTCGTTGTGGGCCGTCGCTGGTAGCGCTCTACGCTACACGCGGCTTCGGCATACGAAGGAGCACCCTCGTAACCAGTCGGTTTCTCACCGGACAGGAGCGGGCAGCAGCCGGATGGCGCCGTACCAGGCGGTGGCGCTTTCTTTCGTGTTGTCCGTATCGGTCATGATGGCGATGGCCTTGGCGGCGCGCGGTTCCCGGCCAAAGGCCCGGCGGAAGTCGTCGAGCACATGCCGCCGCTCGGTCAGCCATTCGCCTGCCCGCTCGTCGCCCGACTCCACGGCGATCATCACCACGTTGCCGGTATAGGGGTTCTTGATCATCTCGCCCTTGGGCAGGCGGTTGGCCCAGATATAGTTCACCACCTTGGTCTGCCAGAAAAAGGTGCCGGGGAAGACGATGTAGATCCGCGCCGCGTAGTCGTCGCCCGCCTTGGTCCGCGCGTCGCCCTTGGCCAACACGTGGTCTATTTTCCAACTCCACGCCAGAATGGGATAGCGTTTGAGATCAAGCTTGCGCTCCAGCACCAGTCCTGAAGCGCTTGCCCGACTCGTGGCCTGGAGCACGGCGCGGCCGTCCGCCAGGCGCACCACCTCGTAAAGCGTGTTGCCCACAAAGCTCTTTTCTCGCCATTCCGGCCCCAGGCCGCGGCTAAAGTCCGCGATCACAAGGCCGGCTCTGGCGGGAGGCTGGCCGATGGCTCCGCTTGCCGCGCCGGTGACGAAGATGACGGTGAGTGCGAGGAGTTGGCGGAAAGATACCATAAGAACTCCTGGTTGCCCTTGGCGCCTTGGATGGGTGAGGGAAGGACGCCGTTGTCGTGGAGGCCAAGATCAGCGGCAAAGGCGGCCAGTTGATCGATGACGGTCCGTTGCACCGCGGGATCACGGACAATGCCCCCCTTGCCCACCTGCTCCCGGCCAGCCTCGAACTGCGGTTTAATGAGGGCGATGATCCTGGCCGGGCCGGCAAAGAGGGGCGGCAGGGGCGGCAAGAGGAGGCGCAGCGAGATGAACGAGGCGTCGATCACCGCCAGGTCGATGGGGGTGGGCAGGTCGTCCGGCGTGAGGTAGCGGGCGTTGGTCCGCTCCATGACCACTACCCGTTCGTCTTGCCGGAGTTTCCAGGCGAGTTGGCCGTATCCCACGTCAATGGCGTAGACCCGCGCAGCGCCGCGTTGGAGCAGGCAGTCGGTGAAGCCGCCGGTGGAAGCGCCGATATCGGCGCAAACAAGCCCGGTGACATCAACGGCGAATCCGTCCAGGGCGGCGGCCAGTTTCAGGCCGCCACGGCTGACGTATGGACAACCGCTTCCCAGGAGGGTGACTTCCTCGTCTGGGGGCACCAGGGTCGCGGCCCGCTCCGCCGGCCTGCCGGCGACCCGTACCAGGCCGCTGGCGATCAGGGCCTGGGCCCGCGAGCGGGTAGCGGCCAGGCCGCGCTCGACGAGCAGTTTATCGAGCCGTACCTTTTTCATGCCCGCCTTTGTCGCGGCCCTGGCCGCCGGAGCTTTGCCGTATCTGGTCACAGGGCACCCCATCTGCGGCGTCATCAGCCCGCCTGGCAGCGCCGGTTTGCGCTTCCAAGGCCGACGCCCTGGGCTTGTGGCCCGCCTCTGCCCTCGCCGAAGGTATGACAAGGCGGCCACTGGCGCGCTCCCAGTACGCGGCGCCTGCCTCTTCCTTGCATCTGGGGCGCCCTGCAACCAGATGCCCGGTCCGCGAGGTCGCGACTTCGGCATACAAAGGAGCAACCCCGTGACCAGTTACGCTTTGCCCGCATGGCGTGGACCCCTTGGGATTCACCGGTCCAGATCCTCGATCACCCGGCATAGCTCGTTGGCCATCTGGTCGATCCGGCTCTGATCCGTGCCTTCGACCATGACCCGGATCACCGGTTCGGTGCCCGACGGCCGCACGAGGATGCGGCCGTCTTCGCCCAGTTCCGCCGTCAGGGCGGCCAGCGTCTCGGTGTATTCCTTATGGCTCTCAAGATCGATTCGGCGCGATACCCGGACGTTTTTCAGCACCTGGGGATAGGGTTCCATGATGGCGGCCAGCTCGGAGAGCGGGCGGTTGCGCTTGTGCATTACGGCCAGGAGTTGGAGGGCGGCGAGGATGCCGTCTCCAGTGGTGATGTGATCGAGAAAGATCAGATGGCCCGATTGCTCGCCGCCAAAGTTGTAGCGGTTGCGGCGCATCTCCTCCACCACGTAGCGATCGCCCACCTTGGTGCGGACGAGCTTGCCGCCCAGCCGGCGCATGGTCACCTCCAGGCCGATGTTGCTCATCACCGTGGCCACCAAGGTCTTGCGGCGCAGCTTTTTGCGCGCCAGCATGTCTGCCGCGCAGATCGCCATGATCCGGTCGCCGTTCACGATCTCGCCCCGTTCGTCGGCGATGATCACCCGGTCGCCGTCGCCGTCCAGGGCGATACCGAGATCCGCGCCCTGTTCCCGCACCGTCTGCGCCATACGCTGGGGAAAGAGGGCGCCGCATTCCTCGTTGATGTTGGTGCCGTCCGGCTCCACCCCCAGGCAGGTGACCTTGGCCCCCAGTTCGGCGAACACGTGGGGCGCTACGCCGTAGGTGGCGCCGTGGGCGCAATCGAGCACGATATGCACCCCTTCGAGAGTGTACTTGGCGGGAAAGGTATGTTTTAAAAAGACGATGTAGCGGCCGCGCGCGTCGTCGATGCGGGCCGCCTTGCCCACCTCGTCGGCCACGGGCCGCAGGGCGGCCATCTTCTGCGAAAAGATGAGGTCTTCGATGTCGGCCTCTTTTTCGTCTGGCAGCTTGAAGCCGTCCCGGGCAAAGATCTTGATGCCGTTGTCCTGGAACGGGTTATGGGAGGCGGAAATGATCACCCCGGCGTCGGCCCGCATCGAGGTGGTGATAAAGGCGATACCCGGTGTGGGCAGGGGGCCCACCAGGAGCACGTCCACGCCCATCGAGCAGATACCGGCGGCCAGGGCGTTTTCGATCATGTAGCCGGAAAGGCGGGTGTCCTTGCCGATGACGATCCGGTGGCCGTGCCGTTGGTCCTTGACAAGAAAGGCGATGGCGCGGCCGATCTGCATGGCGATCTCCGTGGTCATGGGATAGACGTTGGCCACGCCGCGTACGCCGTCGGTGCCAAAGAGTCGTCGCATGGTGCATCTTCCTCCCAGGGCGCCAGGGGCGCCGTGTCTGTGTTGTGTGGTGGCGGGGTGCGCCGGGGGGGGCCGCGCCAACGGCGGGCCGGCTCCTCTTTAGTCCGCAGTCCGCCGAAAAAGCCATCCCTGGCTTTTTCGACCCACGGTTACCGCCCACCGCCCGTTTTTCAACGGGCTGCTATGGTCCCGTCCTTTTCGTCCTTTTTGGGGCAGGAGGTTTCTTTCTGATCTTGAGGGGGTGGGGCGGCGCGATTACCGGGCTCACGTCCACCCGCACCTCGGCCGGCTGGATGGCCAGGATCGCGATATCGGCGCTGGCCTTGCCATCCACAGGAATAACATGCCGGCCTGGCGGCAGATTGTCAACGTCCACCGACAGGGTGACCAGCTTGTCTGGCGGGTTGTCGGCCAGGGCGGCGGGAAACCGCAGCTCGCAGGCCACGGCGGGCGGGGTGAGGAGATAACCGAAGCCTTCTTTCGCGTTGACCACCCGAGGGCTGAGCCCTTCGAATCGCTTGGTCGTGTATTCCTGGCGGATCTCCAACCGGGCGGTCACCAGGGACTCGCCGATGAGTTCGGCCAACTCTGGCGTGAGATCCAGGTGGGTCTCGATCGTTGTGGTCCGGTCAAGACCGCTCACGTCAATGGGCACGGTGGCGAGAAAGGGGATGGGGCCGAGCAGGGTCTGAGGGCCGGTGAGATGGATACTGTCTGGCGCCAGGCGCACGCTGGCCAAGCGAAAGCCTGGCGCCGGCTGGCCGATGACCGACGGCTTGACCGTGAGGGTCTTTTCGATCAGCCGGTCGATGGTGAAGACCAGATGGGTGGGCTGGATGCGCAATACCCGGATGCCCCGCGGCAGGGAGATGGAGTCCGGGGTGTTGCGGATGATCACCGTGCCAGGCTCGGCCTTGGAGAGATCCACGGTGCGGGTCAGCTCACGGCGGGAAAGGGAGCGGATCAGGCTGCGCGAGCCGGAGACGGTCACGTCCAGCTCTTTTTTGTACTGGTTGGAGATCACGAGATCGCGCGGCAGGTTGACGATCTCGATGGGGACGAGCAGGTTCATGTCCACCTTGTCTTCACCGACCACGAAATACCAGAGAAAAACGGCAAAGAACAGGGAGACGAGCTTTAAGCCCAGGTCTTTGGACCAGTTGCGGGGAGTGAGGAGTCTTAGGATCTGTTGCGCCAGGTTTTCCATAGTTGGAGTGGCCGCTCCGGCGGGGCGAAGATGGCCCGCAGCCGGCTACGCAGTGCGTTCTCGTCCAGGTTGGTGGTGATGGCGCCATGTTGCACCAAGGAGACAGCGCCTGTTTCTTCGGAGACCACGACGACTACGGCGTCGGTCTCCTCGGAGATGCCGATGGCCGCCCGGTGCCGGGTCCCGAGCCGTTTGCTGATATAGGGGTTCTTGGAAAGGGGCATAAGGCAGCGGGCGTAGGCCAGCCGGTCGCCGCGGACCACCGCCCCGCCGTCGTGCAGGGGCGAGCCGGTGTGGAAGATGGCGAGCAGGAGATCCCGGCTGATCAGGCCGTCGATGCGCTGGCCCGACTCGAAGTAGTCCTTGAGGCCGGTCTCCCGCTCAATGACGATGAGCGCTCCGGTCTTGCGGCGGGCCATCTCGGCGGCGGCCGCCACCACCGCCTCGATCATCACCGTGGCGTCGTCCGAGGGACGGGAGAAGGGGGTCTGGCCCACGCTTGTGAGCGCCCGGCGGATATCGCGCTGGAAAACGATGATGATGATGAGGAAAAGCGAGCTCAAAAAGGTGCCGAGCAGCCAGTAAAGGGTCATGAACTCGAGCTCACGAGCCGCGAAGTAGGCGACGACGATCACCGCGATGCCCAGCACCATCTGCACGGCGCGGGTGCCGCGGATGAGAAGGATCAAACGATAGATGAGAAAGGCGACGATGACGATGTCGGCGATGTCTTGCCAGCGGAGGGCCTTGAGGATGTCATACATCGAAAAAGAGAAGTGGTGGCGAACCGGCGTAGAGGTTTGGCGGCGTCCCTGTCCAGGCCTGGATTGAGAGTTTTTCTTGATTAAACACCACAAATGGGGGCGAAGGCAAGGAAAAGCGTTAGGGAAAAATACGGGCCTGGCCATCCTCTTCAGAGAGGGGGAAATTCCCTTGACATGGCCTGTCCCAGGCGGTACACTCCCAATTTTCTTTTGTAAGGCCTTTTCTGCTGGCAGGGCGAGCGTAGGCAGGCTGCGTCTGTCAGCGGGAAGATAACCGTCTTCATCAATTTTCTCAGAAGATATTTACGTATTAAGGAGCAGTCGCCTTGGCAAACCACAAGTCAGCCCTTAAGCGGCATAAACAGAGCTTGAAGCGCCGGATGCGCAACCGGATGAACAAGAGCCGGGTGAAGACCGCGGTCCGCAAGGTGGAAGCGGCCATCGCCGCCTCGTCGGTGGACGAGGCCAAGGCCGCGCTTGCAGAGGCCGTCCGCCTCATCGATCGCACCGCCTCCAAGGGGACGTTTCACCGCAACACCGCCTCGCGCAAGGTCTCCCGCCTGACCCGCCGGGTCAACGCCTTCATCGCCTCGATGCAGGACGCTGCCTGAACGGAATCATGGAGGAATCGGGCAGTCCTGTGCGCAGTGCGCGATCGTTGTCGGCCGGCCGTAACCTGTCGTTGCCAGGCCATGCGGGGAAGGTTCTTCCTGGCATGGCCTTTTTTGCGCCGCCGGTCGGCCTCCCCTGTTAGCCTGTCTTCACGTCATGCTCGTTCCGGATCGTCACGCCTTTCACGCCGCCGCCGAGCGGGGCGATCTCGTGCCGGTATGCCGGGAGATCATTGCTGATCTCGATACACCGCTCACCGTGTTCGCCAAAGTGGCCCTCGGCGAGCCGCACGCCTTTTTGCTCGAAAGCCTCGAGGGAGGAGAGGAGTGGGGGCGGTACTCGTTCATCGGCCTTCATCCCCTGGCCACGTTCACCAGCCGGGGAGAGAAGGCGGTCGTGGAACGGCATGGCGAGCGGCGGACGGTGCGCGGCGATCCCTTGCAGGCGCTGGAGGAGCTGCTTTGCTCGTACACCGTGGCGGTGCCCAAGGAGTTGCCGCGCTTTTTTGGCGGCGCAGTGGGGTTCCTTGGCTACGACATGGTGCGGTTCATGGAGCGCTTGCCCGCCACCTTGCCGCCCGTTGCCGCCTTTCCCGACAGCTCGTTCATGATTCCCCGCACCGTCCTGGTGCACGACAACCTGAAGCAGCGCCTGCTCATCGTCGAGTGCGTTTCCCTGCAGCCGGGCGTTGATAGGGATGCGGCCTTTGACCGGGCCGTGGCGGCGATCGACGAGACTGTCGGCCGCATCCGCTCCCCTTTGCCCGAGGCGGCGACCAGTCCGGTGCGTTCGGAGCGCTCCCACGAATTTACCTCCAACATGGAGCGCGAGCAGTTCCACCGGATGGTGGAGCGGGCCAAGGAGTACATCCGGGCCGGCGATATCATTCAGGTGGTGCTCTCCCAGCGGTTCCATACCAAGACCGATCTCGATCCCTTCCTCCTCTACCGGGCCCTTCGGCATATCAATCCGAGTCCCTATCTCTTCTTTGTCCGCCTCGGCGACCTGCATCTTATTGGCTCCTCGCCTGAGATCCTCGTGCGGCTCGAGGATGGCGATATCGAGGTGCGGCCCATTGCCGGCACCCGGCCGCGGGGCAAGACCGAAGCGGAAGACCGGGCCTTGGAAGAAGAGCTCCTTGCCGATCCCAAGGAGCGGGCCGAACACTTCATGCTGGTGGATCTTGGCCGCAACGACGTGGGACGGGTGGCCGAGCCAGGCTCGGTGGAGGTGCGGGACCTGTTGGTCATCGAGCGCTACAGCCATGTGATGCATATCGTCTCTGGCGTGCACGGCCGGTTGGCGGCGGGAAAGAACATGTTCGACGTGTTGCGCGCCACCTTTCCGGCCGGCACGGTGAGCGGTGCGCCCAAGATCCGGGCGATGGAGATCATCGAGGAGCTGGAGCCGGAGCGGCGTGGGCCGTACGCCGGCGCGGTGGGCTACTTTGGCTTTGGCGGCAACATGGACCTGTGCATCACCATCCGCACCCTCGTCATGCAGGGCGATGACCTATGGGTGCAGGCCGGCGCGGGAATCGTGGCCGACTCTGATCCGGAGCGGGAGTATCAGGAGACGATCAACAAGGCCAAAGGGATGCGCCGGGCGGTGGAATTGGCTGAGAGAGGTTTGTGAGCCGTGCTCGTGGTCATCGACAACTACGATTCCTTTACCTACAACATCGTGCAGGTGCTGCAGCGGCAGGCCGCCGGCCTGGCGTCTCCTTTGGCGATCAAGGTGTTCCGCAACGATGAGATCTCGTTGGCGGAGATCGAGGCCCTGGCCCCGGCGCGCCTGTTGATCTCCCCTGGGCCGTGCACGCCGGAGCAGGCGGGAGTTTCCGTGGCGGTTATCCGCCATTTTGCCGGCCGCATTCCCATCCTTGGCGTCTGCCTGGGCCATCAGTCTATTGGCGTGGCCTTTGGCGGCCGGGTGGTGCGCGCCGGCCGGCTGATGCACGGCAAGACCAGCCCGGTGCATCACGATGGCCGGGGGGTGTTCGCCGGCCTGCCCAGTCCGTTCGAGGCCATGCGTTACCATTCGTTGCTTGTGGCCGAGGAGGGGCTCCCTGCGTGCCTGGAGATCACGGCCCGTACCGATCAAGGCGAGCTGATGGGCCTGCGCCACCGCGAGTTGCCGGTGGAAGGGGTGCAGTTTCATCCCGAGTCGATCATGACCCCCCAAGGTGGCCGACTGTTGGCGAACTTCATTGCGCCCGACTATGCGGCGCTGTGGCGATAGTGAGTGGCGTTGTGTGAAAAAACAATAAGAAGGGGAAGAGATGAAGATAAAATTATTCTCAGTAGCTGTATTTCTGATTCTGCTTACTGGATGTGCGCATTATATGATAAATCTAAAAACTGCTGAGAATTATTATAATGCTGCAATAAAGGCGCTCGAGGCAAATGACTGGGCGAATGCAAGAATGTATTTTAGCCGAGCATGGGGAAATGCCATGATGGGAAACGCCGATACAAGAATCATTTCTATGTTGCGATATGAATACGGAAGGGCTTCCGGGGTCATGTGCGATTGGGAAGAAGCTGAGAAGGCCTTGGAAGAGGCATTTGAATTAGATGTCAAAAGTGGCGGGCCGCGCTGGATGCCACTTGTTGAGTTAGCACGGATGAGTATCGCCCAAAAAAAGTATATCAAGGCAAAAAAATATTTCGAACGTTTAATGCCTATTTTACAAGAAATCCAAGCTGAAACCCAGGATCCTCTTGGGTATGCTGACCTGCTGGATGATTATGCTTTGGTGTTAGAACGTACAGGGGAACAAGAAATAGCGCAACGTCATCGAGAAAGAGCAAGGCAATTACGGGATGCCTTCCCTGGATTAACGGCGCATACAGAAATAACCCCGTATGGAAGGCAATGTAATAACTAAAGACACATAACAAGTCGCTTCACCCGATCGCCTAACCGCAGGCGAGTCTGGTTTGTTGAGGCTTCGAGATGAAACAGTTCCTCATCAATCTGCCGTGCCCGTCATCCGGCGGCCGGTGAGCTTGGCGTTGTGCGGCTTCCATTTCCTGAGGTAATGTCAAGATGATACGAGAGGCGATCGCCCGCTTGGTGGCGGGGCAGGACCTGGACGAGGCGAGCATGGCCGCGGTGATGCGCGAGATTATGACCGGCGAGGCCACGCCGGCGCAGATCGCGGCCTGTATCACCGCCCTGCGCGTCAAGGGCGAGACCGTGGAGGAGATCACCGGCGCGGCCCGGGTGATGCGCGAGTGCGCCACCCGCATCGATGTGACCGGCGTGGGCGAGATCCTGGTGGATACCTGCGGCACGGGAGGCGATCAGAGCGGCACGTTCAACGTCTCCACTACAGCGGCGTTTGTGGTCGCCGGCGCCGGGGTGCCGGTGGCCAAGCACGGCAACCGGTCCATATCGAGCCGTTGCGGCTCTGCCGACGTGCTCGAGGCCCTGGGCGTGGATCTGGATCTGGGGCCCGCGGCCGTGGCCACAGCGATCCGCACGGTGGGCATCGGCTTTTTGTTCGCCCCCAAGCTCCATCCGGCAATGAAGCACGCCATTGGCCCGCGCCGCGAGATTGGCATCCGCACGATTTTCAACGTCCTTGGCCCGTTGACCAATCCGGCGGGCGCCAATGTGCAGGTGATGGGCGTGTTCGCATCCGAGCTGACCGAGCCCCTGGCCGCGGTCCTCGGCCGGCTCGGCGCCCGCCGGGCCCTGGTGGTCTGCGGCGAGGGCAATATGGACGAACTCACGGTCACCGGTGCGACCAAGGTGAGCGAATGGAGGAACGGCGAGGTAACGACCTGGAGCGTCGTGCCTGAGGACGTGGGCTTGACGCGGGCCGAACGGAAGGCGATCAGCGGCGCCGACGATCCTGTCGCCGCCGCTGAACAGGTGCGGGCGATCCTTGGCGGTGAGCCCGGCGCGCGGCGGGAGATGACGGCGTTGAACGCCGGCGCCGCCCTCATGGCCGCCGGTCAGGCGCAAGATCTTGCCAGCGGCGTGCGGCTGGCGCTCGCCACCATCGACTCGGGCGCGGCCCTGCGTTGCCTCGACCGGCTTGTGGCCTTCTGCCAGGAGCAGCGGGCATGACGATCCTCGATACCATTGTGGCGCGCAAAAAGGAGGAAGTGGCGCGCCTTCTGCGCCACGGATTGCGGGAGCCCGAGTGTGAGGTGGGGCCGCCGCGGCCCTTTGCCGCCGCCTTGGTGGCCGATGGGCCGGCGGCGATCATCGCTGAGGCCAAAAAGGCCTCGCCTTCCAAGGGGTTGATCCGGCCAGACTTTGATCCCTGCCGTATCGCCCGGTGGTATGCGGCCGGTGGCGCAAGCGCCATGTCGGTGCTCACCGATGAGGCCTTTTTCCAGGGGTCCCTGGCCTACCTTGCCCAGGTGCGGGCCGAGGTGGACCTGCCCCTGTTGCGCAAGGATTTTCTCATCCATGAGATCCAGATCCGCGAGGCAGTGTTGTGGGGCGCGGATGCGGTGCTCTTTATCGTCGCCATTCTCGATCCGGTCCAACTGCGTGATTTTTTGCAGCTTGCGGCGGAACTTGGCCTCGACGCCCTGACCGAGGTGCACGACGAGGCCGAGGTGGAGACAGCGCTTGCGGCCGGGGCCCGGCTGATCGGGGTCAACAACCGCAACCTGCGCACCTTTGAGGTGGATATGACCACTACCTTTCGGCTGCAAGAGCGCGTGCCGGCCGAAATCCCCCTGGTGAGCGAATCGGGCATCCGCGACGAGGCGGACATGCGCCGTCTGGCCGAGGCCGGCGTCACCGCGGCGCTCATCGGCGAGACCCTGATGCGGGCGGCCGATCCAGCGGAGGCCCTGGCGCGGTTGCGGGCCGCGGGCCGGGAGATTGGGTGAAGATCATGCAGCACGATCGGACGCGGATCAAGGTCTGCGGCATCACCCGGCCGGCTGACGCCCGCGCGGCTGTGGCCGCTGGCGCGGACGCCGTGGGCTTCATCTTTGCCGAAGCGAGCCCGCGCAAGGTGACGCCCGAGGCGGTGCGCGATATCGTCGCCTCCCTGCCGCCCTTCGTCGATGCGGTGGGCGTGTTCGTTGACCAGGATGTGGAGTACATCGAGGAGCTGGTCAACTACTGCGGCCTTACCGTGGTGCAACTTCACGGCAAGGAGTCTCCCGCGGTGTGCAAGCGTCTTTCCGTGCGGGTGCTCAAGGCCTTCCGTATCTCAGCCGATCGGCTGGCCGCTGGCCTGGTGGAGTATGGCCCCTATTACGGCAACGTGGCTGGTTTTCTGCTCGATACCTACGCCAAGGGGCAGGCGGGCGGCACAGGGGAGGTGTTCGACTGGCAGTTGGTGGAGCACAACCGGCCGCCAGGACCGGTGATCCTGGCCGGGGGATTGACGCCGGCCAACGTCTCAGTGGCGGTGCAGATGGTGCGCCCCTTTGCCGTGGATATCAACTCCGGGGTAGAGGAGGCGCCTGGGATCAAGGACGAGGAGGCGATCCGCCGGGCGGTGGAGGCGGTGCGCCAGGCGGACGCGATTCTGCGCCAGCGCGACCGGGAGGAAGCGCACGGGGAAACACAAAAAGAGTCGGCGGAGTTCGGCGGCACGTCCACGGGCTGCTAGCAGCCCATTTTCAACGGAGCTGTTATAAAAAACGTCCGCCAAGCAGCACACCGTGCTTGGCGGACGTTTTTGTTTGGGGCAAGAGGAGGGATATCCGTAACGGCTCACTTCTGTTTGCGTTTGATCACCACGTAACGGGTATGGCCGTCACGCTCGACCAGCAGGAGCAGGGCGCCGCGCGACTCCCGCACCGCCTCGGTGAACTCGTCAACGCTCTTGACCGGCCGGCGGCCGACTTCAAGAATGATGTCGCCGCGGCGCAGGCCCGCCTCGGCGGCCGCTGAGTCTGGCTCCACATCGGTGACGATCAGGCCTTTCTTGATATCCAGGCCCATGGATTCGGCCAGGTCCGGGGTGATCTCCTGCACCGTGAGGCCGAGGCGTTTTTTGATCCGGCCGCCGGCGGCGCCGCCGCTCTCTTCGTCCAGCTTGCCAATGGTCACGGTGAGCTGTTTGCGCTTGCCGTCCCGCACCACTTCGATCTTCACCCTGGTGCCCACTGGCGTCTGGGCCACGATGGCGGGCAGCATGTTCATCTGTTCAATTGTCTTGTCGCCAAACTTGATGATCACGTCTCCTGGCTTGAGGCCGCCCTTCTCCGCCGGGCTGTCCGGCGTCACCTCGCCCACCAGGGCGCCCATCGGATGGTCGAGGCCGAACTGGTCGGCCAGCTCTGGCGTCACGTGCTGGATCATCACCCCGAGCCAACCGCGGCTCACCTTGCCGGTCTCCTTGAGCTGTTCGACAACGGTCTTGACCATATTGGCCGGAATGGAGAATCCGAGCCCCACATTGCCGCCGCTGCGGCTGTAGATCGCCGTGTTGATGCCCACCATGCGGCCTTGCATGTCGAACAGCGGCCCGCCCGAGTTGCCTGGGTTGATCGAGGCGTCGGTCTGGATGAAGTTTTCGTAAGTGGAGCTGCCCAAATAGCGGCCCTTGGCCGATACAATGCCTGCGGTCACCGTGTGTTCAAAGCCGAACGGGTTGCCGATGGCGATCACCCAGTCGCCGACGCGCAGGGCGTCTGAATCGCCGAATTCCGCCGCGGGAAGGGGTTCTTTGGGGTCGATCTTGATCAGCGCGATGTCGGTTTTGGGGTCGCGGCCCACGATTTTGGCGGGATACTCGTCGTGATTGGCGATCTTGACGCTGATCTCGTCCGCGTCTTCCACCACGTGGTTGTTGGTCACGATATAGCCGTCAGGAGACAGGATGACGCCCGATCCCAGGCTCGTGCGCTTCAGCTCCTGGGGATGCCGGCGTGGCGCCTGGGGAAAGCCGAAGAACCGGCGGAACAGCTCGTTTTCGAACAGCTCGTTCTGCCAGGGCGGCGTTTTGATCACCTGGGTGGTGTAGATGTTGACCACAGTGGGCGAGAGTTTTTCCGCCAGGTCGGCGAAGCTCGCCGGCACCGGCCGGGCCAAGGCGGCGGGCGCAAAGAACAGGGCGAGGATGAGAACCTGCAACAGGATAGCAGCCCGTTGAAAAACGGGCTGTGTGCGGCACAGGGACGTGGGGCCGAATTCCGCCGGCTCTTTTTGTGTTTGTCCAGCCGACCGCCGTGCCGAAGGCGCCAGGGAGACGGACTGAACCGGGCCGTGCCCAAGGAATATCCGAAAAGGAGCCAAGGAATTCGTGAGGTTGGTCGAAACTTTGTTTTGGCCAACCGTGGTCGAAAAAGTCAGGGATGACTTTTTCGACGGACTGATGGAAGCGACACGTTTTTTTGTCATATGCGTTACCTCTTGGGGATTGGGTGTTGAGAGCGGTTACAGCGATTATGACATGCCGCCGCTGATTTTGTTGCATCGTAAAACACAGCGAGGCAAGCGGCGCGGCCGGGCAGCCCCCCTTTCGACGGACTGTTAATCAAAGAGCTTGGCGAACTGGCGGGCGTGCTCGAACGCTTCGGCCAGCATGGCCGTGACCTTGGCGCGGGAAAGACCGTAGTCCTGTTCCGCATGCTGGAGAAGCTGTTCCACGCCATCGTCATGCTCAAAGTACTTGAGCCGCGATACCAGGCGCACCGCTGGTTCGGCCGGCGAGTCCTTTGTCAGGTCGTGGTGGCCGGCGATGGCGTTGACCAGGTAGTCGGGCAGGCCCCAGTCTTCGGCCATGAGTCCTCCCACTGCGGCATGGTCGTAGCCAAAGAGCTCCCGCTCCATGGCCGCGAGATCGGCTTCGGGATCAGCGTGCCACTTACGGATGAGCCCCTTGTAGATCTTTTGCTTGGCCTGGGCGATCACTGGAATGGCCATGTCCTGGAGCAGGCCGGCGGTAAATGCCTCCGCCTGGGTGGCCGCATGCATGTCCTGGGCCAGGATCCGCGCCAAGCAGGCGCGGCGGGCCGAGCCGAGCCAGAATTCGGCCATCTTCATGCATTCGATTTTTGGCGGCATGGTCTGGGAGACGGCAAAGGTGAGTACCAGGGATTCCAAGCGGGAGCGGCCCATGATGGTCACCGCGTGGTGCAGGTTGCTCACCTTTTGCGCCAGGCCAAAGCCAGCGGAGTTGACCATGCGCAGGATCTTGAGGTGCATCCCAGGGTCGAGCTCGATCTCGGCGGCGATCTCGGTGAGCGGCGTTTCGGGGTCCCGCAGCATGGAAAGGACGTTCATCGCCGCGTTGGGAAAGCAGGGCAGTTCGAAGGAGCCGAGCAGATCCTTGAGCTCTTCGCGCGGGTCTTTCTTTTTCTTGCGTCGGAAGAAATGGAACATCAATCTCCCCTTCTGGCCATCTTGTTGGTGAAGATCGACAGCAGGCCGCCGAGCATGATGTAGCCGAACACCACCTCGATCATGGCGATGATGCGTGCGGCGGGAGAGGCGGGAACGATGTCGCCGTATCCCAGAGTGGTGATGGTGACCACGGAATAGTAAAACGGGCCGATCCAGTTGTCGTACTTGCCGTAATCCACCTCGCACAGGGTGTAGAGCCAGGCGAACAGGCTGACGAAGGCAAGGATCCACAGGCACCACCTGGTCATGGAGCGGCCGCAGTCGCTGGTCAGCCACCAGATGCGGTACAGAGCTGCGGCCAACCGGCTGCTCTCCCGGAACTCCCGCAGATAGTTCTGGTCGATGACGAACCGGCGCAGGCGATAGGCGCCGGCAAAGTTGATGTCGCGGATGTCGGTGCCATACCAGCGGGCGCTTTCAAAGCCGCTCATCCGGCGCAGGCGGGCGCCCCGCAGGTCGGCGTTGTCGAGGATCGCGCCGTTTACCTGGGTGAGGGCCAGGTCGCACTGACGCAGGTCGGCGCCCGTACAGTCCGCGTTGCGCAGATCCGCTTCCCGCAGCCGGCTGCGCTCCAGGAGCGCGGTGCGCAGGTCGGTTCCCGTGAGTTTGGCCTTGGTAAAGGTGGAATGTGAAAAGTCGGCTCCCAAGAGTTTGGCGTTGGAGAGATTGGCCATGCCGAAGCCGCAGCCAAACCCCCGCGCCCCCTCGAGATTGGCCCGGCAGAGGGAGGCGCCGGTGAGTTCGGCCCCGCCAAGGGTGGCGTTCACCAGGCTAGCGTTATCGAGCTTGGCCTTGAACAGATGGGCGCCGTCAAGGGTGGCGTCCGAGAGATCGGCGTCGGTGAAGTCAGCGCCGGCCAGCTCCAGGCCCGAGAGATCTTCACCACGTAGCGATGCGCCCCGGAAGTCGAGTTCCGCGGGCGTCAGCCGCTCTCCGGCCCGCAGCCGCGCAAGCAGGGCGCGGACGGTCTCTTGGTCGGTCATGGGTGGATCGTCCCTTTACGTGGCGGTTTCCTTCGCTCCCGATCCCGGATTGTATTCCAAGAGGACGGATGAAGGCAAACGATATCGGGACTTTTTGCCATGCAATAGAGCTGGCTCACTCGGCAGAGGGCGGCCGCAGGGCCTTGGGCACGATGCGCACAAAACGGTTGGCCGCCTCGGCCATGAGACGCTCCACCGCCTCGGCCTCGCTTTCTTGAAAGCCCTCGCGCAAAAGCTCCACATAACGCCCCAGCAGTTCCTGGATATCGCCCACGCCGCGTCCATCCACCCGCTCGATGGTCACGTTGGCGCCCCGGGCCAGCCGTCGGCGCAGGGCCTTGCGGTCGAAGCCGAATTCGGGGTAGAGGCACTGGTAGATAACGCCGCCGGTCATGCCGGCGCAGATCCACGGTCCGGGATCGCCAAGCACCACGGCGCGGCCGCCGGTCATATATTCAAAGGCGAATCCCTTTAAGTGTGCGCGGCTGGCGATGTTGCCCAATTCGTCCCGCACCGGCGCGGTGATCCTGCCGCCGAACACCGCGTCCGCGCCGCTCATCCGGATGCAGGCCCGCGAATCGGCCATGTTCTGGACGAAGAGGGTGCCGCCAATAGCGCCGTAGGCAAAGCTCTTGCCCACCGAACCGTCGATCAGGGTGCCGCGCAGGTTGCGCCCCTTGAGCACGGCGAGCTGGCCGCCGCAGGCGCCCTTGGCCGCGCCGTCCTGCGCGCCGCCCTCCACCAGCACGTCAAGGTGTTCGGTGTTGAAGGCGCAAAGACCGTTCCCCGGCACGGACGAGCGCAAAGAGAGCCGGGCGCGATGACGGGCCTCTGGCCCCAGCTCCCTGACAATGGCGCCGGCGAGATAGGTGCCCACCGCCCTGTCGGTGGAGCGGACGTGCTCCTCGCTGAAGTGGACCGCTTCCCGCCCCGCCTTGAACCGCTGCATGGCCAGATCGGCGACCAGGGTGGTGAGATGGTTGAGGGGTTTGCGGATCACCTGCGGCATGAGATAGAGTTCAGGGTTGCAGATCTCCGCCGGTTCGGCCAGGAGGTCGTCCACTGCGATCCGGTCGGTGAGGCGGGTTTGGACCAGGAGATCGGTGCGGCCCACCAGGTCCTGCAAGTTACTGGCGCCCAGGGCCGCGGTGTGCATCCGTATTTCGTCGCCAATGGCTCTGAGCAACCGGGCAAGGTTTTCGGCCTCTTCTTCGGTGTCCCTGGGCGAGAAGCCTTTCACCCCCCGTTGTTCGGCGTCCGCCTTGCTGCGGAGCTGGGTGGAGATGCCGCGCGGACAGCGGTCCAGATGACACCGTTCGCAACTGATGCACCCCACGCCCATGAGGGCGACGGTGCCCATGCCTACCCGGTTGGCGCCTAGAAGGATCATCTTTACCACGTCGGCGCCGGAGCGCATCCCTCCGTCCACCCACAGTTCAACGTCGTCCCGCAGGCAGGATTCGAGCAGGGCCTTGTGCGCCTCCGCCACCCCGATCTCAGCCGGCAGGCCGACGAACCGCTTGGCGTGTTCGCGCGCCGCGCCCGTGCCGCCTTCATAGCCGGAAAGGTTGATGATGTCGGCGCCGGCCTTGGCGATGCCGATGGCGATGGTGCCCACGCCGCTGGTGATCGGGATCTTGACCGATACCTTGGCCTGGGGATTGGCGGTCTTGAGCTCGGTGATGATTTGGGCCAGGTCTTCGATGGAATAGATGTCGTGATGGTTGGAGGGCGAGATCAGGGTGATGCCCGGCTTGCAGTGACGGGCCTGGGCCACCATGTCCGAGACCTTGGTGCCGGGCAGGTGACCGCCTTCGCCCGGTTTGGCGCCCTGGCCGATCTTGATCTCCAGATAGGCCGCCGAGTTGAGGAAGCGCATGTACACGCCAAACCGGCCCGAGGCGAGTTGCTGACCCCGGTTTTTGTTGTACTTGCCGAGCATGTCCGGGATCTCGCCCCCTTCACCGTTCATGCAGATGATGTTGGCCTTTTTCGCCGCCTCGGCGTAGGCGCGGAACGAGTTTTCCCCCTGAGAGCCAAAGCTCATGGCTGCGATGACGATGGGCAGGTCATGGTCGCCGACAGCGATGTTCACCGTATCCCGCGC
>WFOD01000011.1 GCA_015488275.1 Deltaproteobacteria bacterium
CCCGCAAGGGCAGCAAGCGGACGGCCAGAAAGTACCGGCCGCCGTTGAACAGGAGGGTGGCGCCAAGCACGGCCCACGGCACGGCCACGATGCCCGCCAGCCGGCCGGCAATGGCCACCGCGCCCAGCAGCAGGCCGGCGTACAGGATCTGCAGCCAGAGGATCCAGACCGGCCGTTTGCAGAGGTGAAACACCCACTGGTACACCCCAAACAACTGCTCCAGCCCCACCGATACAGCGAGCACCACCAACATCCATCCTGCGGGCAGGAACTGCGGCCCTGCGGTCAGCCGCACGATATCGCCGGCAAAAAGGGCCAGGACACACAACGCTACGGCCAGCAGGACAAGAAAAACCGCCTGGCAGGTGGCGAACAAATCGCCAAGCCCCTGCTGGTCGCCAGCCTCGTACAAGCGGCTCGCCCGGGGCAGGAGCAGTGGATAGACGGCATAGCCGAGAAAGACCAGATAGGCGGCCAGGGAGGCGGCAAAGGCGTACTGGCCCAACTCCGCCTTGCCCACCACATGGCCGAGCACCAGCCGGTCTCCCTGGCCGACGAACCAGGCGGTGATCGTAGAGGGGATCAGGGGCAAACCGTAGCGGAGAAAATGCCGGCGTTCGCCGGCCGGCGGCAGTTCGGCCCTTGCGGCGCCATACAGGCTGAGCGCCAGGTAGCCGGCAAGGCGAATGGTCACGCTCAACAGGGCATAGGCTAACAGCCAGCGGGGCGCGGACGGCACCCCCACCAGATGATACCAGAAGATAGCGGCAACCGCCGCCACTTCGGCGCTGGTGCGGATACCGACAAACACCACCTGGCGGCCGATCTGCTCCCGGGCCTTGAAAAAGGCGTCCAGCAGACCTTCGACAACAGAAACCGCGGCCAGAAGAAGACCGGCGGCCAGCAGTTGGGTATAGGCCGGCGGCAATCCCAGAGCTTCCCGCACCAGTTCCCGGCCAAGCCAGGTGATCCCCGCCAGGAGGCAGAGGGCGAGCGCCGCAGCGCGAAAGGCGAGAGCCAGCATCCCCTGGGCCCGCTGCGGTTCCGCCACTGACGCCAGCCTGGAGATCGACGACGCCAGGCCAAGACCGGCGATCGCGGCCACGATGTTTTGGAACACAAGCACCAGCGACCAGGAGCCGTAGGCCTGGGGGCCAACACTGCGGGCCAGCCAGCCAACGGTGAAGATCAAGGGTATCCGCCCCAGGACCTCAACAGAACCGATCAGTATGTTTTTACGAAAAAAATCGGTCATCTTGTCTCCTGGCCCGCAGCCGCCGCCTTCCGGCAGACCACATACCAGCGGTTGGCAAAGGCAAAGCACCACCTGCTGTTGGAAAGGCGGTAGTCAAGATCAGTGGGACCTGGAGCGTGGAACAGGCGGTCGAGAAACTTACACAGGTGCAGGCCGGGCACGTACTTCCATTGATCGGCAAAACCAAGGGCGTGCTCTTCGCAGATCGCAAGTCCCAACCGGGCCAGCAGGCGCACGAGCTGCGCATGGCCAAAGGCGTTCACGCCAAAATGGCCGTGCCGCCGGTAGTACCAGGTATGGTAAAGGTGGGACAGGTTGTAACGACCGGCGATATCGAGAATGGCCAAACCGCCGGGACGCAACACCCTGGCGATCTCCTCAAGGGCGCCCTGAATATCGGGCACGAGGAGCAGGGTGGAAAAGCTGTAGACCAGGTCAAAGCTCTGATCGGCAAAACCAAGGGCGCTGGCGCTCTGGGCCGCGAGGGCGACGTTGCCCACCCCGGCCGTGGCCAGCCGGGATCTGGCCACGGCGAGCATGGCGTCGTGGATATCGATCCCCACGGCCCGCCGGCAATGGGCGGCAACGGTCATCAGGTGCAGCCCGTTGGCGCAGCCCACGTCCAGCACCTCGTCGTCCGGCCGCACGTGCCGCAAAACGAGTTCCGCCTTGATCCGGTTGGGCACGATGGGCGACAGGTCCCGGCCGTAGGCCTCGGCGTCCTGATAAACCTCGCGCATCACCGAGCGGGTGACGGCGTCCTCTCCTCCTGGGTCCTGCTCTCGCCGGCACATCATGGCTCCTGGGACGGGACCGCCAGACCATCGACACGGCGGATGGCCCGGTACAGCTCCCGGGCGATGAGGGCGTTGCCTGCGTCGTTCAAATGCACCGCTTCTCCGGCAAAGAACCGCGGCCGTTCAGCGGCAGGCAACCGTTGGAACAGTCGATCGAGATCCACGAGCATGGCGCCGGGCGCTGAGGCGGCCTGGCGGATGATGCTGTTGAACACTTCGTGTAAGTGTTTGCATGTGCGAGGGGTAGCGTAGATTCCCAGCACATATCCACCCTTGATCGCCCGGTTGAACTCCACAAACCCCATATCGGCCCGCAAGTAGGTGGGCAAGGTGAGCAAGAACACCTTGCGGCCCTGCCCGGTCTCCCGCCGGACAAAGGCGGCGAGCTCAGCGTGGTAGGCGGCCACAAGTTCCTCGTTGTAGGACTGGAGTTCGTTACGCCAGACGAGCAAAGGCCGCACGCCGTAGAGGTACAGGGCGAGCGCCAAGCGGGAGCGTTCAAGAAAAAAATTGAGCGGATCGTCAAGCAACGCTGGCCGGTAGGGTTGACGGGCCAGCCAGGCCGCCACCTTTGCCGGATGATAGGTGGCGTTCGTAAGATCGTTCCAGCCGCAGAAAAGCACGATGATTTGAGGATCGAACCGGCTGGCGTACTCGTCGTAGAACCTGATCGTCTGCCCCAGGGTGCGCGATGGAATGCCAGCGTTGAGCACGCAGTACGAGGGACCGAGCAGATCCTGCAGCACGCCGGCAAAGGTGGTGTCGTCAGAACTCGCCCCCCAGCCAAAGGCCACCGATTCACCCAGCACCATCACCCGCCGCACTGCGCCAAGATCGGCCGGCGGCTCAGGCCCACGAAATCCCAAACGGTTGATGTTAAGGCCAGGAATACGGCAGCCTGGCTTGAAGCGCGGCAGCCGATCGGCCACGGATTTATCGAGACAGCGTGCGGGATGATTGGCCGGCAGATTTTCGATACTCTCCGACGCTGGCCGGAACAGGCGGAGCACGCCCTCGCCCAGCAAAAGGGC
>WFOD01000012.1 GCA_015488275.1 Deltaproteobacteria bacterium
ATCGATGGGATCAGGATAGCGGTAGGGGAGGGGGACGGTGGGGTCGGGTTCAGCATTCGTTTCCCCAGGCCGGGTGGCGGGAAGAGGTGTTGGCTCACCATCGAACAGGGCGGCGGCCGGCGAGGCGGCGCCCAGCAGGAGCAGGCCGCAGAGCAGGGTAAAGAAAAAGGGTTTGGGCAGCATGTCGCGCGTTACTGTGCGAGTTGATGGAGGATATAGACCAGCTCTTCGTTGCCGATCCGGTTGTCGGCGTTCACATCGGCGTCAAGATGGATGGCAAGCGACACTGGCAGGCGGGCCAGCACCGAGGCGGCGAGAATGGCGTCGCCCAGACTCACCGCGCCGTCGCCGTCGAGATCGCCGGGCAGGCGGCGGAAGATGGCGCGCAGCGTGTGGTCCACCGTGACGTTGGTAAAGGTGTAGGTGTTGTGCGGGCCGATTTTCCGCCCGTCGATATACACGGTCGCGACCACAAAGCCGGTGTCCGGGATCATGGCGAAGGTCATGTCCGTGCCGGTCAGGACCGCCACCTCGCCTTCCGGCTCCACCCGGCCGTGTTCCGAGCTGGTCACCCCAATGGTCAAGGTGCCGACAATGGCCAGGTCCGCGGCGGTCCAGCTGTCGGCGGTGATCGGGTTTTGCTGGCTGTCGAACAGGGTCGGCCGGGCAAAGGCAATGGCTGTGCTGCCTGCCTTGAGCGGCTTAAAGGTCACGGTGAACAGGCCGGTGAGGCTGGTGAGGTCCACCCCGCTGGCCGTGGGGGCGCGCCTGGTGAGACCGACCACCAGCCTGCCTTGCTTGTCGTCTTCCAGGGCGGCCCGCAAAATGGTTGGCGTGGCGGCGTTTTCGTTCAGGGCGGTCCCTTCCGTTATCATGGGTTGCACGCCAGGGGTGAGAGGATCCGCATCCTCGACGGCAAGGTAGGCGGGGTCGTATACCACGTCCACGGCCATGCCGTAGAGATCGGTGGCCGCCGACGCCTCCACGGTGACCGCAAGCCGGATGCCGACGGCCGCCGGTTCGCTCGCCGTGAGCTGGACCGTGGCCGCTGCCGCCGGGCCCGCGCCCAGGAGGCAGGCGATGAGAAGCAGGGCGAGTCCCTGGAGCGCGGTCGTGTTTGTTGTTCCGCCTTGCCGGGCCCGCTCTTCTTCCTGATCTGTGGGCGGGCAGGATGGTGCAAATGTGCGTTTCATGGGGTACCCCTTTGGCGCTAGTTCCGGACGTCGAGGGTGAACGAGTAGGAGCCTATCTCGCCCGTGAGACCAACCTGGTTGATGGTCACCAGATGGGGCCCGTTGGCGAGCCGCCGGGTGTCCAGGCGATAGGTATAGGGCGAAAAGGCGTTTTCTTCCTCGTCGAACCGTTTGCCGTCGATAAAGATCACGGTCTCGAACCGGGTTTGATCGAAGATGTCCTGGTAGGTCTTGTCGATGAGAACGGTGAGGTCAAAGATGCCGCTGGCCGGAACCGGCGCCTCGCCGGCCAGGGGCTGCCGGACCGGGGTCGCGCCTTGGGCGGTCCGGGCGCCGGCCGGCTGGCCGAGCACGGTGAAACGCGGCGTGCCCGCGCCCCGGACCGTGGGGCGGGCTCCCTGGGAGGTGCGGGCCGCCTGCGCGTTGCCGCGCTGTTGTTGACTGTAAGAGAGGTAGTCGCCGCCGTTGTCCTGGACGATCACCACGCCGGCCGGCAGGGGCGTGGCCGTGATGGTCGCTCCCCAGCCCGGCAGGGCGTTGACCTGCACATGGCCGGTATCGTCAAGGCCGTCCCACCGGAGTTGGTGCGGCCCCGCGGCTTGGGGAACGCCGGGCAGAATGGTGCGCAGCAGTGGTCCGCCGTTCTGGATTCCGGCCAGGATGCGCACCCGGGCCGGTTCCGGCAAGGTAAAGGAGAGCAGCACGCTGTCCTCTTTTTCGGTTACGTTGAGCGATACCGGCAGCCGGCTGTCCGTCGCCTGCGCCCATGCCGCTGTCCGGCCAGTGCTTCCGTCGGGCCAGACAAATTCGATATTGACGCCGTATGCCTCGTCGGGCACCGGCGCGCCGCTATCGTCCCGGCCGTTCCAGGTAAGGGAGACCGTTCCGGCAGGCCGCTGTTGGCCGTTGGCCAGGGTGGCGATGGGGAGCCTATCTGGTCCTTCCATTGTTGCGGTGATGGTTGCCGGCTCTGGCAGTTGGAAGGAACAGGTGGCCTCTTCTCCGGCCGTGATGACCTGGGGCGCGCAGTGCACAGCAGGAGATGCGGGGGCGGCCGCGGCCGGTTGCGGGCCTGGTCCGAAGGCGCTGCCCAAGAAGAGCAGGGCGAGCGCGGTGGCCGTGCGGCCGGTGACGGCCGGGAGGGATGGGGTGCGGTGAAGGACCGTTGTCATGGTCGTCGTGCCTCTTGCTCGGGTTCGGTTGTCCACACGGGGTCCATAGCCGGCATATCGGCGACAAGCCGGGCCGGACCGCCGTCGATGGGTTTGATCCACAGGCGCCGGCCGCCTTGCCGGCTGGAGATAAAGGCGAACCTGCCTCCGTCGGGCGACCAGGTGGGATCGCAATCGTAGGCCGGATGATCGGTGAGTCGGCGGTAGGCGCGGCTGGCGAGGTCGAGGAGCCAGATATCGTAGTTGCCGTCACGGTTGGAGCAGAAAAGGAGCCGGCGGCCGTCGGGCGACCAGGCTGGCCGCAAGGAGTCGGCCTTGAAGTCGGTGAGGAGTTCTGCCTCTTCGTTTTCGAGACGGGCGATACCGATTTCCTCATACAGGCCTGCTGACGAGCGGATCGCCTCGGTGAAGGCGAAGCGCTGGCCCGCGGGGGCGGGGGCGGGAAAGAGGCGGTTGTGCTCAGGGGCATGGAGCAGGCGCGGCGGCTCCCAATTCTTGCCGTCGGCCGTGACGCGGCACAGGTGGATGCTGCTCTTGTCCTGGGGCAGGACCAGGTACTGGACATAAAGAAAGCTGCCATCGGCCAGCCACACCGGCTGATCGTGATATCCGGGCTCAGTGGCGAGCAGGGAGCGGCGTTGGCCGCTCGTCAGGTCCATCAGCTCCAACCGCCGTTCCCCGTTGATGTAAAGGAGCCGTCCTTGGCGAAGCGCTGGCCGCCGTTCGTCTCCCGGCCAGGTGGTCAAGCGGCGCAGGGCCTTGCCGTCGGGCCGCACGGACCAGATGTCCCACGAGGCGCCGTTGTGGCCGGCAAAAAGGATGCGTTCTCCCTCGGCATACGCCTGGGCGGCGCCCAGGCAGAGATACTCCCCGCCCAGGCAGAGCACCGCGGCCAGGATGACGAGGAATCTTTGAGCGGTTTGGGGTGTCATGCGTTCTGTGCGCCTTGGTTATCTCCACGCCGCATCGAGCTGGCGGGCAATGTTGTACAGCGCGGTGAGCCCTTCGACCGTGCCGATGGTGCGCACGCCTTGGCCGGCGTTATGCACCGCCAAACGATCGCCTTTGACCTGCACCACCAGGTTGGCCTTGACCTTTGCCGCCTCGGCGAGCAACATCCGCCGCACCTGGGGCGAAAGATAGGTCGCCGCCTGGCCGGGATGGGCGGCGAAGACCACGAACCGGTTGTCAAAAGCCGTGTCCCTGGTCTCCACCGCGGCCAGGCCTGCCCGCGCCGCGCCCACGGAGCGGGACATCTTGGCCGCCATCCGGTTGTCCACCTCGTTGATGATCATCTCCGGGCCAAAGGGCCGGGCGCGTTCGGCGAGACAGATGGTATAAAAACCGCCCTGCGCCGCGCCGCTCATCGAGACCTTCATCTGGTCGAAGAGATAGAAGATCGTCTCCCCTTCGCGCCGGTGCGCCACTTGCACCACCTTGTTGTTGGCAAAGCCAATGGCGCCGAACTCCCGTATCTTGTTGCGCAAGTCAAAGCGGTCGGTGTCCTCAAAGGTGAAGCCAAGCTGATCTGCGAGCGCCTGGAACAGGGCGGCCCGCCCCTTGTTAAAGTCTGCCGATCCCCGGAACAGGGCGTAGATGAAGACGCCCATGAATACCAGGATGCCGATTCCGACAACGATGACCAGAGGAGGAGGCATACGCGTGTCCTGTCGGCGCACGAACTCACGGATAGTGTGTGCAGGTCTGGCCGCCGATGAGCTCCACCGACCCGCCAAAGCTCACCCAAAAGACCTTGACCGTGGCCACGAGCTCGATTTTGCCGCCCACACAGGCCTGTACCTTCCAGCCCTGGCAGCCATAACATACCGTGCCGCTGGCCTCGGCGCTTCCTTTGATGCCGACCTCGCCGCCAAACGGGTCGTCCACCTGGGGATCGTCGCCAGCCTCGGCGAGCTGCGCTCCGACCATCAGGCTGACGCCGCCGTACACACCCACGCAGACCTCGCTGGCGCAGGTGACATTGCAGTCCTTGTCAAAGGTCTGGGCAAAGGTTCCCGATCCCTTGATGCCGAACTCCACCGTGCCGATGACCCCGAAGGTGCCGACCCCCGGCACGCTGATCCCCAGGTTGGGCACCGGGCCGGAAAAGGTCATGGACAGGTTGGCGGTAAGTTCCCACTTGGTGTAGGTGATCTGTTTCTTGCAGCACTTGGCCTTGCAGGAGCTGGCCGTGACCTGCACGCCGCCGCCCACCTTGAAGTCGCCGCCAAAGGCCTTGATGACCTTGGTCACCTTGGCCAGTTTGCCAAGATCGAAGCCGAACGAGCCGCTGACGTCGCACGATTCCGAAGGTTCGGCCTTGAGACCCAGTGGGTCCATGAAGTTGATCGGATTGGCCCGGGCGTAGGTATAGAGGTTGAGGCCGTCGTTATAGCCCGATGGGTCGCGGGTGATGAACCGGTTGAGGCCCGGGCTGTAGAAGCGGGCCCGGAAGTAGTAGAGTCCCACTTCCGGGATGTACCGCTTGCCCTTGAAGAAAAAGCTTGCGCCAATGGCGCTCGTCGCGCGGCTGGTGCCGTCGGGCGCCAGGATGAAGACCTGGCCGTAGGGATCGTACTGGTAACGCTCAACAATATTGCCGGCCTCGTCCGTGGCCACCAGCACGTTGCGCACCGCGCCGTAATGGAAGTAGGTGGTCTGGCCCCCCCGCTCCATGAGGAGCAGTTCATCCTGGCCGGTGCCGTATACATACGAGGCGATGGTGGTTGTGCCATCATCGGCCGTCTCTTCGATGATCCGCTGCCGCATGTCGTAGCTGAAAAACACGGTTTTGCCGTTCACCGTGAGCGAGGCCATGCGGCCAAGGGCGTCGTAGCCGATGCGGACCACCTCTGCGTTGTCCGACTTGCGGGTCACCGACACGAGGCGGTGCATGGCGTCGTAGTCGTAGGAGAAGGTGCCGTCGTCGGTCAGGCTGCCGTTGGCGTCGTGGGAGAGGGAGACGCCGGCGGCGGTGAGATAGGCGTTGATTTCGTTGACCGTGCGGTTTTCCGTGGCGCCGTTTTCCGTGCGCGCCAGGATGTTGTCCACAGGATCGTAGGTATAGGCGATCTCACGGTCCGGCGCGGTGATGTCGCTACCCGCCAGTTGGCCGCGCTTGAATCCCACCAGCCGGTCCACGGGATCGTACTGGAAGACAGCGGATTCCGACGGGTGGTTGTTGTCCTCGATCTTGGCCAGCCGGCCCTGCTTGTTGCGGCCGTAGATATAGGCCGCCATCTGGGTGGTGGCGTCCTTGAAGATCACGGTGGAGAGCAGGTTGAGCTGGTTGTAGGTATAGGTGGCGGTGACGCCGTTGCCGTAATCCAGGGCGGAACGCTTGTTGAGGCCGTTGTAGTGAAAGGCGAGCAAGGTGTTGTCCCCCGCGTCGGTCACCGCGGCCAGCCGCTCACGGGCGTCGAATAGTTCTTTGATGACCTTGCCGCTCGGATAAGTGATGGTGCGCGCCAGATTGGCGGTGTCGTAGGCGTACTGCACCTTGCGGCCGTTGATCGCCTCGGAAAGCAATCTGCCTGCGGCATCGTAGGCGCGGCTGACCGTGAAGTTTGCGTTCTTGGCCTCTACGAGTTCACCGTTGGGGCCATAGGTGAAGCGGTCGTCGTTGGTGTCGCCGCCGGGATAGTCGCGCCGGGTGAGCAGGCCCCGTTCGTCGTACTCGAAGCGGACCACCGCGCCGTCGGCCGCCTTGCGGCTCGCCATGCGGTTGAGGGCGTCGTAGGTGTATTCCACCACCGAGCCGTCGGCGTAGATCTCTTTGAGCTTGTTGCCCGCCGCGTCGTACACGTAATGGGTCGGGTTGCCCTTGGCGTCGATCAGGCTGACCAGCCGGTCGCCCTTGTACACGGCCGTGGTTTTCTGCCCCAGGGCGTCGATGCTGGCCACGGTGCGGCCCAGCTTGTCCCGCTGGAAGGAGATCCGGCCGCCGCCCCGGTCGGTGATCGCCTGGATGCGGCCGGCCGCGTCATAGCTGATCGTGTCGTAGCTGCCGTCGGGATAGGTGCGCCGGATCTGCTTGCCGCGCTTGTCGTAGGTAAAGGTGGTGGTGTTGCCGTTGCCGTCGGTGATGGAGAGCGGATGGTCCAGGCCGTCGTAAGTGTACGACCGGCTGGTGCCAAGGCTGTCGTAAACCCGCGTGACCCGGCCGAGATTGTCGCGCTCGTACTGGACCGTCAGGCCCTTGCCGTTGGCCTGCTTGATGAGCTTGCCGTTGGCGTCGTAGGCAAAGGTGATGGTGTCGCCCGAGGGGAGGGTGCGGGAGACCACCCGGTCCAGGGCGTCGTAGGTCTCGATGATCACCCCGCCGTTGGGCAGCACGGTCTTGACCCGGTTGCCGCTGGCGTCGTACTCGTAGGTGGTCACCAGATCGTCGGTATCCGGCGTGGCGGCGGTATCGCCGGCGCCGATCTTGACGATCTTTTTGCTCAGCAGGCCCCGGCCGTTGTACTCGTAGTAGGTGTAGTGTCCCAAGGCGTCCTTGGTCCACTTGAGGTTGCCGCGGGCCGTATAGCCCCGTTCGGTGACGTTGCCGTTGGGATCGGTGATCTTGACCAACTGATTGAAGAAGTTGTACTCATAGGTGGTCACCCCGCCGTTGACGTCCACGGTCTTGACCACGTTGCCGTTGGCGTCGTAGGTCACGGTGCTCCGGTTGCCCAGGGCGTCGGTTTCCGCCACCTTGCGGCCCAGGGCGTCGTATTCGTAGGTGGTGACGTTGCCGAACACGTCGAATTGCTGGATCACCTGGCCCATGTCGTTGTACACGTACCGGTGCAGGAGCTGGCCGTAGGGATCGATCTCCTTTTCCAGCCGTCCCTTGGCGTCGTACTCGTAGCGGGTGGTGTCGCCGTTGGCGTTGGTGTGGCTCGTCTTGCGGCCGCGCGCGTCGTAGGTCCACGATTCCACGGTTTCGTCGGCCGTGCCGAAGGCCCGGTACTTCTTCACGAGGTTGCCGCGCGCGTCGTACTCGTACTTGGTGACTACGTCGTTGAAATCGGTCTCGGTGAGCAGGTGTCCCAGCGCGTCATAGGTCCAGGTGCGGCTTTGGCCCAGGGCATTGGTCTCCGAGGTCTTGCGGCCGTGGTCGTCGTAGGTCCAGGAGGTCACAAGCCCCCGGCCGTCGGTGAACTTGACCAGGTTGAGGTGCTCGTCGTACTCCAACACCTCTTCGAAATCGTCCGTGGCGTCGCTTGGCGTGGCGTTGTCGTAGTGGATGCGGGTGACCACGCCGTACACCGGATCATAGGTGTAGGTGACCGTATGGCCAAAGGAGTCGGTCTTTTTGGTCTTGTTGTTGGCCGGATCGTAGGCATAGGTCACCGTATCGCCGTAATGGCTGTAGGTGCTCACCCGGTCTTCGCTGTCGTAGGTGACGGTGAGGGCGGTGTTGCCCCGCGGATCGGTCATGGAAATGAGGTTGTGGTCCGCGTCGTAGGCGTAAGAGATGGTGTTGCCGGCCGGATTGGTGGCCGCGATCAGGTTGTCGTTTTCGTCGTACCGGTAGGAGGCGGTGCGGCCAGCCGAATCGGTGACCGAGGCCACCTTGTCGTTGTCCGTATAGGTGTAGGTGAAGAAACGGCCGTCTGAATCCTCGGCCCGGACGAGACGTCCCTTGGCGTCATAGGAAAAGGAGATGGTATTGCCGTTGGCATCGCTGACTGAGGCCAGGTAGCCGCTGGCGTTGAAGGCGTACTGGATGCCTACGCCTGACCCGCAGGAGGAGCATATCGGGTTGAGGGTAAAGGTGCCGTCGGCGTTCTCCTTGAGAACGTCGTGGGAGTCTTTGTTCTCGGGCGAAAAGGTGCCGTCGGCGTTGCGGGTGAAGACCAGGCGCTGGCCGAGGTCCTTGCGGATGATCACCTGCTCGATGGAGTTGTTGCGCACCACGGGAACGAGCTGGAAGAAGAAGGTGCTCACCCAACCGTAACCGAATGGGCCGTTGTACTTCTCCTGGTTGTTGTAGTTGCGGTGCACCTCCATCGGGATCGGCGCGCCGGGCAGTTCCATGTCGGTGAAGCCGAGCACCAGGTTGCCCACCCGGAGATAGACCGGCGAGCCGGTGGATTTCTCGCACGGGTCCTTGGGCGGTTTGTACGGCGGGTTCTCGGGGAGCTCGGTGGTGTTATGGCCTGCGTCCCACGGCCTATCAAAGGCGGCGGCCGGACCGGCGAGGAGGGCGCCTCCAAGAAAGAGACAGGCGAAAAGGGTGATGATGCGCTGGGTGGTTCTGCTCACGATGGATCTCCCGCTTGCGGCTAGTAGAAGATGATCAAGACGGTGTTGGCCTCTTCCGACCGGTGGCCAAGGCTATCCTCGGCCGTTATCTGCACCCGGTAAATGCCCGGCGCCACGAACTCGCCGGCCTCGTTGCTGCCGTCCCAAACGATGGCGTTGCCAGTGCCGGCCTTGCCGTTCACCGTCACCGTCTTCACCCGGTAGTTGTCCTCGTCGAGGATCTGGGCCGTGACCGTGGCGTCCTTTGACAGGGAGAAGAGGATCGACGCCTGGGTCGCGTCGTCGTAGGGAGAGGCGGCCGGATTGAGGGTAGAGGGGGTGACGTGCAGGTCGCCGATCACTGGCCGGTTTTCAACGATGATCGCGTTGGGCGGCAATGGCCAGGCAAAGACCGCGATCACGTAAGTCATTGGCTTGACGAGGTTGCCGAGATCGTCGGTGCCGTCCCAACTCTGGACGTAGCTGCCGGCCCGGCGCGGAGAGCGGAGCTGGAGAGTCTTGGCCCTGGTCTGCGCGCCGCCAGCAAAGGGTGACATGTAGATGGTCACTTCTGATTTCGTGTCCAAGGTATAGCGGAAGAAGTTGGTCTCGGCGCTGAACGGGTTGAAGACCGAGGGGTACTGCGGCGTGATCTTGTCAACGTCGGTTCCCACCGAATTGGTCAAGTCGTAGTGATAGGTGATCCCGTCCACCGTGTAGTCGATGAGGTAGAGGTACACGCCGCTTCCCACCGTCTTGCCGGCATCGTCCTTGCCGTCCCAGGTGTCTTGGTAGAAGCCCGGCGAACGCACCGCGTCCTTGACCAGGGTCCGCAAGGTGTTGCCGTTGCGGTCCGTGATCCGGACGGTGACCGTGGCCTTGCCGGTGAGCGTTGAGGCAATGGTAATGGTCTCGCCGGCCGAGGGATCGAACTGATCGCGGTCCAGGGTGGCGGTGATGCCAGCGGTCACCACCACCGGCACGGTCACACTCGCCGTCTTGCCGTCGTTGTCGGTTACCCGGAAGAGGGCGTTGTAGGTGCCAGGCGTGTGGTACACATGGGTAACGTCGGCCGGTGTGGCGGCGCTGTGGTCAAAGGTGCCGTCGCCGTCGAAGTCCCAGGCGTACTCGGCGATCGTGCCGTCGTTATCCGCGCCGCTGCCGCTGAAGGTGACCTCCAGGCTGGCCGGCCCTTCGCTGGGGGAGGCGGAGGCGGAGGCGGTCGGCGTGCCGGCCGCCACGGCGGTCACCGTGGCCGTGGCCTCCGCCGTCTTGCCGTCCTGGTCCGTGACCCGCAACCGCACGGTGCGGCTTCCTGGGTTCGTGAGAGTGACCGTGGCCGTCTGGCCGGTGGCGTCAAAGGCGCCGTCGCCGTCGGTGTCCCATTCGTATTTGGCCACGAAGGCGGTGGTGGCGCGCACCAGGCCAGTGAGCTGCGAGGTGAGCGGCGCGACGCCCGACGCAGGGGCGGCTAGAATCTCTGCCGTAAGGGTAGCCACCGGCGAGGTAGCGGTGATCGTCACCGCCTTGGTGTCGCTCCGCCCCTGGTTGTCGGTCACCTTGAGCGTGGCCTGATAGACGCCGGGCGCGCCGTAGGTATGGGTTGCGACCTCTGGGATCGGGCTGCTCCAGTCAACGGTGCCGTCGCCGTCGAAGTCCCAGGCAAAGTTTTCGATCGTTCCCTCCGGCCCCCGGGCGTTGGTCACGAAGCGGACGGTGAGCGGCGCGGCGCCGGTGGTCGGATAGGCGATGGGCACGGCCTCTGGCCCCAGGCCGGCGCGGATCACCAGGGAGTCGGTATCCGTAAGGCCGCTGTCGTCGGTGACCGTCAAGGTGGCGAGATAGGTGCCCACCGTGGGGTAGGAGTGCCGCACAGTGGCGGTGGCGGTCTGGAGTTGGTCGGAGACAACGATAATGTCTGATGGATCGGTTACGCCGGAGATGGAAGAGGCCAGGGTGCCGTCCGGGGTGAAAAGCTGGAGGGTGTCGGTAGCGTTGTCCCCCACCCAGACCGCGCCGGATGTAGGCTCCACTGCAACGGTCCGCGGCGTTGGGAGCCCGGTGATCCGGCTCACCTCCCGGCCGGAGGCCGTGTCAAAGGCGATAACCGCGTCGAGCTGCTCGTCACAGACCCAGATCCGTTGGCGCGGCGCGTCCAGGGCCAAGGCTGTGGGATAGGCCAGGCCGGTGATGCGCAGGATTCCCAGATCCGTGACCTTGTCCAGCGGCCAGTAGGCGGCCAGGCCGGTTTCATTGCCTGTAAGCGGCGTGTTCATGGCCGCTGCGATCTCGGCCTGGCTGCGGGCCGTGCGCCACAAGCGCACCTCGTCGATCAGACCGTTGAAATAGTTGCCGGGGTAGCCGTTGAACCGGTCGAAATCAGCGCCGATCAGGGCGCGGCTGTTGCCAAAGTCAAGGGTTGCGGTAACGTTTTGCGGCGTGCCGTACAGCGTGCCGTCCACGTAACAGGAGAGCGTTTCCGCCGCCTGGTCAAAGGCCAGGGCCACATGATGCCAGTTGCCGTCGAGAAAGTCGGCGCTGCCGGAGAACCGGTAGATGACGTCGTTGACCACCGTGCTGACGGTGTTGGCGTTGTACAGGCCAAAGAAGATTTCGTTGCCGCCACTGGCGTTGCCGCGCATGAAGATGGCCGGCTCGCCGCTGGAGGCCGCTGGCTTGATCCATGCCTCGATGGTGAAGCTCTGCACATCCAGGCTGGCGCTGGCGGGGAGGAGCACGTAGTCGCCGTTGCCGTCAAGGGTGAGCGCGCCGCCCAGCTTTCCCGACACCGTGCCGGCCGCGTCGTTGTAGAGGGCGTTCAGCCCGCCGCCCACCGACTCCGCCACCACGGCGTTGCTCTGGTCGGCGTGAAATCCGTCCGGCACATTGGCGGGGAGGCGCAGCAGCCGGTCCTTGTCCCGGTCGCTGACCCATAGCTCGCCGGTTCCCGGGTAGATGACCACCTGATAGGGACGGCTAAGGCCCTCGACCGCCGCCAGCCAGGTGCCATCGGCCGCCAGATGGACGAGGCGGTTGCCTACATGGTCCGCCACCCATACCGAGCCATCGGTGGGCTGCACCGTGAGGTTGATGGGGCGGTTGAAACCGTCAAACCGGCCGAGTTCATTCCCGTTACGGTCCAAGTGGACCACCTGGCTGTGGTTGTAGTCCGCCACCCACAAAGTGCGGTCGTTGGGATTTAAGGCCAGGCCCAAGGGATCGTAAAACCCATCGAGGCGCAGCAGTTCGGTGGTGGAGTCGGCGGCGAGCTTGACGACCTGGTTATGGTTCTGGTCAGAGACCCATATCGTGCCGTCAGTGTCCCGGGCCATGGCGTAGGGGGTGTACATACCGCCGTACTCTGCCTCGCGGGTCTGGCCGCTGTAGCGGTAGATCTTGTGCTGGCCAGCGGAGGAGACCCACATTTTGTGATCGCCAAAGCTCCAGCGATACGAGACGATGGAGGAGCCGTCGCTGGCTGTCGAGTCCGCGCCGTTGAAAACCACGTCGAGCGGTAAGGGGCCGGACAGGGGGGCCGCCTGGATATGGGCCGTGGGCGCGTTCGTCGGCTGGACAGTGATGAGGATCGTGTCCGTGGCGGTTTGCCCGTCGTTGTCGGTCACGGTCACCGTGGCCTGGTAGCTGCCGGGCTGGGTAAAGGTGTGGCTCTGCGGTCCAGCGGTGTCCGCGTCCGGTGCGCCGTCGCCGTCGAGGTCCCAAGACCAGGCGGTGATGGTGCCGTCGGGATCGGTGGCCGTGGCCGCAAGACTGACGGAGAGCGGCGCCTGTCCCTTGGCCGGGGTTGCGGTGAGGCTTACCGTTGGCGGCGTCTGCTTATCGTTGACCGTCACCGTGCGTTTCGCGCTGGCCGTGGCCCCATCGTTGTCCACGGCGGTGAACACCGTTTCATAGGTCCCTGGCTTGGAGTAGAGGAACCAGGTGTCGCGCTGCTGCGAGATCCAGTCGTCGATTCCATCGCCATCGTAGTCCCACCGGTAGAGGACGACCGAGCCGTTGGCGTCCGAGGCCGCGCCCTTGAGGTTGACAAGGAGCGGGGCGTCGCCGCTGCTTGGCGTTGCATAGTTGCTTGCCGAGGGCGGGGCGTTGTCCAGGACCACGGTGACCCTGGCGTGGGCGCGGTTCCCTTGGTCGTCCACCGCGGTGAGGAGCGCGGAAAAGGTGCCGGCCGTGGTCATGCGTTGCGTGTGGCGCGGCGAATCGGTGCTGGTAAAGTCTATGGCGCCGTCGTTGTCAAAGTCCCATTGCCAGGCGATCACCCGCCGGCCGGCCGGCAGGCTGACCAATGCGCCGTCAAAGGTGATGTTGAAGGGGACCGTACCCGTGCTCGGCGAGGCCACGGCCTTGATGACAAACGGAGTCACCCGGACGGTGGCCGATGCGTCGTAGCCGTAGAGGCCATCGTTGTCGCGTACCCGCAGAATCACGTGGTAGACGCCTGGCTCTGTGTAGGTGTGGCTTTGGTTCGCCCCGGTGGCGTCAAAGGTGCCGTCGCCGTCGAAGTCCCAGGCGTATTCGGTGATCGAGCCGTCGTCCGTGGCCGTGGCGGTAAAGGTCACGGTAAGGGGCGCATCGCCCGAGTTCGGCGTCGCCGTTGCCGTGGCCGTGGGGGGCGTGAGGGTGGGGTCGCCGTCCGTGGGCTGGATCACGCTCACCTGCAGCGGCCGGTAGAGACCGGTGAGCGCCTGGCGCACCGTCCCGTCCCGCATGATCTGCACGACCCGGTTGTTGTTGATGTCCGCCACCCACGCCGAGCCGTCTTGTTGGTCAACGGCGAGATGATGGGGCCGGGAGAGGCCGGAACGCCGGAGAAGTTCGTTTCCTTGCTGGTCGAGAAGGATGACTTGGCCGTTGGTGTAGTCTGTCACCCACGCCTCGCCGGTGGCCTGCACCACGTCGAGGCCAACGGGATTGCCGAGTCCGCCGTGGCGCATCTCTTCGCTGCCGTCGGCTCCCAGGCGGATTGCTTCGCCAGCGCCGTAGTCCGTCAGCCAGATCGCCCCTGTTCCTGTTTGACCCCGCACGGTGATCGGCGAGGAGAAGCCGCCAAGCCGCTGGAGCTCTGTGCCCGCCGCGTCGAGCTGCACGATTTGCCGTGCGCCGTAGTCCGCCACCCAGACCGTGCCATCCTTGGCCACGGTGATGCCCCGTGGGCTGGTGAAACCGTCGATCCGGGCCAGTTCCTGCGATCCATCTGCCGCCAAGTGCACCACTTGATGGTTGTAGTAGTCGCTCACCCACACCGAGTGGTCGGCGGCAATGGCGATGAAGTAGGGATCGTTGAACCCGGAGACCTTGGTGATGCCGCCAGGCGCGCTGTTCAAGCGCCAGTAGCCGATGAGCCCGGCTTCAGAGCCGGTGAGTTCGCTGTCCTTGGCGCTGTTGATCTCGGCCTGGCTGCGCACCGTGTTCCAGAACCGCACCTCGTCGATCGTGCCGGTGAAGTATTCGCCGCAGCAGGAGGAGCGGCCGATGGTGAACACGTCGGTGTTGCTGGAGTCGGCCCGCCAGTCGGCCTGCGCTACCTGGCCGCCGTTGACGTAAAGCGTCACCTGCCCGGCGTTGTTGTCATAGGTCATGGCCAGGTGACTCCACTGGTTGAGCGGGAGGGGATCGGCCGGCTGGACGTAGCGCCGGCCCCGGTCATACACCAGGGCGGCTGGAACGCCGCTGTTGAGCACCAAGGCGAAGTCCTTGCCTTGGCTCACCTTGCCGGCGACGACGTCGACCCCACTGGCCGCCGTGGGATAGACCCATGCCTCGATGGTGAAGGATGGGGTGTGGAAGGCGGGGCGGTCGAGAATCTGGATGGAGTCGCCGTTGCCGTCGAACTGCACCCCCCCGTTCAGCTTGCCGGTGGCGTAGGCGGCGTCGCCGAGCAGAGCGCCGCCCGCGCCAGAGGGCGAGGAGTCGGCGGTGTTTGTCGCGTCAGCGCGATAACCGTCCTGTACCGCGGCATCCAGGCGGACCACCCTGTCGTTGCCGGTATCCGCCACCCAGATCGTGCCGGTCACCGGATCTTGCGTGACCATGCGGGGGGCGGAGAACCCGCTGATACGCCGCAATTCCTTGCCGTCCTCCCGGTATTCGCGGACGAGGTGGTTGCTTGTGTCCGCCACCCACAGCCGCGTGGCGGCCTTGGGATGATCGACCCGCAAGGAGGCGGGGCGGCTGGCCTGGTTACCGGCGGCGTCGGTGAGCCGGAGCACAGGGGTGAGGATGCCGGCCGCGGTCGGCGTGAACTGTACGCAGTCCCCCACGAAAACATCGTCGATGTGCCAGCCGTCGGCCGTATCGCTTGCATTGGTGACCAGGCGGAAGCGGATCTTCACCGTGGCCTGGCCGGCGTAACGGCGCAGATCGATCTCCGTGGCGTGCCAATCCTTGCTGCCGTTGGAGTACGAAGCCAGCCTAGTCCAGGTGGTTCCGTTATCGGTGGAGATCTCCACGTAGCCGGTGTCGCCAGAGAGCAAGGCGTACCGGTGCCGGAAACGGAGGCGGGGCGCCGAGGCGGCGGAAAGGTCAATGGCCGGGGATGTGAGGGAGGCGTCCACGCCGTTGGCGTAATCGCCGCCTTCGCTATCGGTATAGGCGGAACTGCCGGAAGAGGCCGATTCTGTGGAGCGAGTCCAGGGGGGCTCGGCGGTCCAGCCTCCCGCGGGGAGCTCGAAATCATCGGCGAGAACGGTGAAGGGAGCGGCCGCCGACTGGTCAAAGGTGCCGTCGCCGTCAAAATCCAGCTCCGCGCCGGTGATCGTATCGTTGGGGTCCACCCCTCCGGCGCAGAAGGTCACGGCTTCTCCGGTGGTTGCCGTGTGCGGGAAGACCTGGAGCACCGGCCAGGGCGTGTCCGCCGCCAGCACTTCCACTGTCAGGTTCTGCTGGGTGGTGTTGCCGTCGTCGTCTGTCACGGTGACGGTCACCGTCTTGGTGCCAGCGGTGGTAAAGGTATGGCTCACCGTTGCCGTGGTGGCGTCGGTTGCGCCGTCCCCGTCCAGGTCCCAGGCGATGGAGGCCACCGTGCCGTCAGGATCGGTGGCCGTGGCCTCGAACTGGACGGCGAGGGGCGCGTATCCCATCGGCGGGGAGGCGGCCAGCGTGACCTCTGGCGGGGTCTGGCTGACGGTCACCTGGACCGTGGCTGCTGCCGTGTTCCCATCGTTGTCGGTGACCTGGAGTTTGGCGGTATGGGTGCCGGCGGCGTTGTAGGTATGCTGAACAGGATTGGTGGACGTGGTGGTCAGGTCCACGGTCCCGTCGTTGTCAAAGTCCCATGCAAGGCGGGAAGGGACGCCGTCCCGGTCAGTGACCGTTGGCGCGAGGGTAACGGCGAGCGGCGCTGCGCCGGTCGCCGGCAGGGCCCGGAGGGCCGTCGTTGGCGCCGTGGCGACAGAGATGTCGGTCTCGGCGACCGCCGTGCGGCCGTTGCTGTCCGTGATGGTGAGCCGGACCGGATTGATGCCTGGCGTGGTAAAGGTGTGGCTTACCGGGTCAGCGGTGGTCGTTTGCGTTTCGTTGCCGCTGCCCCGGGAGAGGACGGCCAGAAAGGATGTCTGGTTGTCTGGCAGGGGGAGCGTGCGCGCGGTGCTGCCGTCGGCGGCGAGATGGACGAGCCGCTGCGTTCCTGGATCGAGCGCCCACACGGTGTCGGTGGTGGCGTCCACCACGAGCCGTTTGATATCGGAGAAGCCGGTGACAGTGGTGTGGCTGCCCGTGTCGGTCGAGATATCGTAGCCATCGGCCGCTGTGGGGTCAAGAATGACGATCTGGGAGGAGGTGGCGATCCATACCTTGCTTTGGGCCGTGGCGATATCGCGCGGACCGGAGAACCCCTTGATCTTGGCGAGCGTTGTGCCGTCCTGAGCCAGGTGGATCACTTCCTTGGTGGAGGCGTCCGCCAGCCAAACAGTGTGGTCCGGGGCCACGGTGATGGCGGATAGGTCGCTGAAGCCGGTGATGGCCTGGTGGTGCCCCTTGGCCGTGCTGACGTCGTAGCCGTCCGGAGCCGCGGTGTCCAAGCGGATGAGTTGTCTCGGGCTCGACAGCCACACCCAGAGCAGGCCGGCTCCTTGGTCGAGCGACATGTTGGCGGTGTAGGTACGCAAGCCGAAAATGGAGGCCAGGGGGGCGCCGTCCTTCCGGAACCGGCGCAAGGAGGTCTGTTGCAGAACCCAGATGGAGTCGCCGTCAACTTCGATGGCCAGGGGGGTGCTCAGGCTCCATTTGGCAAGTTGGGCGCCGTTGGGAGAGGCGTGCGCGATCACACCCGCGTTGCGGTCGCCAAACCAGAGGCTGCCGTCTGCCGGGTCCACGGCCATGGTGGAGATATAGTCGGCTGACAGGGCGGCCAACTCCCGGCCGGTGAGCGTCCACCGGCGGCTGATCCGCTGGGTGGTGGCAGTCCAGAGAATATCCCCGCCAAAGTTCCAGGCGTAGTTTGTGACCGTGCCGGAGGCCGTGACCGTGGGGGTCAGGGTGACGGCCAAGGGCGCAAGGCCGCTCGTGGGGCTTGCGGCGAGCGCCGCAAGGGGGGTGTTTGCTGGCAGCGCCTGGATCGGCACCGTGGCCGTGGCCTGTCCACCGGCGCTGTCGGTGAGCCGCAGACGGGCGGTGAACTCTCCAGGCGTGTTATAGGTGTGGCTCGCCGTGCCGTCGGCGCTGGCGGTCCAGGATTCGGCGCATGAGGCGATCTGAATATCGTCGATGTACCAACCGTCGCCTGGTTGGGCGTAGTAGCCGGGCGCGAGCCGAAAACGGATGAGAAGCTGATCCGCCGGCAGATAGGGGGAGAGATCCAGGGATATCCTCGTCCAGGCGGGCTGGGTCAGAGAGGAGCCGACAACGTTGTCGAGCGTGTTCCACGAACTGCCGCCGTCGGTGGACACCTCGGCCACGAGAGAGGTGTAGCTGCCAAGGGAGTAGCGTTGCCAGAAGCTCAGCGTCGCCGTGGTGGTGGCGCTGAGGTCCAGGGGATTCTTCAGGGTGAGGGCGACGCTTGCGTCGGTCGCGTAGCCTCCGGCCGGGCTGTCGGTAAAGGCGTGGTTGCTGGAGCGCCAGACCGTGGTGGTGGTGCCCCACGG
>WFOD01000013.1 GCA_015488275.1 Deltaproteobacteria bacterium
CCCCCGCGCAGCCGCCCTCCTCCCCGGTGTCACAGACCTTGAAATCCCGCAACTGGTCGTACAGGGAACTCAAGGAACGCCCCAGGAGAAGATTCTCGTCGGCATAGCGCTTGAGCAACCGGTAGATGGCCGTGACATCGGCCATGCGGGCGTTGCGGATCATCTTCCTCTCCATCGTCGCTGAATATCAACGCGGCAGACGTTCACGGCCGCCGTCCACCTGGGTGATAAAGACCTTGCCGTGGCGGTCCGCCTCGATGCGCGACGCCAGGAGATTGGCCTTGTCCATGCTGACGAAACGGCCGACCAGCACCGGGTGGAAGCTGGTCTCCGGGCCCCTGGGCCGCAGATAGAAGGCATCGTAGCCCCGCGCCCGCCAGCGGGCCACCTCCTGGCGGGCCAGATTCTCACGCTTGAACGCCGCCACCTGGATCGCGAAATAACTCTTCTTTGCCGCCTTCTTCGTGGCGGCCGGTTCCGTCTGCTGCCGCACCGCCGCCGGTGCCGCATGGGAGTCCGCGGGAGCCGTCGGGGGCTCCTCCCGGCCCCGGTCGAGCAGGGCCGCGGCCCGTTTGGCCAACGAGGCGTCGGCGAGCAGGGCCTGGCCGGTCCAGACCCCGAAGATGAACATCCAGACAAAGATGCAAAACAGCACCACCACCACGCCAAGGAGCCCGGCGCCACTCAATTCAACCCGCAAAAGGGGCTTTTTGGCGGTCTTTGCGCGGCGGGAAGAAGCCATTTACATGCGTTCCGGGGCCTCTACCCCAAGCAGCACCAGGGCGTTACGGAACACGATCCGCACCGCCCTGATCAGCCACAGCCGCGCCCGGCTCAGGTTCCGGTCATCGGAGATCACCCGGTGCTTGTTGTAATAACTGTGAAAACGGCCGGCCAACTGCTGGAGGAAGTAGATGAGGCGGTGGGGGGCCAGATCCAGGGCCGCCGCCTTCACCAACGCCGGATAGCCCCCCAGATCCTTGAGCAGGGCCAGCTCCTCGGGGGCGGTCAGGAGGTCGATGGGCGCCGAATCGAGCGTCCCCATGTCCACCCCTTTTTCCGCGGCCTGCCGCAGGATGCTGCACATCCGGGCATGGCCGTACTGGACGTAGTAAACCGGATTTTCCTGGCTTTGCTCCTTGGCCAGATCGAGGTCGAACTCGAGCTGGGAATCGGCCTTGCGCATCAAAAAGAAAAAGCGCACCACCTCGGGACCCACCTCGTCCATGAGCTCGTCAAGGGTGACGAAGGTGGCCTTGCGGGTGGACATCTTCACCTGCTTGCCGTCGCGCATGAGAGTCACGAACTGGTGCAGAAGGACCGTTACCCTGGAGTCGTCATAGCCCAGGGCGCGGACCCCGGCCAGGACATCGGGCACGGTGGCGATGTGGTCGGCGCCGAAGATATCCACCATCCAGTCAAAGCCGCGGCGGAATTTCTCCCGGTGATAGGCAATGTCCGGCAGGCGGTAGGTGGGCTCGCCGCTGCTCTTGATAATCACCCGGTCCTTTTCCATGCCGAACTCGGTGGTCTTGAACCACACGGCCCCGTCCTGGTCATAGACCAGGCCGCGGTCGCGCAGGCGGGCCACGACATCGTCGATATGACCGTTATCATAGAGAGAATGTTCGTTGTAATATTCGTCGAACCGGATTCCGAGACGGGAAAGGGTGGCGTCGATATCCGCGAAGATGGCGCGCTCGGCCCGCTGCTTGAAAAAATCAAGATCCGCATCTTTTTTGGCGTCCCCGAACTCGTCGGCAATGGCGCGGGCGATATCGACGATATAATCACCCTGATAACCATCCTCGGGGAACTCCGCCGCACAGCCGAGCAACTCGAGATAGCGCGCCCGCACCGACTGGGCCAGGACCCGCATCTGGCGGCCGGCGTCATTATAGTAATACTCCCTGGTCACCGCGAACCCGCAGGCGGTGAGCAGGCGGGCGATGGCGTCCCCCAGCACCGCCTGGCGGCCGTGGCCCACGCTCAACGGGCCGGTGGGGTTGGCGCTCACAAACTCCACCAGCACCTTCTTGCCGCCGCCGTCATCCGCCGGGCCGTAAGCCTGGTCCCGCTCGCAGACCACGGGCAGCACCGACTGCCAGACCGCCGGCTTGATGAAGAAATTGACAAACCCCGGCCCGGCGATCTCGATCTTTTCCGTGAGCCGGCAATGCTCTTCCAGGAGCTCCAGCAGGCGGGCGGCGATCTCGCGGGGATTCTTTTTTTCCATGCCCGCCGCCACCAGGGCGAGATTGGTGGCGTAATCACCCTGGCCCTCGCGCTTGGGGATCTCCAGGGCGTACTTGCCGGCCGCGTTGGCGCTCCACCAGCCGCGCTCCACGCCATCCTGAAAACATCTATCAATAATGTCGCGTAATTGTGCCTGTATCATAATCCTGTCTGCAAATCTGATGATGAAATCCCCTGCCCCCCGGTATAATGCCGCTCGTTGGCATTGCCCAAAAGACAAAGGACCTCGTAGCTGATCGTCCCCATCCAGGCGGCGATCTCGTCGGCGGTGATGGTGTCGGCGCCGTCTTCTCCTTCCTGGCGGCCGAGCAGGACCACCTCGTCTCCCGGGGCCACGGCCCCGGCCGCGGTCACCTCGACAATGGTCGCGTTCATGCAGACCCGGCCGCGCACCGGCATCCGCCGGCCGCCGATCAGGACCTCGGCGCGGTTGCTCAAGGCCCGCAGATAGCCGTTGGCATAGCCCACCGGCAACACCGCCAGGCGGCTGGGGCGGCTGGTCACAAAGGTATGGCCGTAGCTGATCCCGGTCCCGGCCGGGACCGGGATCAGCTACGGCCATACCTTTGTGACCAGCCGCCCCAGCCGCCTGGCGGTGTTGC
>WFOD01000014.1 GCA_015488275.1 Deltaproteobacteria bacterium
CCTCCATCCATCCCCGTTCGAGGTTGGAGACCGAAACCTCGCCAGGTCCCAGCTTGATCGCGGCCTGAAAAAAGTCGCGCCGCCGCTTGGAGCTCACCGCCCCGATCCCCAGGCCGGGCACCTGCAGATCCTTCCGCCGCGGGATCACCGCCCCCTCTCGCACCTTGGCCAGCACGTATCCCTGCGGGTCGATGAACCGGATCGCCTGAATGGTCTTATCCAAACGCTGCAAATCGAGAAACGACCTCTCCAAGACGGAAAGGCGACGCCGCACCTCGTCTGGATCGCCAGTCTCAAGGGCGGCGAGAAACTCGGCCACCACCGGGCTGCTGGCAATGGTCAGCAAGGCGGTCTCTGAATCGTGCACCAACTCCTCCAGGCTCTGGGCCGACTTGGCGGCAAGCTCCTTCACCTTGCGGGTGGCGTTCGCCCGCAGGATGTCGCCGGTCGAACTCAGGATCAAAAACGAAAGCAGGAGAAGCGAGGGAATCACCACCGCCAACATGGTGAGGAGGACCTTCTGGCCGATCCGTAATCTGGTCATACCCACCCCATCAACCGACTACTGATTGCACTTTGCACCCAAACCGCCATACCAGCAACCTTTCCTGGTTGCCAACCGCACCCAATCGACCAGCTCTCCGATCTCCCCACGCGAAACACAAATAAAAATAATAACCACAAAACAAATAGATAAATAGACACCCCGCCTCAAAAACCCAATCGGCACACCGCTTGCTACTACAGTGTAGCATAAATCGTGCTGGACGGAACAGGGTGCAAAAAAGAAACATGCCCCCCAGACACAAGCAAACAACAAGTGAGGAGGAGTCCAGAGGTGACAGGCGCTGCGCCAGCAATCCAGCGAAAGAAGCGCCCCAGTCCCAGCGCCGCACGCAGAGCCTTTTCCTGCTGGCTGCCAGGCATCGCGCTCATGTCCCTGCTTCTTCTGGCGGGCAATGCGGCGACCGCCCGCTCCGCTGAACTGGTGATGCTGTACTTCATGCGCAAGGACTGCTCCTGGTGCGTCCAACTCGACAAGGTGCTGGCCGAGCCAGCAGTGGCCAACCTGCTCCGGGATCAGGTGCAACTGGTCAAGGTGGATCTTGCAACAGTACCCGTGGAGGACGGGCCTGCCCCCAACGACGGCCGCCTGGCCGTCCCGCCGGCAGGAGCGGACGGCAACTCCTGGCCCCGCGCCTGCCCGCTCGCCGGTTCCGACCAACAAAAGCGCGCCCTGCTGGTGATCGACCGCACCCCCACCCTGCTGCTGCTCACAACCGGCGGCCGGATACTGCTGCGGGTGCCGGGGCTGTTGCCGGCGAACGACTTGAGGGCGGCCATCTGCGCCGCAGCGCCAGCCCTGAAGGGCTGCTCCCCACGCTTTCCCCCCTCGCCGTAATGGGACGGCGGGGACAACCGCAACATGCCGTCTTCCGAAGGGGACGGCGCCAGGAAGGAGGTACGGATATGTGCACGACAAAAAAGATGTTGGGAATCATGATGATGGGCGTGACGGCCCTGATGGCCATCCTGCCGCTGCCTCGGCCGGCGGTGGCCGACGAGCTCAAAAAGGCCGTTTACCACGTGGACTTCGGGAACGGCAAACGAATGGACGCCACCCTGCGCAACATCTACAACCTGGTCAACTATTACACCACCAACAGCATTGATTACGACGTGCGGGTGGTGGCCAATTCGGCTGGCGTCCGGTTCATGATCACCGATGTCAGCGGCACGCCGTTCGCCAACAAACCCATCGATGCCAAGGTGGCCGCCTCCATCCGGGACCGGATGCAAAGCCTGGCCGACGCCTATGACGTGAAGTTCGAACAGTGCAGCATCACCCTGCAACGGACCAAGATCGACAAGAGCCGCCTCAAGCCCTTTGTCACCACCACCAGCTCAGGCCAGGTGCGGATCGTTGAGCTGCAGGAGCAAGGATACGCCTATATCAAGGTTAAGTGACACGCGACCTTGCGCGCCCCTTGCCGATCGGGCACAGATGTCCGCCCACGGGCGCGCAAGGCCAAGAATGCCGGCGCGACACACCCCCGCCCTACAACGGGCTGCCGCCCACCCACAGAAGGCCCCCGAGGCCATATAAGGAGGCACAAGCGTTATGGAACAGACAGGCCATGACCGTCCCCAGCCCTCACGCCGGGCGTTTCTCCAGCGGACCGGCGCGTGGTGCGCCGCCCTTTTCCTCGCCAACCTGGCGAGCGGGCCGCTCCCTTTTTTCCGCCGCCCAGCCCAGGCGGCAGAAGGAGCAGCGGCCTCTCCCTCGACTATCAAGGCGGTCCTCCGCCGCTATTTTGGCGATCGCAAGATCGCGGCCAAAGGCGTCAGGCTCAAGGTGCCGATTATCGCTGAAAACGGCGCCGTGGTGCCGGTGAAGGTTGTCAGCGACCTGCCGATGCAAGACGACCTCTACGTAAAAAAGATCTACATCTTCGTGGATCACAACACCAACCCCTATATCGCCAGCGCCGCCCTTTCGCCGGCCAACGGCCGCGCTGCCTTGCAGCTCAAGATCAAGATGAAGCAGACATCCAACGTCCGGGCCGTGGCCGAGATGAGCGATGGCTCCCTGTACGGCGACGTGCAGCCGGTCAAGGTGACCATTGGCGGCTGCGGCGGCTGATGCCCGCCCGCGCCGTCACGCGCCGCGCCGACCCGCAACCTGACAGTACTCCAGCCGGCGCGGCAAAAAAACAGCTCTTTCCCCGAACAACAAGGAGAATGCCATGCCCCGTAAGTTTGGCGAGATCCAGATCAGGGCCCCCCGCCGTTATGGCAAGGGCGAGATTATTCAAATAAAGGCTCGGATCATCCATCCCATGGAGACCGGCTTTCGCAAAGACAAAACGACCCAGCAGGTCATACCTGCCCACTACATCAACGAGGTCAAGGTGTTCTACGGCGACGATCTGCTCACCACCTTTGACTGGACCTATGCGGTGAGCCGCGACCCCCTGCTCACTTTCTATCTCAGGGCCGACCGCACCGCGCCGCTCAAGATCGTCTGGCGCGACAACAAAGGCAAAGGCGGGGAAAAGATCATCCCGATCGCACCACAATGACCTGGTAACAAAAGGAGCACGACACACCATGCCACTGAGCAGAAGAAGGTTTTTACAGGGCGTGGCCGCCATCGGCATCGGCGGCGCCTCGGTCTTGCCCTCCCTGGGGCATGGCCGCCAGTCGCCGCAACAGACGGTGCTGCGCTTTCCGGCCCGCGGCAATCTTACCCTGCTCCACACCACCGACACCCACGCCCAGCTGGAGCCCATTTACTACCGGGAGCCAGACACCAACATCGGCGTGGGCGCAAACCGCGACCAACCTCCCCACATCACCGGCCAGAAATTTCTCGCCCACTATGGGATCGCGCCAGGAACGCTCGAGGCCTATGCCTACACCTGTGTCGATTTCCTGCCCCTTGCCCGCCAGTACGGCCGTTTGGGGGGATTCGCCCACCTGGCCACACTGATCAAGCATGTCCGCGCAGAACGGCCGGGTAAGGTGCTGTATCTCGACAGTGGCGATACGCTCCAAGGGTCCGCCGTGAGTCTCTGGCGGCAAGGCGAAGACATGGTGCAGGTCCTCAACCAGCTGGAATGTGACGCCATGACCGGCCACTGGGAGTTCACCTACGGCCAGGATCGGCTGCAAGAGCTGATCGGCATGATGCGCTTTCCCTTTCTGGCGCAAAACGTCCACGACAGTACCTGGGAGGAGCCGGTTTTCCAACCCTATACGGTAAAGACGGTCAACGGGTTGGCGGTGGCGATCATCGGCCAGGCGTTTCCCTACACACCGATCGCCAACCCGCGCCGGCTCATTCCCGACTGGTCGTTTGGCATCAAAGAGGAGAACCTCCAGCGGATCATCGACCGCCTCCGGCAACAGAAGGTGGACCTGGTGGTCCTCATCTCCCACAACGGTTTTGACGTGGACAAGAAGCTGGCCGGACGGGTGCGCGGCATCGACGTGATCCTCGGCGGCCACACCCACGACGGCCTTCCCCGGCCTGAACGGGTGGGCGACACGCTGATCATCGCCTCGGGATGCTACGGCAAGTTCCTCTCGCGCCTGGATTTGGAGATCCGCAACAGACGGATCACCGGGTATGCCTACCGCCTCATTCCCGTGCTCTCGGACGCCATTGAACCTGATGCGGACATGGAGCGGTTGATCGCCAATCTCCGCCGTCCGTATCAAAAAGAGCTCGAACAAGAAGTGGCCAAAAGCGCCACCCTTCTCTACCGCCGCGGCAATGTGGACGGCCCCTTCGACGAACTCATCTGCGCCGCCTTGCAGGAGCACTACCAGGTTGACTTCGTGCTGTCGCCCGGTTTCCGCTGGGGACGCACCGTTTTACCTGGACCGGTGACGGTGGAAGACGTTTACTCGCAAACCGCGATCAGCTACGCCAACACCTATCAAGGCGCGATGAGCGGCCAACGGCTCAAAGAGGTGCTCGAAGACATCGCCGACAACCTGTTCAACCCCGATCCCTACCGGCAGCAAGGGGGCGATATGGTGCGTTCGGCTGGTCTCGACTTCACGATCAAAGTTCAGGCGCCGGCCGGAAAGCGGATCCGCGATCTTACCGTTGCCGGCCGGCCCGTGGAGTGGCGCAAGCGTTACCGGTTCGCCGGCTGGGCCTCCATGCAGGAACAGTCTGGTCCACCAGTGTACGACATCGTACTCCGGTACTTGCGGCAAAAAGGGCGGATCGCCCCCCGGCGGCAAGCGCCGCGACTCAGTTGATCAAGGAGGTTAGGACGAAATGGGAACTTCGCGCGCGCGGGAGGCGCTCGTCATCGCCGGCATTATGGCCGGTTTTGTTGCCGTACTGCTCCTCATTCTCAAAATCCGCGCCTATGGAGCCGTGGCGGCGGACCAGTTGAGCGACGAGGAGATCGCCGCCATCAAAGACAGCATCCGAACCCTGGTGGTCAGCGGCGGGTTGCTCATCGGTGGCCTGATGGGAGCCATTGTCCAGCGGTCCAAGTACTGCATCGCCGCTGCCTGCCATGCGCCGGTGACCATCAAGGACCTTTTTCAGACCCGCGCCTACGCCATGAGCCTCCTGGTGGCCATCCTGGGCACTCAGCTCCTCTACCGTAGTGGCGAAGTGGATATTGCGGCCAGCATCTATCTTTCCTCGCCCTTCACCTGGCTGAGCTACGTGGTCGGTGGCCTGCTTTTTGGCGTGGGTATCGTTTACGCCGGAGGCTGCGCCAGCCGCATACTGGTGCGCGCCGCAGAAGGGGATCTGGGAGCGTTGGCGAGCGTCATGGCCTTTATCTTTTCCTCTGGCGCCACCCTGTGGGGCATCCTCGCCCGGATCCGGGTGGACTACTTCGATGCGGTGGCGCTGCCCCAAGTGCCCCAGTATCTTCCCGCCACCTTTGTAGGAGTGCCCTGGTGGCTTGTTCTCCTCGCCGTTGAGCTCGCCCTTATGGTCTTCATCTTGCGGGCCCCCAAGGATTCGGAATGGTGGGGCTGGCAATGGCCGTTGAGCGGCGCGGCCATCGGGCTCACCGTGGTGCTCGCCTGGTGGCTCAACGGCGCGGCCCATGCGGTCCTGCCGCAGATCGACACCTTTGCCTTCAGCGGGCCAGACGACCCGGCCCTGCTCCAGCAGTGGCGGCCCAAGAGCCTGACCTTTGCCCTGGCCGACGCCCAGGCCTTCCGCTACATCATTCTCTGGACCGGCGAGACGATCAACTTCGCCATTGCCACGGTGTTTGGCGTGCTGGCTGGCTCCTTTCTCGCCGCACGGGTAAGCGGCACCTTTATGTGGATCGCCCCTCCCTTGCAGCAGTTCAAACACAACTTGGTGGGCGGCCTGCTCATGGGCGTGGGCGCGGTCCTGGCGATGGGATGCAACATCGGTCAAGGCCTGAGCGGCGTCTCCACCCTGGCGGTGGGGAGCATCCTCACCATGAGCTGTATCGCCATCGGCGCCTTGGCCGCAGCCAAGTATATGTTTTGGCGCATGATGCGCGAGGAGGAAAGAACGTGATGACAACAGCCAACCACCCTGGCGGGACGCCGCGCCACGGCGGACGGATCTGGCGGCTCCAACTCGGGATTCTTCTTGCCGCCGCCGTGCTCAACTTGGCCGGCTGCCAATCTCGTACCGCCCCCAGCCCGCCAACGGAGGCCAGGCAATGGCAAGAAGAGTTGGTGGTGGTAAGGGAGGTGACCGGCGACTACGAGACGGTCTGGGACGACCTGCTCGACGCCCTCAACAACAGGGGGCTTACCGTATCGTCCGTCTCACATGTGCAGCGCATGTTGGCGCGCACCGGCAAGGCCCTGGGCGCGAAAAAAGAGATCTACGCCCGCGCCAAGGTGCTTGAGTTTTGCAGCGCCGCGCTCTCCCGCCAGATGCTTGAAGCCAACCCGCACTACCTTGCCTTCTGCCCCTTCCAGATCATGGTCTATGCCCTGCCCCAAGAGCCGGAGCGGATCTATCTCGCCTACCGCCGCCCCCGCTGGCGGCCAGGCCCACCGGACGCCACCCTTGCGGCGGTAGAGCGTCTCGTGCAAGGGATCATCGCCGAGGTTGCGGCCAATCAAGAGATGTACCAATAAGGGAATGTGTCAGAAAAACTTGCGATCCTGATCAGGATCTGCACGTGGCCGGATAAGCGGCGCGGCGCGCTTTGCCCGCCGTTTTGTTGATCGCCATGAGATAGAATTCTTTATGGCGCGACGCTAAGGCCTGAAGGCTAAAATATTTCTCAATGAACGCCCTGCCTTTGCGGCCCATTTCTTGCCGTTTTTTGTCGTCGGTGATGAGCTCTTGGAGTTTCCGTGTAAACTCTTTGACATCGCCCAGTTTAACAAGAAATCCTGTCTCTTTATCTACTAGGCCGTGAGGCGTTCCACCAATTGCATAGGATATAGGCGGCACCTCCATCGCCTGTGCCTCCAAAAGGATTCTTGGAAGTCCTTCATGATGATAGGTGGGAAAACCAAGAACCGATGAGAGAGCATAATATTTCTTCATGGTTATTTTGTCAAGCTCTCCAAGAAAATGAACTTGATCTTCAAGACTATGTTCGCGGATGAGCTTTTTTAGCTCCTGAAAATATGATGGAGAATCAATCCGTCCAGCAAATGCCAGGGAGACGCGGATGCCGTTTGCTTTCAGGGAGGCGACCGCCTGTATCAGATCGGCCTGACCTTTGGATTCAGTGATCCGTGCCGGGAGGAAAACAAGGGGAGATGGAAAGCGCTGTTCGGTTTCCGAAGGGGAAGGACGCTGGAAAAACTCCGTATCAATACCGTCCGCGAGATTTACGAATTCACCTTGTAGTCTTCTGGGGACAAGGATGTTTGAGACGCCAGCGATTCCCGCCGCATACTTGCTTTGTTCGCGCATGGACAAGTGATCAAATCTATCATTAGAATAATGATTGACAACAACATAAGGAACGCCTCGCCTTCTAACTTCATGTATTATTTCTGCGCTATCAGTTCCGCCAATATAGTGCATAACAACCAGGTCTATATTATCATTTTCAATAATTTTTTTTACCGTGTCTCCGGCGTTTATAGCTACTACCCCCACATCTCTTGGTGATATCGTTTTTGTTATTTTATGAAAAAAAATATTATATAGCACTCCATTGTAAAGAATATGATCTCGTACTATATTTTTAAAAAAAGAAATGTATTTTTTTTGCCCACTTCTTCGTGAAGACCCTTCTTCCTTACGCCTTATACAGAGAAGCGGCACCTTGACTAACAACCCTTTTCCAATTCTCTCGAAAGTAGCCTCCCGCTCCTCTTTGTCATAAGTAAGATAACACCTGATAATCTTCCATGAATTTTCTTGCAGCAGAGCACTGTCCACGTCAGTTAAGTATGTTTCCGTTCCGGCTCCCGTGGCGAACGCATGAGCAAATCTAAGAATTGTCAACTCGTATTGCTCACTCATTTTCATGCTCCTCGTTGTTTCATGTGGACAACTAAAATGTAATATTCCTCGCCGAGGAAGAGCCTGGATCACGGAAACGGGAGAGCACGACCTCGCAGACGTAACAGCCCGTTGAAAAGCGAGCTTGCAATGCCAGGGGGGCAGCAACATGCCTCCCCGCCATCGGCAAGCACCCACTTCACCCTTTCCTGCCGGCTAGGCCAACAGTTCGCTGCGGGTAAAAACCGCCTGCAAAGGATAGCCCCGCGCGGCGAGCGCTTCGCGCCCCCCCTCCTCCCGGTCCACCACGGTGAGCACGAGCCCCACCCGCAGTCCCTGGGCCTCGACCCGCTCGATCACGGTCAGCAAGGTGCCGCCGGTGGTGACCACATCCTCCACCAGGGCCACGGTGGCCTGGGCGGGAACATTTTTGAGCCCTTCGATGTACTGATTGGTGCCGTGGCCCTTGGCCTCTTTGCGCACAATGAAGGCGGGAATGGGCGCTTCTTCGAGAAAGCTGACGATCGACACGGCGGTGACCAGTGGATCGGCGCCCAGGGTCATGCCGCCCACCGCCCCGATCTTGCCGGGATGGCGGCGGATGTGGGCAAAGAGCAGCCGGCCGCAAAGATAGGCCCCTTCGGCCGATAGGGTGGTCTGCTTGCCGTCAATGTAGAAATCGCTCGTCTTGCCAGAGGAAAGGATGAACGTTCCTTTCCGATAGGACTTTTCGAGCAGGATCTGTTTGAGCCGCTCCTTATCGCTGTGCATGGCGATGCTCCAGGCAATAGTTATTCGGTCCGTTATTGGGAAGAAGAGAGGGGGCCGAGCTTTGCGAACAGCACGGCCAGGTTGGCGTCTGGATCGATACGGGGCACGATGTGTCCGCCCGCCGAGCTCATGGCCACCATAACGCCGGGACCGTGGCCAGCGATCACGCAGTCGGAATGGACCACCACGCCAACGATCACCCCGCCGGTCTTGTAGATCCGGCCATAGGAGGCGTCCGCGTCTTGGATGGCGACCAAATCCCCGAGCCGCAGGTCGTCGAGGCCAAACTCGGCCACGGTTGGCTCATCGAAGAGCTGAATGTCGTAGTCCCCGGTGTTCGATTGCATGGCCCCGAGACCGCTGCCCATGATCCGCGCCGGCACCACATGGGTGACGCCAACCTCAAGCCGGCCGTCGGCAAGCGGCCGGAGATCCATGACCTCCAGCAGGGCGGGATCGAGATTCAAGACCTTGATCTCTGGAAAGTCGAACAACCGCAGGCCGCAGC
>WFOD01000015.1 GCA_015488275.1 Deltaproteobacteria bacterium
CAGACGGCCTGCCCCCTGACGAAGAGGAGGCCATGCCCGGCGGCATGGATGACGCGGACAACGCGGCCGGCTTCCCAGAAACAGATGAAGAACGAAAAGGGGAAGCGGAACAAGAAGTAGAGCAGGAAGAAATCCTTGAAATCGACGACGATCAGCAGATCGTCCTGGCTGACGAATCCTCTGATGAGGACGAAGACGATGCCGATGAGATCATCGAAATCGATGACGACCAACAGGTCGCCCCGGTGGCCGAGGACGGGGAAAGCCAGCGTCCGCGCAATCTCTTCGACGCCCTGGCCGAATACCTTGATCCTGAGCAGGCGCTTACTGACGAGACGCAAGACACGCTTGACGAAACCGAGGAGGAGTATCTCGCCAAGCTCCTTTCCCGCTTCACGCCGCGGTTCATCGCTATTCCGGCCGGTCGCTACCGCGTGGGCAGCGACCGGCCGGGCCCGTTCGAGCGGGCTGCCGAATGGGTGGAGCTACCTGCCTTCCACATCGGGCAAACGCCAGTCACCAACGACCTTTTCGACCTCTTCGTGCGGGAGACCGGCTACATCACCCAGGCGGAAGAAGAAGGTTTTGCCATGGTTTTTCACGGCAGGTTTCAAGAAGCGCACACTTCTGGGGGACGCCGTGTCTTGCGCCTCGGCGGCGGACGGCAGATGACGCGGGTGGCCGGTGCAGACTGGCGCCATCCTGAGGGGCCCCAGAGCTCGATCATCGGCCGGCACGATCATCCCGTGGTGCAGGTGAGCCGCCGCGACGCGCTCGCCTTTGCCGCCTGGGCGGGCAAACGCTTACCATCAGAAGAGGAATGGGAGGCCGCCATCCGCGGCCCCCAGGCCCTTCCCTATCCTTGGGGGGAAACATGGCGGGACGACACAGCCACGTTAGAGTCCTCGCTTACCGGCTCCACCACGCCGGTCACCGCCCACCATCCCCACGGGGCGAGCCCCTTTGGTGTCTTGGACGGCATTGGCAACGTTTATGAATGGACAGGATCGTTGTGGCGCGCCGCTGGCGGTCAGCGCGTCCTGGCCATCCTCAAGGGCGGCGCCTGGGTCACTCCGCCGCCCATAGCCGCTTGGCACCGACTCGTGGAAGACGAAAATTTCCGCGCCAACACCATAGGGTTCCGCTGCGCGGTATGAACCTTCATGGTTTTCCAACTTCTTTGTTTGTGATGTTGCCCGGGCTTTGGGCAACGGGTGGTGGACACAATCATTCGGAGTTGCTCCGTCATATTTGTGGGGGCAAATCACCCTGCAAGGTGGGGCAATCACCCCTCTCCCGCCAAGGCCCCCAGAGGACAGCCGCAGATAACGGATGATAACTCCTCCAAATCAGGCTCTCTTTTCCACGCCTGGGACAAAACACTCAATTGGCATAAAAAATGCTTAAACGGGGACTGTCATAATTGACCGCTTCGGCCGGTTTTCGTGAGGAACGCATTGAGGGACCCCCTGCTGGCCAATAAAAGGACGGCCGGCGGCCCTGGCTTGCCGGTCCGGCAAAGGCGGTGGCGGACGTTTGTTCGCCAATGCCTGCGACCAAATATAGGGCGGGGCGGAAAGAGGAAAAGGCGAAACGGGGAGGGCCCGTTTCCGGCACTTCGGTTTGGAGAGGGTTTGAAAGATGGGTAAATCGGGCTGGATCGCGGGAGTGTTCGTGGCGGGTGCGGTGTTGTCGGCGACGCTGGCGCAGGCGTCGTTTTTGAATGCGCCGCACAACGAGGCAAACAATCTGACGTGTAAGAGTTGTCACGAGTACCCATTCGATTCGTGGCCAGGATACGTCCCGGATCCGACGAATCCGGACGACACGGTGAAGAACTTCATCTGTCTCCGCTGCCACAACGCCGCGAACCCGAACCCAGCCTATCCCAACGCCCCTGGAAAAAATCTTCATTCCAGCCAATCGTTGCAGGGAAACCACCAGAACTGGACAACACAGTGCGTGGACTGTCACGATCCGCATTTCCAGGCCCAGCTCCAATACTTCCAGACCGATCCCGCTCAGCTCTATCTCGTCACCGGCTCCTACCTGAACGTCAGCGTGGACACCACGACCACGCCGCCGACCTCCACGATCACCTATTCCCTGCAATCAAGCGCCGCCAACTGGAGCAATCCTGCGACGTGGCCGGCGAAAACAGAGGCGGGCCGGGGCCTGATTCTGGTGGCGGACACGGCGAACCCCTATGACACCTTCGAAGTCGTCGCCGCCGACGCCACCACCATCACCGTGACCGGCGATCTTTCTCAGGTCACCCAGGGCGCCAGCTTCGGCCTCATCTACGGGCAATTGGTCCGTTCCAAAGTCCAAGTGCCCGCGACCCTGGGCAGCGGCGAGAACACGACGAAATTCTTCAACCCGTTCGGTGGGTTTACCAATACCACAACGCCGGACGGCATCTGCCAGGTGTGCCATACGGCGACCCTGCACTGGCGGAGCGACGGGACCCTGGCGGACCACAACATCGGCAGCAAATGCACCGGTTGCCATACCGCGGCCTCAGGGTTCAAGGCGAATTTCCCGAACCATACGTGGCTGTTGAAGGGAGGAACCACCTGCGAGGCGTGTCATGACCCGAATGGAACGGCGGATATCGTCGCCGAGATCCACAAGGGCAAATGCGCGGACTGCCATAACGTGCCCAATTACGCCTCGCTGCGCACCGGGGTGAACGGCGACGCCACGCTGCACGGCCCGGTGGGGCAAGGGAACACTTCGACCTGTACGGTCTGTCATGATCCCACGGTGTACCCGGCCTCGACCTTCCACCATGCGACGGTCAACGCCCAGAACGGCAACTGCGCCTTCTGTCACAGCGGCGCCACGGCGGCTGATCACACCACAATGGTGGCCGATTACGTGAACTGCGCCAATTGCCATGCGGCGAACGTGGGGAGCGTGTCGGGCGCTCCGGTGGATCCGGCGAACAACCGGGTACATGACGCTTGCACCACCTGCCACAAGACTGACGGCAGCCTGAAGGCGCTTGCCGACCTGACGCGCGGGATCGTGGTGGCGATGCCGGCAGGAGGAACGGCGTCCAACGACGGCGGCGGCGACTGCTCGGCCTGCCACGGCGAGTACTTCCCGCAGCATACCCACCACTTCGCTGCCACCAACGACGTGAGCTTTGATCCGACGGTGGATACCTCGCAGCCGGGTATGCAGCCGTGTTCGGACTGCCACCGCGACTACGACAGTATCAACGGCACCACCCTTGGGTTCTCAACCTTCACCCAGATTCTATGGGAGCACGACACCGATGGCGTGAAGGACGGCTCGACCAACACCTGTGACAACTGCCACAACTACGACGGCTCCAAATCAGCCCCCCTTGCCGATGTGCAGAACGCCATTGGCTCGGGCAACCCGGCGACCTGCGCCACCTGTCATACGGACAAGGTGCCCAACGTCTCCCACGGCGGACATCCGGACACCGACTTCGGCTGGGCGGGCAACTGCATCGACTGCCACGACACCGATGCGGACCCGGCGACCAAGCCGGCGGTGATCTCGGTGATCCACGGCAACAACTGCGCCACCTGCCACGTGTCGCCCTCCACCGGCGACTACACCCGCAGGGCGGGCGATCCGGCCAACGGCGTGGACGGTGACGCGACCCTGGTGGACGGCGTGACCTGGACGCGCGCCAACTCCACCTGTCTGACCTGCCATCCGGACGGCTCCACCCAGACCGGCCGGGCGACCATCCATCACGACTCGAAGAGCGGGTATGCTGCGGCGGGCAACTGCGCGGCCTGTCACACCTCCACCGGCCACGAGGGTGACCACTCGGCCCGTGTGGCCCTGTACGCCAACTGCGCCAACTGCCATACCGGCACCGAGGGCGCGGCCAACGGCATGGTGGTGGATGCGGCCAACGCCAGGAAGCACGACGACTGCGTGACCTGCCACAAGACCGACGGCAGCCTGAAGACGCTCGCCGATCTGACCCGCGGGATCGTCACCGCCATGCCGGCGGGCGGCGGCGACTGCTCGGCCTGCCACGGCGAGTACTTCCCGAACCACCAGAACATCGACCACGCCACCAGCCGGGTGACGGTGAGCGCCAACTGCGCCAACTGCCACGACGCGGTGGCCGGCGGCACGGCGCCGGACGCCATCACCCCGCCGTTCACCGCCACGGGTGAGGCGCACGCCACGGCGGGATGTGCGACCTGTCACCAGGCGAACGGCGCCTTGGTGGCGCCCACGGCCACGGCTCCGGGTATCGCCGCCGGCGGCGGCGACTGCGAGACCTGCCACGGCGCCTACTTCCCGCAGCACCAGGCCGCCAACCATACGGCGAAGATCGCGGACACCGCGAACTGCAACACCTGCCATACCGCGACCGCAGGCACGGCGACCGGCGCGCCGGTCTCGAACACCGACCCGATGGTGCACGACGGTTGCGCCACCTGCCACGACACCACAACAGGCCTGCTCCTGTCGGTGAGCGCGGCCAACGATCCGAACACTGCGGCGTCGGTGAGCGCCATGACGGCCGGTGACTGCAACACCTGCCACGGCGCCTACTTCCCGAGCCACCAGAACGCGGACCATACGACGCGGGTGATGGCGAGCGCCAACTGCGCCAACTGCCACGACGCAGTGGCCGGCGGCACGGCGCCGGACGCCATCAGCACGCCGTTCACTGCGGCGGGCGAGGTGCACGCGCTCTCCGGCTGCGCCACCTGCCACAACACGACCAACGGCGCGCTGCTGGCAGCCTACGGCAAAGCGGTGGCGATCACGGTCGGCGACTGCGAGACTTGCCACGGCCAGTACTTCCCGCAGCACCAGAGTCCGGACCATTCGGCCAAGGTTGCTGGAGTGACGCCGTGTATTGACTGCCACACCGCCACCGCGGGCACGGCCACCGGCATCCCGACCTCGGCCACGGACGCCAAGGTGCACGACGGTTGCGCCACTTGCCACAACACGACCACTGGGCTTTTGCTGTCGCAGGCGGCGGCCAACGTCAACGGCTACCTGACCTATGGCACGGCAATGGCGGCGGGCGACTGCTCGACCTGCCACGGCAACTACTTTGACCACCACGTGCACGGGACCACGGGCGGATACGTGAGCCACGACGTGGCCTTTAACGCCACACTCGATCTTGGACAGGCGGATTCGCAGCCGTGCGCGAACTGTCACAACGACGCCGGGCTCGCCTCACCGCTCTCCACCTGGGATGCGATCAAGACCGAGCACGCCACCGTGGGTGGCGCGGCGCAGGCGAGCGCGTGCGCCACGTGCCACTTCTACGCCACCAACGGCAACCAGTCCGGCGATCCAGACACGCCGCCTCTGACCACGGTGCAGTCCACGATCGCCACCGGCACGGGCGTTCACTGCCTGACCTGCCACACGCCTAAAGCCGCGCCAGCCACGCACGGCGGACATCCGACGGACTTCGGCAAGTCGGCGGTGTGCACCACCTGCCATACCGGCGCCAACGTGGTGGCGGACATCCACAACAACAACTGTGCAAACTGCCACAACGGCACGCCGAGCGCGAGCACGGAGAAGGTGGGCGACCGCGGTCTGGGTGACGCCACCCTGGCCAACGGCACCGCGGCGTCGAACAACTGGGCCAACGTCAACTGCCTGACCTGCCACGGCGCGGGATACATGGAGGTGGTGACCGCAGAGGGCGCGGGCGGCAACCTGAGCGTGACGACCTACGGTGGCAAGCACCACCTGAACGCCCACGCCCAGGGCGGTGACTGCGACTGGTGCCACGACGATCCGCGGCGGGCGCCGGCCACCGACTGGGAGAGCACCTTCGGCGTCTCCGGCCCGGCAAGCCTGCCCAAGCAGCTCGCCTGCATCGAGTGCCACGTCCAGGGCGGCTATAACAACCAGGCCAGCGGCCTGCAGATCAACGAGCTGGCCTACCAGTGGTCCAACGGCAACCCGAACAGCGGCTATCTGACCGGGCTGCAGACGGTGAAGACGATCCACAGCATCACCTCCACCTCCGGCCAGCCGATCCAGGTGTACAACTATGGCATCTGCCTCGGCTGTCACAACGACACCCAGAAGGGCCGGCCGGTGAACGTGTACCACGCGCGGCCGGTGGCTGCTGACATGCACCTGAGCGGTCAGGACACGGCGGACAAGTCCAACGGCGGCGACGAGATCTGGAGCCACACCCAGTACGCGCAGTTGCACGATCAGTTGCCGTGGCCGAACACCTTCAAACGGTTCGGCGACGGGGTGTGGGACGCGGCCTCGGGTGGTATCGCTGACCTGAAGACCGCCTACGGCAAGCGGTACGATACGGGCTCGAAACCGGGCAAGAACTGGAAGAACAACTTCAACAAGCCAGGCGCGCCGTCGGCGCCGTACAACCAGACGGTGACCATCCCGTGCAACAGCAACACCAACGACTGGGAGGGCCAGTGCGGCCAGGTCGGTTCGGCCAACTCGGTGCAGGTGCCCTACTTCAGTGACATCGCGCCTCCGGGACCCTTCGGGCCGACGGCGGTGAGCGACTCGTACACGGTGAACATCAACAGCAGCAACAACTCGCTGGCGGTGATGGGCAACGACTCGGGTTCGGGCATCAGCCTGCAGTCGGTGGGCGCCGCCTCCCACGGCACCACGGCCATCAGCGGCAACAACGTCCTCTACACGCCGACCGCGGGCTACACCGGCGCCGACTCGTTCTCCTACACCATCGTTGATTCGTCGAACCAGACGGCCTCGGCCACGGTGTCGATCACCGTGGTCGATCCCAGCGCCAACCAGCCGCCGGCCTTCGGCCAGGCGAGCTACACCCTGGCCAACGCGACGGAGAACAGCGCCTACAGTGTCTCCATCGCCGGCTACGCCACCGATCCGGAGGGTGATCCCATCAGCTACTCCATGTCGGGCGGCACCTGCGCCTGGGCCTCGGTGACCGCTGACGGCACGGTCTCTGGCACGCCGGGCACGGCCGACGTGGGAAGCTGCACCATCACCGCGGTGGCCACGGCCACGGGTGGCAGCGATACCGCGACCCTCAACATCACGGTGGACGCCGCCGGTGCCGGCTGGCCGCCCAACCCGAGCTGGTCTGGCAACATCACCCAGCGGACCGACAAGACTTCGTACTGGGACCGCTCCCGCGATCCGGACCGGCTGCGGCTCTACATCCGGGTCGACAACGAGGGCACGCCGACCATGCGGCTGCGCGACGCCAGTGGCAACAACGTGGATATCGCCTGCACCGACGACGGAGCGCCGGACTGGCGGTGCACCCTGGAGGACAACAACCTCTACAACGCCGGCTACTCCAACACCATCGTGGTCTTCACCGGCGCCAACCTGGGCGACGGGTCCTGGCTGACCTACACGATCAACGACTGGGCGAACACCCAGGACCCGCTCTGCCCAGACTCTGATCCCGGCTGCTCCGGCAACAACAACTGAAAGACGGGATCAAACCAAGCCGTATCTGGTCACAGGGCACCCCATCTGCGGCGTCATCGGCACGCTTGCGTAGCTCCCAGTACGCGGCGCGTGCCTCTTCCTTGCATCTGGGGCGCCCTGCAACCAGATACCCGGTCCGCGAGGTCGCGACTTCGGCATACGAAGGAGCACCCCCCTGACCAGTTACACCAAGCCGGGCGGCCTGATGCAAGCGGGCCGACCAAAGGGCAAGAGCCAGGGCTGTTGGTGACGGCGACAGCCTGAATTATAGCTGGGGCTGGCTTGGCCGGGGGCGCAACACCCGATGGATCTTCTCGGCCAGCTGGGTCGGGGTGAGGGGCTTGGGGAGGTACTGCACGCCTGGATCGAGCACCCCATGCGAAGTGATCGTGTTCTCCGTATAGCCGGACATGAACACGACCTCGATCCCGGGACGCTCGGCCCGCAGCGCCGCAGCCAGTTCCTTGCCGTTCATGCCCGGCATGACCACATCGGTCAGCAAAAGGTGAATCTCTCCCGGAGTGGCGCGCGCGACCGCGAGCGCCTCGGCGGCGCTTGCGGCCTCAAGGCAGGTGTAGCCTAGAGGTTCAAGCGTGTCGATCACCAGCCGGCGAATGGAGGGTTCGTCGTCCACGACCAGCACGGTTGCATCGCCCTGGAGCAAGGCGATGCCGTGCCCCGGCTCCTGGACCGGGGCCTCCCTGTCGGTGGCCGGAAAGTAGATCTTGAATGTGGACCCCTTGCCCGGTTCGCTGTAGACGAAGATATGGCCGCGGTGTTGGCGGACGATGCCATGAACCGTGGCCAGGCCAAGGCCGGTGCCCTTGCCCCGTTCCTTGGTGGTGAAAAAGGGGTCGAAGAGCCGCTCCATGACCTCAGCCGTCATCCCTTCGCCAGTATCGGTAAAGGCCAGCATCACGTAGGTCCCCGGCTCGATCTCCGGGTGGGTGGCGGCGTACCGCTCATCGAGGACCACGTTCTGGGTCTCGATGATGATCCGGCCACCGGTCGGCATAGCGTCCCGGGCGTTGACCGCAAGGTTCAGGATCACCTGTTCGATCTGGCTTTGATCAGCCTCGATGGTGTCGGGCGCGGCTTTGAAGAAGGTCTCGACAACAATGTCCTCGCCCAGCATCTTACCGAGGATCTTGAGCAAGGCCCTGGCGGTGTCGCCAAGCGAGATCGGCTTGATTTCGAGCACCTGCTTACGGCTGAAGGCGAGCAGCTGGCGGGTCAGGGCCTGCGCCCTTTCACCGGCGTTGTAGATGAGTTCCACCCGCTCCCGATGGGGGTCCTCTGCCCCCATGTCCAAGAGCAGCAGTTCGCTGTAACCAATGATCGTGGTCAGAATATTGTTGAAGTCGTGGGCGATGCCGCCGGCGAGCCTGCCGATGGCCTCCATCTTCTGCGCCTGGGCGAGCTGTTCCTCAAGCAAGCGCTTCTCCTCCACCAGCCGGCGGCCTTCGGTCAAGTCGTGCAGGCTCATAAAGATGCTCGTCGGCTCGCCGCGATGATTGCGGATGATCTTGACCACGATTTCCAACGGCACGCCCGCCGGGTTGTCAGGATGGTCCGCCTCCATGATGATCACCGCGTCCCGCCGCTCCTCCTGGGCACGGCAGACAGGGCAGGGGATCTCCTCGCCCTCGGGGTGGACGATCTCGGTGATATGACGGCCGATGGCCGTCTCCGGCGAACTGCCCGTGAGCCGAAAGAAGGCCTTGTTGGCGCGCAGGATGCGGCGATCCAAGTCAAGGATGTAGATGCAGTCGTCGGAGCAATCCATGGCCGCGGCCCACTCGGCCTCGTGACTGGCGCGCTCCTCCTCCAGCCTCTTCTCGATCTCCTCGTTCATGACCACCTCGTGCGACAGGGACCGCCTCCCTTTGCGGCCATGCGCCAGCCGGGGGGAGGGGAAGAAACGCCCGATGGACGGAACATCCATCCTTTCATCATAGCACGCCCGTCGCGGCGGGTGATAGGAATTTGCTCTCGCCAGTCCAGCGCGGGACAGGGGAGGGAACAGAGGGAGAGGAGGGAGGGGCGTGGGCTCTGCGGTCTATCTCCCAAGGACCGTATCGAGCGCGGCGGCGTCCACCGCATCGGTCATGAAGACTTCGCCAATGGCGCGCGGCAGCACGAAAACCGGCCGGCCGGAAACCGTTTTTTTATCGGTGAGCAAGAAACGGCGGAGCACTGCAGGATCGTAGCCAGGAGGAATCGCTGTCGGCAGGCCGTAGGCAGCAAGCAGGGCGATCAACCGGTCGCGATCCCCAGGCGGCAACACGCCCATGAGCGCGGCCAGGCGGGCCACGGCCGCCATGCCGATGGCCACGGCCATGCCGTGCGCCAACCGGTAGCCCGAGGCGGCCTCCACCGCATGGCCAATGGTGTGGCCAAAGTTGAGGATGCGCCGGACATCTCCCTCCCGCTCATCCTGCGCCACCACCTCGGCCTTGATGGCGCACGACCGGGCAATGATCGTCTCCAGGGTCTTGGGATCGAGGCCCAGGACCGCCTGGCGGTGGCTCTCGAGATAGGCGAAGAAATCAGGATCGCGGATCACCCCGTACTTGATGACCTCGGCAAGCCCCCCCAGCAATTCGGCACGCGGCAGAGAGGCCAGAACGCGGGGATCGATATACACCGCCCGCGGCTGATAGAAAGCGCCCACCAAGTTTTTACCCTCAGGAATATCCACGCCCGTCTTGCCGCCCACCGAGCTGTCCACCTGGGCCAACAAGGTGGTGGGCAGCTGGGCAAACGCAATACCCCGCATATAGATCGCGGCCACAAAGCCGGTGATATCGCCGGTCACGCCGCCGCCCAGGGCCAGTAAGCCATCCTTGCGGTCAAAACCGCGGACCGCCAGTTGCCGGCAGAGATGCTCTACCGTGCCAAGGTGCTTCTGTTCCTCGCCAGCGGCAAAGGACAAAAGCTCCACGGCCAATCCCGCCTGCCGGCATGAGGCCAGCACCTGCTCGGCAAACAGCTCGGCCACCCGGTCGTCGGCGATCACGGCGTAACGCTTGGCCAGCGGCCGGGCCCCAAGCAGGGGACCAACCTCATCGAGGATCCCCGGCCGGATGACAATGGGGTACGAGCGCTCTCCCAGGCCAACGGTTAACTCCTGCATGATCCTTCCTCAAAAAACCTGTAACCAGATACCCTCAAAACACAAAAGGGGCACCGGCAAAACCGGCACCCCTGCTCGATACAAAGCGACACGCAGTCGGCTGGCGCTTACTTCATCGCGTCGCCTGAAGCCGCGCCCTGCATCTTGATCTCGACCTTTTCGGTCAGGTTCTCGTAGTAGTCGCGCAGGATGGCGAGCACCTCGTCGCGGCCGAAGTGGTCCGGGATCTCGGCGCCCTCGGACAGGGCCTTGCGCAGCTTGGTGCCGGAGAGGATGACCCGGTCTTCCTTGGTGTGCGGACAGGTCCGCAGCGAAGCCATGCCGTCGCACTTGTAGCAGTAGAAGGTCCAGTCGATCTTCAGCGGCTCGCAGAGCAGGCGCTTGCCCGGATCGGCGGGCTGCGGGATGCGGTCGAAGATCTCCTGCGCCTCGAACAGGCCGTAGAAATCGCCGACACCGGCGTGGTCACGGCCAATGATCATCCGGTTGACGCCGTAGTTCTGACGGAAGGTGGCGTGGAGCAGGGCCTCCCGCGGACCAGCGTAGCGCATGTCGAGCGGGTAGCCAGCCTGGATGACGTTGTCCTTGACAAAGTAGTGCTCGATCAGGGTATCAATACACTTGACCCGCACGTCGGCCGGGATGTCGCCCGGCTTCAGGGAGCCGATGAGGGAGTGGATCAGCACGCCGTCGCAGACCTCGATGGCGATCTTGGCCAGGAACTCATGCGACCGGTGCATCGGGTTGCGGAGCTGGAGGGCGGCGACGTTCTTCCAGCCGCGCTCCTCGAACATGGCCCGGACCTCGGTCGGGGTCTTGTAGATGCCCTTGAACTTGGTGGGGAAGTCACCCTCGGACAGGACCTTGACCGGGCCGGCGAGGTTGAACTCCTTCTGGCCCATCACCATCTGGACGCCGGGATGATCGTCCAGGGCGACCTTCCAGAATTTGTCGTCAGCCGAATCCTCGCCCTCGCCCTTGAAGACCTTCTCACATTCCCACTTCTTGTCGGCCTCGGTCATCTCATACTTCTCCGAGACCTTCATGGTGGCGTAGATCTCACCCTCATATTCGAGCGCGATCTCGTCGCCAACGTTGATCGACTCAGCGTCCTCGCGGGAGCAATCGCAGGTCACGGGCACCGGCCAGAAGGTGCCGTCGGCCAGGGTGAAGTTCTCACACACGCTCTTCCAGTCGGCGCGGGTCATAAAGCCGTCGAGGGGGCTGAACCCGCCGATGCCGAGCATGATGAGGTCGCCCTTGACCCGGGAGCTGATCTGGATCTTCTTCAGAGTCTGGGCCTTTTCCTTTTCGGCTTCCAGTTCGTTGCCGTGCAACAGGCAGCAAACCAGGCCCTTACCTCCATGCGGGGGAACGAGTTTGGACATGACGCTTCTCCTTTTGTGCTGAATTTTGGTGCGGTTGGGACCAGAGGCATCGCTCAAAAAAATGAACGACCATTCACCGAGGAAAACAAGCCTGGACTGTATCTATAGTACCCAACCTTGTCAAGGATTTTTTTCTCTCCGGAGAGCGGCAAAGACCGGCGGGGAGGAAGAGGGAGGGAAGGAAGGAAGGAAGGAAGAAGGCGCACCTCTAGCGGCCCGCCCCCGCAGACGCGCGGCCGCGGCGGCAGAATCGGCTTCCAGTCTTGGAATCAGCCCGTTACCGCGCCCGTCAGGCGCTGGAATCGAAAAGCAACCCCACCAGGTCTTCGAGCTTCTTCTTCAGCTCCAGCAGGTCTTCGGGCGGAATTTGCCGGATCACTTCCCCGCTCTGCCGTTCCGAGACCTGGACCACGATGGCGCCGGCCTTTTTGTCCTGCTGGATGGCCAGTTTCAGCGAGCTGCCCAGGGATTCGAGGCGCTGCTGGGCCTCTTCCACCATCTTGGTGACCTGCTCCCGGTCGAGCCGCTGCCGGGCCGCCCGCTCGCCCCGGCCGTGCAGGGCCTTATCGTCCAGGGCCGCAGTGTTCGCGTCGGACGATTCCTTCACCGGCGCCACCTGCGGCCGGGTCCGGTCTTCAACCGCCACGGTGGGGGCCACGGGCATTCCAAAACTCTTGACATCAGCGTTGGTGTTGACATCGACCATAACCGTACCTCCCTGTACCGGTCATGTGGTTGCGTGGAGGTGCCGAGGCGGCGGCGCGCCGGCAGTAGGCTGCCCCCTGTAACGGCGCAGGCACCGGCGGCCGCGCCGCAGGCCGGCCAGCCGCGCCTGGAGCCCAGTCCGGGTTTGCGCCGCCCTGCGGCTCAAATCCTGCGCCCCCCGCGCCGCTTGCAAAAAGAGGTCGAGCACCCGCCGGCGCCGGGCCTCGTCCTCTAGCGAACGGCTGGCATCGATCGTGGCCAAGCACCGTTGCACCCGGCGCAGGACCTGCTCCATCTCACCGCGCCACCGCCACAGATCATCAAGTCGGCCAGCGGCCAAGTCCCGCCGCTGCCGCTCCTGAGCGGCGAGGAGTGCGCAAAGGGCCCGTTCGAGTTCCTGCACAAGGCTCTCCTTTGCCTCAAATGGAAACGGACAGGCCGCCGGCCGTCCGCTCCGGCGGCGAGGTGGTCTTGGCAGCCACTGGCTGGGAAACCCCTCGCTCCTCCACGGAAAAGCCATGCTCACGCATGGCGGTCTGTTCCCAGATCTCTTTGAGCTTTGCCAGATAACGGCGGGCCCGGCGGACGACCTCACCGTCGTTGTTCACCGCCACCTTTGGCAGCTCCACCAAAATGGCCGAATACAGTCCCCGCAGGAACTCCGCCGCCTCAGAGGCATCTTCTTTCCGGATCGAGGCGTTCAGCTCGGTGACAATGGCGATGGCCCGCCCAAGGTTCTCGCCCCGCTTCACCGGATCGTGCTCCTCCACCCCCTCCAAGACCAAATCGAGGTGGATGAGCACCCGTTCGTACATCAGGTGGACGAGCTTGACCGGATGAATGGTCGCCAGCTTCTCGGTCTGGCGATAGATGTTCCGCGCCTGCACGGACGTCATGTACGGTTCCTCCGCTGGCGTTACTTTTTCCCGCCCCACATGGATGAGAGCGAATCGAACTGGCTGGACAAAAAGTTGGACATCGATGTCATTTGATTCATGTATCGGTCAAGCTCGATGAATTGTTTAGTCAAGAGTTCATACTTTTTGTCGAGCCGTTCGGTCTGCGCCGCGATCTCAGCCTCCAGGTCGCTGATACGGGCGTCGGCCGCATCCTTTTCCGCATCCACCTGCCCATCGGCCGCCAGCAGGGTGCGCAGCCGCTCGTTGACCCGATCGGCAAAGCCGGTGACGCCCGCATCGTCATCGCCAAGAAAGAACGCCTGCACGCCGCTGCGGTAGTTCTGAATGGCCGAGGAAAGGCTATCGGCGTCGATGGTGATGGTGCCGTCCCGGTTGAACTCCAGGCCGAGGTCGAACAAGGTCTGGATATTGCCGTCGCTGTCCGCTGTCACCTGTTGGGTCATCAGGTTTTGCAGGTCGTAGGGGAGATCGCGCAGGGTGGTGGACGCCAGCACGCCGAACTTCTCCTCTTCGTCGTCCCAGGCCACGTTGGTCTGGATCTCCTGCACCACGTCGTTGTACGCCTCCACCAGTTCGGTGATCATGGTTTGCAGCGTATCGTCGTCTGCGCTCACCGAGAGCGACGAGGTGCCCGTGCCCTGCAGGGTGATGGTCACGCCGGAGATCACGTCGTTGAACGAATTCGATTGGCGCTGATAGCTGATCCCGTCCACGGTGAACTGGGCGTTGAGCGAGCTGCCCCCGCTGCCCGCCTGTTCGGCAAGCGGCATGTCGGGCAGTTGGGTGAGCAGGGAGATGCGGTAGTCCTCACCGGTCTCGTCCGCCTGGAGCACCAGCCGGTAGGGACTCGTGGTGCCGTCGTCGATGATCGACGCGGTGATGCCCGGATTGTCGGTGTCGTCGTTGATAAGATCGACGAACTGCTGGAGGGTGGTGTCGGCGGCCACGTCCACGGTGACCGTGGTGTCGCCCACCTGATAGGCAAAGGTCTTGTCCGGCGCCGACAGGGTGAGGTCGGTGTCGTTGGAGGTGATCGTCACCCGGTTCGCCTCACCGGTCCCCCCCGAGGTATCGGTCTCGATCCGCAAGTAATACAGCCCGTCACGCACAAACGTCGAGGCGGTGACCAGCCGGCCGTTGTCGCCCGAGCCAACGTTTTCGCTATCCGTGTTGATGGCGTTCACCAGGTCGTTCATCGTCGTGACCCCAGCGGTGGGCCCCACGTCCACCGTGATGGTGGAGGAGCCGCCAAAGGTGATCACCAGGGTGCCATCGGTGGAGGCCACCGTATCGGCGGCGGGATCGGCAACGCCGGACGACGACTCCACGCTCGTGGGCACATAAACGATGGCGTCGGTGGAGGAAGCGCCGGAAGAGGCCATCCACGAACTCTTTTGGGCCAGGGCCGAAACCACGATGGTGGCGCTCTGCTCCGACGCACCGTCGATCACCGTGGCGGTGAGCACGTCCTCGTCCGATGAGGTCACCGTGCGGCTCAAGAACGACGAGGAGAGCGAAAGGTCCAGGGCCTTGCTCTTTAAAGTGTAGAGCTTGTTCTCGACCGCCGAGATCTCGGTGAGCTGGTCTTGGTATTCAGTGATCTGCTCCTGCTTCGGCGCGATGATCGCCTCGTCGTCCACCTCGCGCAACTGATCGAGGATATCTTGCAGCTGCAGCCCTGAGCCAATACCGATGGAAGAAATGGTGCCCGTACCCATGATCGGACCTCTCGACAGCAAAGACACTTTACCTGCTCATCGTCCATTGTACCTTATCGGCCCTCTGCGCCGGCGACTTGAGAGAAAAAAGCCTCTTTCCCCATCCTGCCAAACCGCACCAATCCCCTCTCCCCGGCATTGAGTTTTCCGCCCGCCTCGTTTATCGTAGTTGGTCACAGGGTATCCCCGTGACCAACTAGCGTTTATCATTGCCATCTATGCCAGAATCCGCCCCACGCACCACTATCGGCATCCTCTCCGACACCCATTTGCGGGAGCCGACCGAGACCTTTCGCCAGCTCGTGGCCGTCTGCTTTCAAGAGGCAGATCTCATCCTCCACGCCGGCGACCTGGTGGACGACCGCATCCTGACCGCCTTTGACGGCAAGGCCGTGCACGCGGTGCACGGCAACATGTGCCTGCCCGCCACCCGTCACCGCCTGCCCCGGAAAACGGTGATCGAGGTGAACGGCGTTGCCATTGGCGTTGTCCACCGCGCTGGTTATTCCTACGATTTCGAGGAGCTGCTGCCAGGCGAATTCGACCGTCTGGTTCAATGCATCGTCTACGGCCACACCCACCGCCCGGCCTGCCATCGCCGCGACGGCATCCTGTTCATCAATCCCGGTCACTTTCTGCCAACCAGCCCTTACGGCGCTAGCGGCACCTATGCCCTGCTCACCGTGGGCCGCCAACTCACCGGCCGCATCCTGCCCACCCCCACCCTTGCCGACGCTGGGAGGAAGGCACGATGAGCCGGCCGTCCAAGGCCGCCAAGCTGACCCCCATGCTCCAGCACTACCTAGAGGTCAAGGAGCAGTATCCTGGCACCATTCTCTTCTACCGCCTCGGCGACTTCTACGAGATGTTTTTTGAAGACGCCGAGCTCGCCTCCCGGGTGCTGGGCCTCACCCTCACCTCGCGCAGCAGCAAGAACGATCCAGTGCGCGTGCCCATGTGCGGTGTGCCGCATCACGCCGCGGCCAGCTATCTCGCCAAACTGGTGAACGCCGGCTACCGGGTGGCGGTGTGCGAGCAGGTGGAGGACCCCAAGACCGCCAAGGGGATGGTGCAACGGGAAGTGGTCAAGGTGGTGACCCCTGGCCTGGTGACCGAAGACCAGGTGCTCGACGACAAGAGCAACCGCTACGTGGCCGCGGCCCAACGGTTCCGGGAGCGGTGGGGGCTCGCCTTTCTCGATCTGTCCACAGGCGAGTTTTTGGTCACCGAATGCGCCAGCGACGACGAAGCGGCAGATGAACTCCACCGGATGCAACCCTCAGAGCTGGTGTACGCCGAAGGCGAGGACGAACAACGCATCGGCCGCCTCCTCGGCCCCAGCGGCCAGGACCTGTGCCGCACCCCGAGGCCGGACAGCGAGTTCGACCTGGAGCTTGCCCGCGCCACCTTGTGCGAACATTTCCAAACCGCGAGCCTGGCCGGCTTTGGCTGCGACGATCTCACGGCGGCCGTGGCCGCGGCCGGCGGCCTGTTACGCTACATCATCGAGACGCAAAAACGCGCGCTGGGCCATATCGAACGGCTCGCCCGCCTGGACCGGGGCGCCTACCTGCTCATTGACGACGCCTCCCGCCGCAACCTGGAAATCACCCAAACGATCGTCGGCGGCCAGCGGCAGGGCTCCCTCCTTTCCTGCCTCGACCAAACCTGCACGCCAATGGGGGCCCGTTTTCTCAAACGCGCCCTCCTCTTTCCCTTGCGGGAGGTGACAGCGATCAACCTGCGGCTCGATACCGTGGCGGCGTTGACGGCCGACGCCGGCCTCCGCGAGGACCTGCGCCACCTGCTCGCCGGGGTTTACGACCTCGAGCGCCTCAACAGCCGGGTGGTGCTGGGCAGCGCCAACGCCCGCGATCTCACCGCTTTACGAGTCTCTCTCGGCCGCTTGCCCCCCATCAAAGACCTCCTCGTATCCACCAGCGGCCTGTTGGCGGATCTGGCCAACGGTCTCGATCCATTGGCCGATATCCACGACTTGCTTGCGCGGGCGATACACGAGGAAGCGCCGGTGGGCCTGCGGGACGGCGGCCTCATCCGGCCGGGCTACAGCGCTGAACTCGACGAACTGCTCCATCTCTTGCGGGACGGCAAGGATCTCATCGCCGGCCTGGAGGCAAAGGAGCGGGAAAAATCGGGAATCGCCAACCTGAAGATCGGCTACAACAAGGTGTTCGGCTACTACTTCGAGGTCAGCAAGGCGCAGCAGGCCAAGGTGCCCGACTACTTCATCCGCAAACAGACCCTGGTGAACGCCGAACGCTACATCACGCCTGAACTCAAGGAGTTCGAGCAAAAGGTGCTGGGCGCGGAGGAGAAGCGCCTGGCCCTCGAGTACGAACTCTTTTGCGAGATCCGCCGCACCGTGGCCGCCGCCTCTTCCCGTATTCTGGCCGCCGCCAGCGTGATCGCCCAGCTCGACTTCTTCGCCTGCCTGGCCGAAGTGGCGGAAACGCACCGCTACGTCCGGCCGGAGGTGACCGAAGGCGACGAAATCATGATCGAGGAAGGCCGCCACCCGGTAATCGAGCGGAGCCTGCCGCCCGGCCGCTTCGTACCCAACGACATCCGGTTGGACCAAGAGCGGCAAGAGGTGCTCATCATCACTGGCCCCAACATGGCCGGCAAGTCCACGGTGCTCCGCCAGACCGCGCTCATCGTGCTCATGGCGCAGGCCGGTTGCTTTGTGCCGGCGAAAAAGGCGGTGATCGGCGTGGTGGACCGGATCTTCACCCGCGTCGGCGCCATGGACGACTTGCGCCGCGCCCAGTCCACTTTTATGGTGGAAATGCACGAAACGGCGAACATCTGCAACAACGCCACGCCAAGGTCCCTGGTGATCCTGGACGAAATCGGCCGCGGCACCAGCACCTACGACGGCCTGGCCATCGCCTGGGCCGTGGCCGAGGAGTTGGCCGACCGGGACGGCAAGGGTGTCAAGACCCTGTTCGCCACCCACTACCATGAGCTGACCGACCTGGCCAACTGCCACCCGCGAATCACAAACTACAACATCGCCGTGCGGGAGTGGAACGACCAGATCATCTTCCTCCACAAGTTGGTGCCCGGCGCCACCAACCGCAGCTACGGCATCCAGGTGGCGGCCCTGGCCGGCGTGCCGCCGCGGGTGGTCAAGCGGGCCCAGGAGCTGCTGGCCAATATCGAGGCCGGAGAGTTCGACCGCTACGGCGCGCCGCGCATCGCAGGCCGGCGCGCCGAGCCAGAGGCGCACCATCCCCGGCCAAGCCAACTCACCCTGTTCGAGGCGCGGGAGCATCCAGTGGTGGAACGGCTGCGCACGATCGAGCCGGACCGCCTCACACCGCTCGAGGCCCTTACCCTGCTCTACGAACTCAAAGGACTGGCCGCAAGATGAACAGCCGGCTGACCGTCTGCCGCCTCACAGCGTTTTTCGCCGTGTTCGTCTGCATCGGCGCAGCAATGGCGGGCCAGCAGACCGATAAAACGGCCAAACGCCTCGCCCTGGCCAAGGCGCGGCTCCACAACCTGCTCGTGGCCCAACCAGCCGATCCCGCTCCCTGGCGCGAGGTGCTGGACGACTTTCTCGCCCTGGCCTCCAGCCCCCTGGCGGACCGGGCCCTCTTTCTCGCCGGCCGCACCGCCGAATATCAAGCCGAACGCTCGCCCGAGATGCGGGCCAAGGCGGCCCTGCTCTACCAACGCCTGGCCGACCGCCTGCCCGATAGCCGCCTGGCCGACGACGCCCTCTTCCGCCTGGCCGAACTCACCTTGCGCCACGGCGACCGCCGCGCCGCCTCCCGGCTGTTCACCAAACTCGTGGTCCTCTTTCCCGACGGCGACATGGCGCCCCATGCCCGGCGGCTCCTCGAGCAACTCCGCCGCACGGCCCAAACAGAAGACCGCCAGTCTCCCCCCAAACAAAAGGTGGCGGTGACCGATATCCGCCACGGCTCCACCGCCTACTACAGCCGGGTGGTGATCGAAACTGCCGGGCCGGTCAGATACGCCGGCGACTCCCTGCCACCCGGGGGCGACCGACCGCAGCGCCTCTACCTGGACCTCACGCCCGCCCGCCTGCCGCCGCGGCTGGCCGGCGCAACGCCGATCGGCGACGGCGTACTGGCCCGGGTGCGCGCCGCCCAACACGACCGCGACACCGTGCGGGTGGTCCTCGATGTGGAACGGCTCTCCGACTATGCGATCAACACGTTGCACAACCCCGACCGCATCGTCATCGATGTGTGGGGCAAACGGCCGGCGGCGGCCAGCAAGGGCGAACGATGCGCCACCCCCCCCTCGCTGGCTGAACAGCTCGGCCACACGGGCGCACGGCGGATCATCATCGATCCGGGCCACGGCGGTCGCGATCCAGGGGCGATCAACCGGTACGGCGTGCAGGAAAAGGATATCACCCTGCGGCTGGCCAAGCGCCTCGCCGCCTATCTCGAACGCCAGCAGGGCTACGAAGTGCACCTGACCCGCACCTGCGACACCTACATTCCCCTTGAGGAACGCACAGCCATCGCCAACCGGCTGCGGGGCGACATCTTCGTCTCCCTCCATGTCAACGCCGCAGCCTCCCCCCGGCTCGCCGGCATAGAGACCTACTACCTGAGCTTGGCGGAGACCGACGACGAAAAACGGGCCGCAGCCGCGGAAAACGCCGCCGCCGAAGGAACGCTCAGCGATATCGAGGCCATCCTCCGGGACCTCATGCTCAACTCAAAAATCACCGAATCGGCCCGCCTGGCGACCATTGTGCAACGCCATCTGGTGCACACCCTGGCCGAGCGCTATCCAGCGGTCCAGGATCTGGGCGTAAAAAAAGCGCCGTTCATCGTCCTGATCGGCGCCAAAATGCCGGCCGTGCTGGCCGAAATCGGTTTTCTCTCCAATCCGGTGGAGGCCCGCCGCCTCACCGACGACCAATACCTGCAGGCCGTGGCCACGGCCATCGCCCAGGGGGTCACCGCCTACGCCGGCACCACCGCCGAACAGGTCGGCCTGGCCCCGCCACGCCGCAAGCGGCCCACAGGCGCGGGCGGCTAACAGCCCGTTTTGCAACGGGCTGCTATGCCTCGCTGCTCTCTTCCTCCAGCTCCCGGCCGACGCGCAGATCCTCGCCTTCGAGAAAGCGGCGGATGGATTCGGCCGCCTGCTTGGCCTGGTACACCGCCTTGGCCACGGTCTGCGGCCCCAACACCGCGTCGCCAGCGGCGAACAGCCAAGGGATGGAGGTCTGGAGGGTCACAGGATCGACATCAAAGGTACCCCAGCGGGTGGTGGCCACATCCACGCCGGACACCGCCGTGTGGTCCACCTGCTGGCTGATCGCTGGGATGATGGCGTCGGCCTCGATGCGGAACTCAGAGCCTTCGATGGGCTCCGGCCGCCGCCGGCCGGAAGCGTCCGGCTCGCCGAGCTGCATCCGGATACACTCCACGGCCTGCAACCGGCCGTTCTCGCCAATAAGCCTGACCGGCGCGGCCAGCTCCTCGATCCGCACCCCCTCTTCTTCGAGATGATGGATCTCCGCCTGCGAGGCAGGCATCTCCTTCTTGGTGCGACGGTAAAGGATGAAGACATCGGTGGAGCCGGTGCGAAGCGCGGTGCGGGCCACATCGATGGCCACGTTGCCGCCGCCCACCACCACCACGTTGCGGCCCAGCTCAAGTTTTTCGCCCAGGTTGACCCGCCGCAGGTAATCCACGCCGTGCATCACCCCCTCCAGGTCTTCTCCCTCGATTCCCAGCTTGCGGGAAACATGGGCGCCGACCCCAAGGAACACGGCGTCGTACTCCTGGCGCAGCTCCTCGAGGCTCACGTCACACCCCACGTGCTTGCGCACGATCTCCACGCCGCAGCTCCGCAGGGCGTCGAATTCGGCGTTGATAATGTTGCGCGGCAACCGATAGGCTGGAATGCCTACGGTGAGCATGCCGCCAAAGACCGGCAGGCTGTCGAAAATCGTGCAGCGGTAGCCCCAGTGGGCCAGATGGTAGGCCACGGTCATGCCGGCCGGCCCAGAGCCGATCACCGCCACCTTTTTGTCCTTGGGCATGGCGCATGGCGTAAGGATGTTCTTGCCGTTTTGCACCATCCAGTCCACGAGAAACCGCTCCAACATGCCGATGGCCACGGGCTCGCCCTTCTTGCCTCGGATGCACGCGCCCTCGCACTGGAACTCGTGTGGGCAGACGCGGGAGCAGACCGCGGGCAGGGAGCTGGTCTCGCGAATAACCCAATATCCCTCTTCAAACTTGCCTTCCCGCAACAAAGCGATGAACCGGGGAATGTCGTTGTGGATCGGGCAGCCCTTCTCACGGCAGGGGGCGTTTTTGCATTGGAGGCAACGGTTGGCCTCCAGGATGGCCGTCTTCTCGTCGTAGCCGAACACCACTTCGTCGAAGTTGGTGACCCGGGTGGCGGGATCGAGTTCCCGCGGATGCTGCCTGGGAATGGCCAGGCGTTCCTTCTGCTTCATCGCTAACCCTCCTTGACCTGCTGACGCGCTGACAACCTCCCAGCGCTCCTTGACTTTTCCCCGGCCATCGGGGAGAATAGGTTCCCTATGAAGGTCGAATTCATCAATCCCTTCCTCCACGCCGCCAAGAACGTCATCGAGACCATGTGTCAGATGACGGTGACCCCGCAGAAGCCGTCACTCAAGACCGACCGGCTGACCTTTGGCGAAGTTACCGGCATCATCGCCATGCACTCGAGCAAGATCACCGGGTATATGTTCCTCAGCTTTGAAAAGAAGTGCATCCTGCAGATCGTTGCCAACATGCTCATGGAGGACCCAAAGCGGGAGATCGACAACGAGATCCTCGACGCAGTGGGGGAGCTGACCAACATGATCTGCGGCGGGGCCAAGGCCCAGCTCTCCAAGCTCGACACCACCTTTGACATGGCCCAGCCGACCATGGTCGTGGGGCAAGGCAAGGAACTCGACCATTACACCGACGCGCCCACCATTGTCATCCCCTTTGCCACCGACGCCGGCACCTTTGTGGTCGAAGCCAACCTGGCCATGCTGTGACCCCCATCGAGGCCGCCGGCCAGTCTCTTTTCCCCAAGCCGCAGCCAGACTTTCGCCCGCCGCGCCTCCGGCCGCCTGCCATAACCATAAAAAAAAGCCGCATAGTGCAGTATGCGGCTTAACACAAGATCACGCCAGAAATCAATGCTGCTCGCGCTGCGCGGCGCGCAAGCGGGCCAAGGCCCGCTGCAGGGCCGCCTCGGCCCGGGCGCGGTCGATCTTCTCCTGTTGCTGCTGGGCGGCCGCCAGGCGCTTTTCCGCCCGCTCCTTGGCCAACAGAGCCCGATCGACATCGATCTGGTGACCGAACTCGGCGTTCTCGACCAGAAAAGTGATGGTGTTGTTGGCCACCTCGCAAAAGCCGCCGCTCACCATCATCGTGTGCTCGTTCCCATCCTTCTTGTAGGTCAGCACCCCGATCTTGATGGTGGAGAGCATGGGGGCGTGATTGGCCAGGACACCGAACTCACCGGCCGTGCCTGGCGCGGTGACGATATCGACATCCTCGCTCACCACGGCGCCGCGCGGGGTCACGATTTCCAAACGGATTTTTTCGGCCATCGGTCACCGTCCTCGTCTATCAGGAACGCCGCCCGCCGTCACAACCGGCGGACGGCGGCACTGTGCTTTGCTTGTGATTCTCGTTGGCTGAAGGAAAGAGCTGCCCGCTGGTTCAGGCCGCCTTGGCCTGTTCCTGGGCCGCCTTCTCCACCGCCTCCTCAATGGTGCCGACCATATAGAAAGCGGTTTCGGGCAGATCGTCGTGCTTGCCCTCCAGGATCTCCTTGAAGCCCCGCACCGTATCCTCCACCTTGACGTACTTGCCGGCCATGCCGGTGAAGACCTCGGCCACATGGAACGGCTGGGAGAGGAAACGCTGGATCTTCCGGGCCCGGGCCACGGTGACCTGATCCTCTTCCGACAGCTCGTCCATGCCGAGGATGGCGATGATGTCCTGCAGGTCTTTATACTTCTGCAGGGTCTGCTGCACGCCACGCGCCACCTGGTAGTGTTCCTCGCCGATGACGTTGGGGTCGAGGATGCGCGAGGTGGAGTCGAGGGGATCCACCGCTGGGTAGATGCCCAGCTCGGCGATCTGGCGCGACAGAACCACGGTGCCGTCCAGGTGGGCGAAGGTGGTGGCCGGCGCCGGGTCGGTCAGGTCGTCGGCCGGCACGTACACGCACTGGACCGCGGTGATCGAGCCCTTGGAGGTGGAGGTGATCCGCTCCTGCAGCTCGCCGAGGTCCGTACCCAGGGTCGGCTGGTATCCCACCGCAGAGGGGATGCGGCCGAGCAGGGCCGACACCTCGGAGCCAGCCTGGGTGAAACGGAAGATGTTGTCCACGAAGAAGAGCACGTCCTGGCCCTCCTCGTCGCGGAAGTACTCGGCAGCCGACAGGCCGGTGAGCGCCACCCGGGCGCGGGCGCCCGGCGGCTCGGTCATCTGGCCGTACACCAGGGCGGCCTTGGGAAGAACGCCGGACTCCTTCATCTCATGGTACAGGTCGTTGCCCTCGCGGGTCCGCTCGCCCACGCCGCAGAAGACCGAGATGCCACCGTGGTGCATGGCGATGTTGTTGACCATCTCCATCATGATGACCGTCTTGCCGCACCCGGCGCCGCCGAACAGCCCCATCTTGCCGCCGCGGGGGAAGGGGACCAAAAGGTCGATAACCTTGATGCCGGTCTCGAGCACCTTGACCTCGGTGTCCTGCTCGGTAAAGGCCGGCGCCGGCTTGTGGATCGGCCGCATGATCGAATTGTCGATCGGCCCCAAGCCGTCCACCGGCCGGCCGACCACGTTCATGATCCGGCCCAGCGAAGGCTTGCCCACCGGAATCATGATCGGCGCGCCGGTATCCTTGGCCTCCTGGCCGCGCACCAAACCGTCGGTCTGATCCATAGCCACGCAGCGGACCACGTTGTCGCCGAGATGCTGCGCCACCTCGATGACCAGGTTGTCCGGCTCGTCGCTGATGCCTTTGTTGGAGACGAGCAGGGCGTTCATGATGTTGGGCAACTGGCCGGACGGGAACTCGACGTCCACCACCGGTCCGATCACCTGGATGATTTTGCCGACGTTCTGGGTCTCGCTCATTGGCTTCGAGCCTCCTCTATGTAGTGCAGCGAAATAGGATTCCTGATAAGCTGGCAAACGTTACTTCGTCGCTTTGGCCGGCCCATGTCCGGCCCCACATCAACGGCGGCGCTGGCCGCGCCTGCCAGAACCGCGCCCCTTGGCGCCTTCACGCTAGCCCTTCAGGGCCTCGGCGCCGCCGACGATATCCATCAGTTCGGCGGTGATGCCGGCCTGCCGCGCCTTGTTGTACAGCAGGGTCAGGTCGTGGATCATGTCCTTACAGGCGTTGGTGGCGTTGTCCATCGCGGTCATGCGCGCCGCGTGTTCGCTGGCCGAGACCTCAAGCATGGCATGGTAGACCATGACGTTGAGGTAGAGGGGCAGGAGCACGTCCATGATCTCCTCTGGCCCCGGCTCGTAAATGAAGTCGCCGCCCGGCCCCGTCTCCTCGCCGTCGCCTTCCTCCACGCCGGCAATGGGCAACAGGCGCTCCACCGTCGGCTTCTGGGTAACCACCGAGACAAACTGGCCGTAGACCAAGCGGCACTCGTCGATCTCGCCGTCGAGAAAGGCGCGGGCCGAATCTTGCGCAATCTCCCGGGCGTTGAACATCTGGAAGGTGCCCATGATGTCCTCGTAGGCCTGGCGCAGCTTGCCGGTCTTCTTGAAGTAACGGGCGCCCTTTTTACCCACGCCCACGAAGCGCACCTTCTTGCCCTCGGCCTCAAGCGCCTTTGCCTCGTTCTCCGCCCGGGCGATGATGTTGGCGTTGAAGCTGCCGCACAGCCCGCGGTCGGCGGTGATGACGATGATCTCCACCGTCTGCGCCGGCCGCACTTCCATGAGCGGAAAACCGCCGCCCGCCAGGTGGCCGGCCACCGAGGCCATCGCCTCGTTGAACTTGGCCTTGTACGGCCGGAAGGTCTGCATCCGCTCCTGGGCGCCGCGCAGCTTGGCCGAGGCGACCATGTTCATCGCCTTGGTGATCTGCGACGTCTTTTTGACGCCGGATATCTTTCGCTGTACGTCTTTCAGACTGGGCATCGTCGCCGCGCCTCCTCAGCCTAGTTCAGCCCCTTGGCGGCCTTGAAGTTGGCGGTAAACTCGCCGATGACCGTCTTCATCCGGTTGTCCAGGGCATCGTCGATCTCCTGCTTCTCCCGCAGGTTCTCATAGATGTCGGCCGCATTGCCGGCAATATAGTCGTAGAGCTCCCGCTCGTACTCGGCCAGGCTGTCCACCGGCAACTCGTCGAGGAAGCCCCGGGTGCCGGCGTACAGGATGCAGACTTGCTTCTCCATCGGCAGTGGCTGGTACTGCGGCTGCTTCAAGATCTCCACCAGCCGCTCGCCACGGGTGAGCTGCGCCTGGGTCGCCTTGTCGAGGTCCGAGCCAAAGCCGGCAAAGGCGGCCAACTCGCGGTACTGGGCCAGATCGAGGCGGAGAGTGCCGGCCACTTGCTTCATGGCCTTGACCTGCGCCGCGCCGCCGACGCGCGATACCGACAACCCCACGTTGATCGCCGGCCGGACGCCGGCAAAGAACAGGTTCGGCTCGAGGTACACCTGGCCGTCAGTGATCGAGATCACGTTGGTGGGAATGTAGGCGGACACGTCGCCCGCCTGGGTCTCGATGATCGGCAGGGCGGTGAGGGAACCGGCGCCCAGGTCGTCGGAAAGCTTGGCGGCCCGCTCAAGCAGACGGGAGTGGTTGAAGAAGATGTCGCCCGGATAGGCCTCGCGTCCCGGCGGACGCCGCAAGAGCAGGGAAAGCTGCCGGTAGGCCACCGCCTGCTTGGAGAGGTCGTCGTAGATGATGAGCGCGTGCCGGCCGCTGTCCCGGAAGTACTCGCCCATCGCGCAACCGGCGTAGGCGGCGATATACTGCATGGGCGCCGGGTCAGAGGCGCAGGCGGCGACCACCGTGGTGTACTCGAGCGCCCCGTGCTTGCGCAGGGCCTCGACCACCAGGGCCACGGTGGACTTTTTCTGGCCGATGGCCACGTAGATACAGTACACGTCGGTATCCTTCTGGGCCAGGATGGCGTCGATGCCAATGGCCGTTTTACCGATCTGCCGGTCGCCGATAATCAGCTCACGCTGGCCACGGCCCACCGGCGTCATGGCGTCGATGGCCTTCAGTCCAGTGTAGCAGGGCTCGTGCACCGACTTCCGGGCGATAACGCCGGGCGCCAGCACCTCGATCTTGCGGAACTCCTTGGCGTCGATCGGTCCCTGGCCGTCGATGGGGTTGCCCACTGCGTCCACCACCCGGCCGAGCATGGCCTCGCCCACCGGCACCTGGGCGATCCGGCCGGTACGCTTGACGATGTCGCCCTCTTTGATGTGCTCCACATCGCCGAGAACCGCGACGCCAACGTTGTCTTCCTCGAGGTTCAGGGCCAAGCCGAGGATGCCGCCCGGGAACTCGAGCAGCTCCATCGCCATGCAGTTCTCCACCCCGTGGACACGGGCAATACCGTCGCCGACCGAGATGACGCTGCCGGTCTCCTTCAGATCGACCGTGGCCTCGTACTCCTTGATCTGCCCCTTGATGATCTGGCTGATTTCTTCTGCTTTTATCTGCATGGTCGCTACTCTCTCCCGGTTATGGATTCTTTCAACTCGTCAAGCTGGGTCCGCAGACTGCCATCCAACACCAAGTCTCCGACCTGGGCGATGAGACCGCCAAGGATGGAGGGATCGACTTCTGTGGTCACGACCACCGACTTGCCGGTGATCTTTTCGAGGGTCGCCTTGACCTGGGCCTCCAGTTCGGCATCCATTTCCATGGCCGTAACGATCCGGCCACGGCAGACGTTGCGCTCCTCGTCCACCATCCGCCCATAGGCGGCCGAGATCTCGGGCAGGAGCGCCACGCGCTTTTTCTGCACCAGCAGGCGCAGGAAGTTACGCATCACCGGCGTAGCGTCGGCCTGGTCGGCCAGATAGTCCATGACCTTTTCGCGCACCTCAACGGGATAAAGCGGGTTGGTGAGCCCGTCCCGCACCGCCGGTTCGGCCTCGAACACCTCGGCGACCTCGGAAAGGACCGAGCCAAAGGCGTCCACCGCGTCCTCTTCCTGGCCCACCAAGAAAAGGGCCCGGGCGTACCGCTTTGCGAGCACCGTATTTTTCTTCATCAGTTCGCGTCTCCCACCTTACCAAGATATTCCTTGATCAGGCGAACCTGATCCTCGGCCTGCAGGTTCTTGCGCACCAGCTCTTCCGCCGCCTTGGCCGCCGCCTCGGCCACCTCGGCCAGAAGCTGCCGCTTGGCCTCGGCCAGTTCGTGCTGCACCGCCATTTCCGCCTGGCGCTTGATGTCGCTGGCCGCCCGTTCGGCCTCGGCGATGATCCGCTCCTTCTCCGCCTCGCCCTGAGCCACGGCCGCATCGAGTATGTGCTGTACCTCAGCCTCGATCCCAGCCAGCTTGCCCTCGTATTCGCGGTACTTGGTCTCCGCCTCCTGCCGACGCGCCTCGAGCTCCTCGAACTGCTCGATGATCGCCTGCCGCCGCCGGGCCAGGCCGTTGGCAATGGGCTTTCTCAACGTCGCCATGAGAATGGCGACCAAGGCGGCGAAGTTCATCGTCCGCCAGACAAGATCCATCCATTTCTCATAGGAGGGCATCCATCCGCCGCCTCCGCCGCCATGCCCCTCCGTCGCCCAGGCCGCCACCGCGACCAGGAGAACGAGGCCAGCGACGAGAACGGCGCGCATCACCTTGCTGCTCCGCCTCATGCCAGAGACCTCCCAAGAATCTTTTCCGCCATCGAGGTGGCAAAGGTATCGACCGCCGCCCGCAGCTCGCTGCGAGCCGCCTCCATTTCCTTTTTGATCGCCGCCAACTGCTCGCTCTTGGCCGCATCCACCTCGGCCCGCACAGAGGCCAGCTTGGCGTTCATCGCCTCCTGCGCCTCCCCGCGCACGCCGTCCAGCCGTTCCTTGGCCTGCCGACGGGCCTCGTTCAACTTGGCGTCGAACTCTTGCAACCGCAACTCGGCGTTCTTGTTAAAGGTGGCGATCTCTTTTTCCAGTTCGGCCAGCCGGCGGTCTCGCTCGTCGAGAACCGTGCGGATCGGCCGGTAGAGGATCGCGTTGAGCACAACCATGAGGATCAGCATGTTGATGATCTGGATGACCATCGTGATATCAATGGTGATCATGGAATCCGCCTCCTCCGTGATCGTCGAAAAAAATACCCTGCGCCGCCGTCCGCCGCGTCCCTCGTCAACACGTGGGCCGGGCGCACAGAAGTGCTGGCCGCCGCTCGCCTCTTTCGACTGAATGGCGCCTCAGTAAGCCAAATGGGAAGGTTCTTACTCCATTCCCAGGGGTCTGTCAACCCTTTTGTCCAACATCGCGACCATAGCGCCTTTCCCGCCCTTGGAAGGGCGGGCGCGATCTAGGCAGTTCTACCTATCTCCGGCGCTGTCAGCCGCTCGCCGGCCCTGACCAGCGGCAGCGGTTAAAATGAGCCGCTATTCACCATCGTGACCAACACCGCCCTCCCGCGGCAGCAGCAGCCAACAGGCCATTATGCGCCGGCCAGTTGCCGCTCCACAATCCCCGGCACGGCGGCCAGGGCGTCGGCAAGTTTGGCCGCCGCCGGCCCGCCGGCCTGGGCCATGTCCGGCCGGCCACCGCCCTTGCCGCCCACCAAGGCGGCCGTCTGCCGAACAATGGCGCCGGCGTGCAACCGGCTCGTGAGATCCTTGCTCACCAAGGCGAGCAACATGGCCTTGCCGTCGTGCACGCCGCCAAGCACGGCCACGGCCGAGCCCATCTTCTCCCGCACCCGATCGCCGATCTCTCGCAGGGTTTTGGCCGAGTCCAGGGCCACCTCGGCGGCAATCACCCGCACGCCGTCGATCACTGGCGCTTGCGCAATGGCGCGGTCGAGATCGGCGAGCGACAGCCGGGCCGCCAGCCGCCCCACTTCGGCCTCCAGGGCCCGCACCCGCTCCACCAATCTCCCCACCTTGTCGGCAAGCCCCTCGGGCGAGGTCTTGAGCCGGGCGGCCACAGCGGCCAGTTCGGCCTCCTGCCGCCGGAAATAGGCCACCGCCTCCTGGCCGGTAACCGCCTCGATCCGCCGCACGCCAGCCGCGACCCCGGTCTCGGCGACGATCTTGAACAGGCCGATACTGCCAGTGGCCGGCACGTGGGTGCCGCCGCACAGCTCCTTGCTCACATCGCCGATGGCCACCATGCGCACCGTATCGCCGTACTTCTCGCCAAACAGGGCCGTGGCGCCCGCGGCAAGGGCCTCCCGCCGGTCGAGCACGGCCACGGTGGTGGGCTCGTTGGCGCGGATCAGCCGGTTGACCCAATCCTCCACCTCAACAATCTCTTCGGGCGTCAGGGGATTGAAGTGGGTAAAGTCGAAACGCAGCCGTCCGGCCTCCACCAGGGAGCCCGCCTGCTTGACATGCTCGCCGAGGATCTCGCGCAAAGCGGCGTGCAGCAAATGGGTGGCGGTATGGTTGGCGGCGATCTTCTGCCGCCGGCCGTCGGCCACCCGCAACTCCACCTCGTCGCCGCGCGCCACCCGGCCGCCGGCCACCTCGGCCTTGTGGAGCACCACACGGTCCTCCAGCCGCACGGTATCCACCACCCGCAGCCAGCCGTTCCGGCCAACGATCTCGCCCTGGTCGCCCACCTGGCCGCCGGCCTCGGCGTAGAATACGGTTTCAGGGCAGACCACGAGCACCCGCTCGCCTTCCCCAGCCTCGGCGATCTCCTGCCCCTCTTCGTTGAGCAGATCGCTGATCGTCGAGCGGCATACCGCGGCCTCGTAGCCAAGAAAGCGGCTCGGCTCCCGCCGGGCGAGGACATGCTGGATCCCTTCGGCCCTGGCGTCGAGGCCGCCGGCCTTCCACGATTGCCGGGACTTGCGCCGCTGTTCACGCATCGCCGCGTTGTAGCCCGCCTCGTCAATGGCCATGCCGGCCTCCAGGGCCACGTCGCGCATGATATCCACCGGAAAGCCGTAGGTGTCGTACAGCCGGAACATGAAGTCACCGGGGATCAGCGACTCGCCGGCCTGGCGCAGCCGCTCGATCTCCCGGCGCAGCATTTCAAGACCGTTGTCAATGGTGACGAAAAACCGCTCCTCTTCATGGGTAAGCACCTTGGCCAGCAGGTCGGCGTGCCCGCGCAGGTGGGGATAGCTTCCGGCCATCTGGTCGATCACCTTGGCGGCGACGCGGGCCAGGAACGGCTCGCCAAGCCCAAGCACCCGGCCATAGCGGATCGCCCGGCGCAACAGACGGCGCAGCACGTATCCCCGGCCCTCGTTGGCCGGCAGCACGCCGTCGGCCACAAGGAAGGTGGCGGCTCGGCCGTGGTCGGCGATCACCCGCAGGGCGGTGTCCTTGGCCGCGTCTTGGCCATAGGCGCACCCGGCGAGCGCGGCAATGGCGTCGATGATCGGCCGGAACAGATCGGAATCATAGTTGGAATACACGCCTTGGACCACGGCGGCGATCCGCTCCAGGCCCATGCCGGTATCGATGCTCGGCTTGGGCAGGGGCGTGAGCGTGCCGTCCGCGTCCCGGTAGAACTGCATGAACACCAGGTTCCACAGCTCAAGATAACGGTCGCAATCGCAACCGGCGCGGCAGTCGGGCCGGCCACACCCCACGCCCGGCCCCTGGTCGATGAGGATCTCGGAACAGGGGCCGCAGGGACCGGTGTCGCCCATAGCCCAGAAGTTGTCTTTCTCGCCCAGACGGATGATCCGGCCAGGCGGCAGGTCGTCGATCTCCTCCCACAGCCCAAAGGCCTCGTCGTCATCCTCAAAGACCGACACCCACAGCCGCTCCGGCGCAAGGCCCAGCTCCTTGGTCAGGAACTCCCAGGCGTACTGGATCGCCTCCCGCTTGAAATAGTCGCCAAAAGAGAAATTGCCCAGCATCTCGAAAAAGGTATGATGCCGGGCCGTATAGCCGACGTTTTCCAGGTCGTTGTGCTTGCCGCCGGCCCGCACGCACCGCTGGGCCGTGGTCGCCCGGCGGTAAGGCCGCTCGTCTTCACCCATGAAGACCCTCTTGAACTGCACCATGCCGGCGTTCGTGAACAGCAGGGTGGGATCGTCATGGGGCACGAGCGGGGAGCTTTCCACCACCTCATGGCCCCGCGCGGCGAAAAACTCGAGAAACCGTTTGCGAATCTCATTGCCAGTCATCGTTGCGCCCCTTTTCCCTACTCCCCAGCCTGTTCCGCTTCTGGCGCCGGCTCCACCAGACCGTATCCCATACGGACCTTGGTCTCGATCTCGGCCAGCATCTCGGGATGTTCCTTGAGAAACGCCTTGGCGTTCTCCCGGCCCTGGCCAATACGCTCTCCTTCGTAGGAATACCAAGCGCCGCTTTTTTCCACGATGTTCTGCTCCACCGCCAGGTCGAGCAGATCGCCGGTCTTGGAGATGCCCTCGCCGTACATGATGTCGAACTCGGCGGCCTTGAACGGCGGCGCCAGCTTGTTCTTGACGATCTTGGCCTTGGTGCGCGAACCGATCACCTCCTGGCCGTCCTTGATCTGGCTGATCCGCCGGATATCGATCCGCATGGAGCTGTAAAACTTGAGCGCATTGCCGCCCGTGGTGGTCTCCGGGTTGCCGAACATCACCCCGATCTTCATCCGGATCTGGTTGATGAAAATCATGGCCGTGTTGGTCCGCTTGAGGATGCCGGTGAGTTTGCGCATGGTCTGGGACATGAGGCGCGCTTGGAGCCCCACGTGGGCGTCGCCGATATTGCCGTCGATCTCCGCCTTGGGCACCAGGGCGGCCACCGAGTCCACAACGATAACGTCCACCCCGCCGCTGCGGATCAGGATCTCGGCGATCTCCAGGGCCTGCTCGCCGTAGTCGGGCTGGGAGACCAGCAGGTCGTCCACGTTCACCCCCAGCCGGCTGGCGTACGACACGTCAAGGGCGTGCTCGGCATCGATGAAAGCGGCCACCCCGCCCTGGCGCTGGGCTTCGGCCACCACGTGCAGGGCCAAGGTGGTCTTGCCCGACGACTCTGGCCCGTAGATCTCGGTGATCCGGCCGCGGGGAAGGCCGCCAATCCCAGTGGCGATGTCGAGGCTCACCGCACCGGTGGAGAACACCGGCACCCGCTCGGCCTGGTCTGAACCAAGCCGCATGATCGCGCCCTTGCCAAACTGCCGCTGGATCTGAAAAAGCGCCGCCTCGATACTTTTCGACTTATCGTTGGCCGTCGTTGCCATCTCGCTACTCCCTCACATGGTGTTTTCCGGGATGTGGTGCGGTTTTCACGCCCCCCGCCCGCCTGACAGGGCCGGAGGGCGGCAAAAGGTATCACCATAACGGTTGGCCAGGGGTAACGCAAGGCCTTCCCCGCTATGATCCCTCCAGGGGCAGGCCGGCAAGATGCCGGCGCAGCAAATCCAAGGCGGTCATGGCGCTCTGGGCCTGAACCGCAGACCGGTCGCCGGCAAACCGCCGCTCCAGTGCCTGACAGTATTCCCCATGCGCCAGGGCGAAATAAACAAGCCCCACTGGCTTGGTCTTGCTGCCGCCGCTCGGACCGGCAATACCGGTCACGGCTACGCCCACCTCACTGGCCGTGGCCCGCACCACTCCCCGGGCCATGGCCCGGGCCACCGGCGCGCTCACCGCTCCGTGCTCGGCGAGCAAAGCTGCCGGCACGGCCAAGAGCCGCTCCTTCAAACTGTTGCTGTACGCCACCACCCCGCCGACAAACGAGGCCGAACTCCCAGGAACGGCGGTAAGGCGGGCAGCGATCCGGCCCCCGGTACAGGACTCGGCCACAGCGCAGCACAAGCCCTTCTCCCGCAACAGCCGGCCCACCACCGCCTCCATCGGTTCGGCGTCGCAGCCGTAGAGAAAGGCACCCAGGGCCTGACGGATGGTCGCCTCTGCCCGGGCGAACGCCTCCTCCACCTGCCTTTCTTCATGCCCGGTCACCGTAAGGCTGACGTGCACCTCGGGCTGCACCGGATAGTAGCCGATGCGCACCACTCCGCCTTCGAGCGGCGCAAGCCGCCGGTTGATCTCGGTCTCCGGAAGGCCGAAGACGCGGAAGATCCGCTGCCGCACCACCTTGCCGTCCCCGCCCTGCCAGCTGGCCAACATGGGCAATACGCAATCGAGCATCAGCTCCCGCATCTCGTGCGGCACACCAGGGAGGAAAAAGATCGGCACGCCGTCGTGCACCAGGAGATGTCCGGCCATGCGGGCGCCGGGCTTGAGGATCTTCGCCCCTTGCGGGAGCCAGGCGAGCTTGGCGAGCGGATGCTCGCCCTGGGCCACGGCCCGCTGGCAGTCGAGGGGTTGCGGATCACCCTGACAGATGGCGGCGAAGATCTCAGGATAAAAGGTGGGCGGCCGCTCGAGAATGTTGGCCACCGCCTCGTTGGTCCGGTCGTCACTCGTGGCGCCAAGCCCGCCGGTCACGATGATGAACTCGGCCCGTTGCAGGGCGCGGGTAAGGGCGGCGGCAATGGCCTCTTCTTCGTCGCCCACCATTGAAATGGCGATGATGTCATGCCCTGCGCCGTACAGATGCCCAGCGGCAAAGCTGCTCGTGGTGTTGAGGATGCGGCCCGAGGTCAGTTCGTCCCCCACCGCAATGATCTCTCCCCGCATGTTCCGTGTTATCCTCAAAAAGTAATGGTTCCCCTGCCGCTTACAGTATACAGCCCTTTTTTCAACGGGCTGTTATCCCTCACCCTCCAGCCAATCTCCCAACATGCCCTTGTCCTCGCAGGCGACGAGACGCACGCGCACCACCTGGTTCGCCAGGTTGCGCGGGGCTGGGAAACACACCGGGATATAGTTGTCGGTCAGGCCGCGGGCCTCGCCGCGCCGCCAGCGCTCCACCAAAACCGGCCGCACCCGCCCAACGAAACGGGCCCGAAAAGCGCGGCGCAGCTCCTCGTCCAACCGCCGCAGCCGCGCCACCCGTTCTTCCTTGACCTTTGCCGGCACCTGGCCGGCCATTTCCGCCGCCACGGTGCCTGGCCGGCGGGAGTAGGGAAACACGTGCAGATAGGCCAGCGGAAGCCGGGCGAGAAAGGCGCAGGTGGCCTCGAACTCTTCCTCGCTTTCACCGGGAAAGCCGACCAGCACGTCGGCGCCAATGGCCGCTTCTGGCAGACGGGTGGCGATGCGCTCCACCACCTGGGCATACTCGGCCGTGGCGTACGGCCGGTTCATCCGGCGGAGCACGCGGTCGTCACCACTTTGGAGCGGGATGTGCAAATGGGGGACAAGACGCGGCGAGGCGACAAAGAGATCGAGCAGTTCTTCTGATATCTCGGCGCTCTCCAAAGAGCTGATCCGAAAGCGGATATCCCCGCCCAAGGCCAAGAGACGGCGAACGAGCGAGGCGAGATCGCTTGGCGGCTCGCAATCCAGGCCGTAGAGCCCAATATGGATACCGGTGAGCACGATCTCCCGATAGCCGCTGTCGATCAGCCGCCTGGCCTGCGCCAACACATCGGCCGCCGCCAGACTCCGGCTCGGCCCCCGGGCGTAGGGCACGATACAGTACGAGCAAAAACGGTCGCAGCCGTCCTGGATCTTCAAATAGGCCCGGGTGCGGCCGGGAAAGCCGGCCACGGGCAGGTGGGCGATGCGGCGCTGGCGGCCAATATCGCCAAGGTACAGCTCGAGATCACTGGCCCCGTGCTCCAAGGCGATATCCACCAACTGGTCCTTACAGCCGTTGCCCACGATACACGGCGGCCGCCCGCCAAGGGCGCGGATCTCCTTTGACGCCACCTGGGCATAACAGCCGGTAACCACCACCCGGGCGCCGGGGTTGCGGCGCAGGGCGCGCCGCACCAAACGGCGGGACTCGGCCGCCGCCTTGCCGGTCACCGCGCAGGTGTTGATCACGTAGATGTCGGCTGGACCGGAAAAGGGCACCAGGGCCGCGCCCTTTTCGGCAAAGGCGGTGGCAAAGGCGGCCGATTCGTACTGGTTGACCTTGCAGCCAAGGGTGGTGATCGCCACCCGCGGCGCCTTGGCGTTGTCATGCGCGCTCATCTATACCGATCTCTCCGCCGCCCAACACTTCGTCTTCATTATAAAAAACTGCAAACTGCCCAGGCGTTATCGCCCGTTGCGGCGCATCGAACCGCACCAGGCAGACCCGACCGTGCTCGCGTACCGTCACCGTGGCCGGGGCCTCCTGGTGGCGGTGCCGGATACGCACCCGGCAGCGGAAGCTTTCCCCGGGCGGCTCGCCCGAAACCCAAGCGCAGTCACGGGCCAAAAGATCACGCCGCCACAGCCGCTCCGTTTTGGCCACCACCACAGCGTTACGTTCCGGCGCCAGAGCCAGCACGTACCAGGGCGTGGCGTCCGGCAAGCCGAGCCCCCGGCGCTGGCCCACGGTGTACCGGTGCACGCCCTGATGGCGGCCGAGCACCTCTCCGTCTTCGGTCTCGATCGGGCCCGGTCCTGGAAGATCCTCGCCCCGGTAGCGGGCCAGAAAGTCGGCCACCGAACAGCCGGCCAGAAAACAGACGTCCTGCGACTCAACTCCGTGCAGCCCAGCGAGCGCAAAACGGGCGGCAAGCCTTCTCGTTTCAGTCTTGGTCTGCCCGCCAAGGGGAAACAGGATACGGCTGAGCGCCTTCTGGCCAAGCCGGTGCAAAAAGTACGACTGGTCCTTGGCCCCATCGCGCCCTTTCAAAAGATGGACCCGTCCCTCGGCGTCACGCACAACTCTCGCGTAATGGCCCGTGGCCAACCGGTCGCAACCGCGGGCCAACACCTCATCGAGCAGGGCGCCGAACTTGATCGCCGGGTTGCAGACCACGCACGGGTTGGGCGTCCGGCCGGCGAGGTAGGCGTTGGCGAAATAGTCGAGCACCAGCCGCTGGAAACGGTCCCGTAGGTCCAGCACGTGAACCTGCATGCCCAACCGCTGGCCAAGGCGTTCCACCCGCGCCACATCCGCCTCTGGCTCGGCCTGGGCAAGCAACAAAAAAAAGCCCTCTACTTCGTGCCCTTGCTCAAGAAGCAGGCGGGCGGTCACCGAGCTGTCCACCCCGCCGCTCATCGCCACGCCGACCCGCATCGTTACTCCTTTTCGCTGTCTCTTGCAGCGCCGCGGAATCCGGCGGCGCATCCCTGTGCCGCACACACCCCGTTTTTCAACGGCCTGCTAAGCCCATCATGCTCACACCGGAAAAGGGCATCCCTTGCGCCAGGGAAGCCTTGGCGGGCGCTGCGCGTGGGATGGGGTGCCCTGTGACCAAATACGGTCAGGCAAGCTCAAGGGAATCACCGGGCCGCAAGACCGTGACCTCAACGCTGGTGGTCTCGCGCACTCGCTCGGCCCAGGCGTCAGCGTCCTGCCGAATGACGTCAAAGGTATTGTAATGAATGGGTATCACCCGCGCTGGCCGCAGGAGTTGCACGGCCCGCAAGGCGTCTTCCGGCCCCATCGTGAAGTTGTCGCCAATGGGTAGGATGGCGCAATCAATACCCTCGTCGCCGATGAGCTTCATATCGTAAAACAGGCCGGTATCGCCGGCATGGTACACGGTGTGTCCCTCGGCGCTGAGCAACAGGCCGCAGGGATTGCCGCCATACGAGCCGTCCGGCAGGGAAGAACCGTGCTGGGCGGCCGTGAGCTTGAGCCGTCCCCAAGCGTGCTCGAACGCGCCGCCAACGTGCTGGGGATGGACCCGTGCCACGCCTTTGGCCGCAACCCAGTTGCAGATCTCAAAGTTGCTGACCACAAGCGCCTGGCACCGTTTGGCAATGGCCACTGTATCGCCCAGATGGTCGGCATGGCCGTGGGTGACGAGAATCGCGTCCGCCGTCACCTCATCGGCTGTCACCGGCGCTTGTCCGTTGCCCGTGAAAAAGGGATCGATGAGCAGCCGGCTGCCGCCGGTCTCAACGAGAAAACACGCATGGCCGTACCACGTGAGCCGCATAGCAGGACCTCCGTTACGTTGCATCCCAAGCCGGTTTCTTATCTGTCCGGCGAAAAAGTCATCCCTGACTTTTTCGACCACGGTTGAAGCCAGAGGGAGGATTTGTTACGAGTTCATCATCATTAGTTCCTACTTATCCAGAATCGGGCAACGGTGCAAAGGCTTTTTCCCAAATCCAGGCCGTCAGCCCCTCGCACGCCGCCGCTTGCCACCCCTTCTTGACCGTGCTATGTTCCCCCATCATCAAGACCGGCACCCCATGACCGCTTCCTTCCGTTCTCTCTTTCATCGCGCCATCTGGCGACGGCAGCTCCGGGACGCCCTCTTCTACTGGGTTTTGCTGCCCGGAGCAGTGGTCGGTCCAGGGCTTGCCGCAGACCGGCTGCTGACGCTTCCCTCGCTGCCCGCGCCACGTCTGCGGCTTGCCGCTGGCATGCTGGCCGCAGTGGCCGGCGGCCTGCTCATCGGCCGGGCCATGCGCGATCTCGAGCGGCTCGGCGGCGGCACCCCCAATCCCTTGCGGCCGCCACGCATCCTGGTCACCAAAGGAAGCTACCGGCTTTGCCGCCATCCCATGTGGCTCGGGTATGACCTCGTGGCCCTGGGTGTAACCCTGGCGCTGGGATCGCCGGCCACCCTCTTTGCCGCCCTGCCGCTCTTGCTGGTGTGGCAGGTCCGTTTTCTCCGGCGGGAGGAGCATGTGCTGCGCCGGAAATTCAAAACATCTTATCCCGCCTACGAGCGGGAAACACCCTTTCTCCTGCCCCTGCCCCGCCCCCGGCCAGCCGCTGCTGGTTCCGCGCTCCCAAAAGGGTCTGGCGGGCAGGCCGCAGACCATCGTCAACCACCTCATCTTCATCACCTTCCGCCACCTGAGGACGACTGATGCTCTCCTTTCTCACCATCTACCGCAAGCTCTATCCCAGCTTACGCGAACATCGCAAGGTCGAGGCAACAATCGGCGCCCTTCTCGGCGAGACCCTGGAGGAACGGTTCATCGGCCCGCCACCGGGCCGGAGCAATCCGTTGCGTTATGCGCAAAAAAACTTCTTTTCCATCCTTTTTCTCGCCATCTACCAGGCGATCGGCATCCCTGGGAAGCGGCGGCTCTTCTACGGCTGCCTCAACCACTGCCTGCGCGGCATCGTCACCGGTGCCGACAACCTGTTGGACAACGAATACAAAGAGATGTTGCCGCTCGCCTTTCCCGCAACAGCCACCAAGTTCAAGAGCGTGATGCACATCATGCTCTTTGACCGTTTCCTGCACAAACTCGCAGGCCGCATGGCCGACTTCGGCCTTGCCGGTGACAGCGAACTGCTGCAAGACGCCCTCTTCCGCGCCATAGTTCCCATTGGCGCGGAAGAAGCCAGCGAAGAGGGCGGGGTAGCCACCATTCTGCCGCCAGAAAAGATTCTCTCCTCGGTCCACATGTATAAAGGGGGCCGTCTGCTCTGCCTTGCCTTTGTCGCGCCGCGTCTGTTGGAGTCTGAGCTCGCCGCTCCCCTGGCGATAGCGGAAAAAGGGGTGTACGATATCGGCATGGCCCTGCAGATGATCGACGACCTCACCGATTTTTACGAAGACCTGCGAGCAGGCAACCATAACTATCTCGTATCAACAATCGCCCATCGGGGAGGAGAAAAGGAGCGCGCCTTTCTCGAGCGGGCGCGGGAGCGCGGCAGCGGGCCTGCGGTGGAAGAAGGCTGCGCCGCGTCTGTTGCCGCGGTAGTGGCCGAAGCGGTGGGCGAGGCGTTGACCGGCTTCGCCCGCCTGGAAGAAGCGGGATTCTGGCTCGAGCAAAAGCAGGCCTTGGGCCTTATCCGCCAGCTCTTCGTGCTGCGCGGCGTGCAGCGGCTGCTCCCCTTTTTCCCAAATCCCGACCATCCGGCCCTCCACCATGCCCATGTCCTGTGACCCCATTGCCACCCGCGGCCGCCACCTGAACCACGTGGCCTGGCTGTACGATCCGCTGGTGGAGAAGCTTTCCTTTGGCCGGGAGGAACGGTTCCGGGAAAAGACCTTGGCCTGGATGGCCCTGCGGCCAGGACAACGGGTCCTGGACGTGGGCTGCGGCACGGGCAGCCTGACCCTGCGTATCGCCGAACATCTGGCGGGAACAGGCGAGGTGTGGGGCATCGACGCCGCGCCACGCATGATCGCCATCGCCCGCCGCAAGGCGGCCAAACGGGGGGTTGCGGCGCAGTTCGCCGCCCAGGTGGCCGAACGCCTCCGGTTTGCCGACGCTACCTTTGATGTGGCGGTGAACTCGATGTTCACCCATCACGTGGATCGTGAGCTCAAGCTGGCGGCCTTTTGCGAGATGCGCCGGGTCCTGCGATCCGGCGGCCTGTTGGTGACCGCAGACCTCCACCGGCCTCGGCGCCGCTGGGCTTGGCTCCTCGGCTGGACGAGCCGCTGGCTGCTCCGCCAACCTGAACTGGAGGACAACCTGCAAGGCCGGCTGCCCGCCATCATGGCCAAAGCGGGCTTCACCGATATCGTGGAGCGTGAGCAGGTTTACGGCCTTGTATCATTCTTCACCGCGCGAAAACGATAATCCACGGCCATGCGCCTTTTTTTGCTCTACTGCACCATTGCCCTGCGCAACATCCGCCGCCACCGCCGCCGCTCGGCGCTGACCATCGGCGCGGTGGCCTTTGGCATTTTCTGCCTGGTGCTCTTCCAAGCCCTCAAACAAGGACTGCACGCCAAGATGATCGCAAGCTCCCTTGGCCTCGACCTTGGAGTGGCGCAGGTACACGCCGCGGGCTACGAGCCCAATATGGCCGTGCTCCATTCCATTCCCGCACCGGAAAAGGCCCTGGCAGCCCTGACCTCCCTGGGCCGGCCGTGGGCCCCACGGCTCAAGACCCCGGCCCTCATCCTGGCCGGCATCCGCAGCTCTTCGGTGGTGCTCTCTGGAATCGATCCCGCCCGCGAACCAACGGTCACTTTCATCCGCAGCCGATTGACCGCCGGCGCCTATCCCAGCGACGAGGCGTCAAACCTCCTGATCGGCGATACGCTGGCCCGCACCCTGGACCGCGCCGTGGGCGACACGCTCGACCTCCTTGTGCAGACCAGCTTTGGCCAAACGACCACCGTCCGCTTTGTTATCGGCGGGATCTACCGTACCGGCCTGGCAAGCTTTGACCGGAGCCACGTGTATTTGCCCATCGCGGCCGTGCGCCATATTCTGGAAACAGACGCCAACGCTGTCTCGGAAATCGCCGTGGGCGGTCCGGCAAAAGGCGCCCGCCGCTTGGCCGCAGACCTTGCATCCCGGCTGCCGGACAGCGAATACCAGGTGCGCTCCTTTCACGAGTTGGCCCCGGATCTCGTGCAGCTCATGGAGTTGAACAACGCCACTTTCGCCCTCTTGGTGGGCATCGTCTTCGCCATCGTGGCCCTCGGCATCGCCAACACCATGACCACCGTGGTCTTCGAGCGTTTCCGCGAACTCGGCACCCTGGCGGCCTTGGGCACCACCCCGACCGGTATCGTTGGCCTGATCGTCACCGAGGCGGCGCTGCTCGGCCTGGTGGCTGCCGCGCTCGGCACCTTGGCGGCCACGGCCGCAGGCCTTTATCTCAGCCATGTTGGCGTCGATCTCGCCCGCTTCACCTCGGCCAACCAGTACTTTGCCGCCGGCACGGTGCTGCGCGCCGTATTGGAATGGGAGGACGTGGCAGCGGCTAATCTAATCGCCGTGGGCACGGCCCTGGCCGCTGGCCTGTATCCAGCGATCCGCGCCGCCCGGCTCGACCCGGTGGCCGCACTGCGGGCCATCTGATAGCAGCCCGGTGAAAAACGGCATGAACAAGCCCGACACCCCGCCAACAAAGACCATCGTCCTCGAGCGAGTCTGCAAGGTCTACCGCTCGGGCGCAAGCCAAGTGCGTGCCCTGGACGACTTCTCGTGCACCATCGAGGCCGGCGAGTTCACCTGCCTCGCCGGCCCGTCCGGATCAGGCAAGAGCACGCTTCTCCACCTCATCGGCGGATTGGATGTGCCCACCAGCGGCACGGTCCGCGTGGCCGGCCGGGCCACCACCCATCTGGACCGCACCGCCCGGGCCCTGTTCCGCCGAGAGGTAGTAGGCTTTGTCTTTCAAACCTTCAACTTGATTCCGGTCCTTACGGTAGCGGAAAACGTCGAATATCCGCTCCTTCTAGCCGGGCTCAGCGCTGGAGAGCGGCGGCGGCGCATCGCCAAGGTCCTGGCCGACGTCGGCCTGGCCGACCTGGCCGACCGGCCAGCGACCGCGCTCTCCAGCGGCCAGCAGCAGCGGGTGGCCATCGCCCGGGCCATTGCGCCGCGCCCTCCCGTGATCCTGGCCGACGAACCCACCGCCAACCTGGACTCAACCACAGGGCAAGCGATCATCGATCTGTTCGTTGCCATCAACCGGCAGCAGAGCACCACTTTCCTCTTCTCGTCCCACGATCCGCGCATCATCGCCCGCGCCAACCGGGTGCTCTGGCTCGAAGACGGGCGGCTCCGTCCCTCCCAGGCCTGACAGTCCGTTTTTCAACGGCCTGGGCGCGCCACAAAAAAACCCGCGCCGAAGCGCGGGCTTTTTTGTGATCGCTCTAAAGGGCCCTTAGAACTTCAGCTCCAGGCGATGGCGCAGGAAGAAACCGTCTTCCTCGTTGTTGTAAGCCGTAGCATTGTTGGCCCAGGCCTCGCCGGCCCACAGGTAAGCGGCCTCAACACCATAGACCAGGCCGCCGCCGAGCTTCCAGGTGGCGAACAGCTCAAGCTCGAAGCCGAGGTCGTCGTTCGGGTTGCCAGCCGCCGCCGTTGCCGCGGCCTCCTCGTTCAGCTTCATGTAGTTGGCCCGCATCTTGAGCGCCAGAGGCTTGCCGGTGAGCGGGCAGGTGGTGGAGGTGGCAGCGGAGAGCTGGAAGAGCAGCATGTTGGAAAGACCGGTATTCCGGCCGTTGCCACCCACGGCAGCGCTCAGGTTGGCGCCGCCGGCACCCAGGGTCGGGATAGCCTGGCGGTAGCCCACCATCGTGCTCTGGTAGCGGGTATCGGTGAGGAAGTTGACGAACTGATCGGCGTCGTTGTCGTTGCCATTGTCGTCGCCAGAGCCGTAGCCGATGAGGGCGCCGAGCTTCCAGCCGCTCATGTCCATGCCGATCTTGCCCATCAAGGCGTAGCCGCCAGCGTCGTCCAGCTGACCGTCGCCGTTGATGTCAGTGATCATGTCGCCGAACTGGAACTCAGCGTCCAGGCCGTAGGTGAAGCCAGCCATCTTGCCGTCCACCGTGATCCCGATGTTGTTGAAGCTGGCGGAGTTGTTGGCCACACCAGAGGTAGCCTGGGTGACCGCCTGGCCGATGTGGAGGTTGGTCCAGTTGGCGCCGAGCGACAGGCTGTCGGAGACCTTGTGGGTCACCAGGCCGACGTAGCCGTCGATCTCGTCGGTGTGGGTGGCGCCGGCAACGCCTGCAGGGTTGAGGCCCTCGGCGAACTTGATGACCAGGCCGGCGATATGGGTGTTGCCCATCTGGGTGTAGGCCACGATGGCGTCGTCGCCCGAGCCGGTGTGGTCGAAGAACAGCTTGTTGCCCAGGGCCAGCGGCATGTGGCCGACCTTGACCCCCCAGTCGCCGGGCTTGTAGTTGATCCAGGCCTCGAGGATCTCCAGGCCGTTCATCTTCTCACCGCCGTTGAACAGAGCCGCCGCGCCCGGAGAAGCGATATTGGTACCCAGGCCCCAGGCCTCGGTGTCGCCGGTGGCCCTGCCATTCTCCAGCCGCAGGTAGCCGGAGACCGCGTCCGAGGTCTGGACCTTGAAGCCGAGGCGGGCCCGGGTGTCGTAGCCGGCCATGGTGCCATCGGCGTTGGTCTGCAGGGCCCGGGTCAGCGAGAAGCCCCGCATCCGCAGGGAGCCGTCCATGGTGATCAGGCCGCCCTTGGCGACCACGGCGGAGGTTTCGGCCGGGGCCTCGACGTGCGCCGCGGAGGCGGCCGTGGCGAAGCCCAAGACCAGGGCGCTGCAGGCAGCAAGGGAAAGTACTTTCTTCATCTCTCATCTCCTTTCATTTGAGATTTATCGTACCAGGCGGGCATCCCCCGTGGCGCCCGCCATTACCCCCATCATAACGGGTAAAATCAAAAATGCATGGTCACCTTGTTGGTGATCAAATAGACCTGATCGATGGTGGCGGCCTGGCCCACGGCCGCACCGTCGACCGGCCCCTCGGCGGCCGGCGGTTCGTTTCCGTCGGTGGTCATATAGCCGAAATGGGCCTCGTACAGAAGGTTGCCCAGCACGCGGTAGGCGATACCCACGTTGTACTCCCAGGCCTTTTTCTTCGCATCCCGCTCACCGTCGGCAAGGGCGGCATAGCCCACGGCCCAGTGTACGCCCACCTTGTCGCCCAGGGCAAGATCGCCGTACAGGCCATAGGTGCGCAGGGGCTGCTCCTCAGCGCCGTTGGCCAGCAGGCTCGCGCCGCTGCGGGGCAGGATGAGCAGCGGCATCCCCTTCTCCCCGCCGCTCCCAGGATTGGCGTCGTATAGATAAAGCATCCCAAGCCGGGCCGACGAAGTAGCCACGGAGAGGGCGACATCCGTGCGCTCGCCCAACCGGCCAACGGACGCCGAGAGATCGGCTCCCGCCAGCGGGCGGAGGGTGACGCCAACCTCGCCCCCCAGGCCCTCCGCCGCCTGGCCGGCAACCGCTGGCGGCCCCAGCGGGTCTTGCCCGGCCCCAGCGCCAGCCCGGTTCGGACCAAGCCAGAGCACGGCCGCTTTGTCATCCGCGCCCAACAGATCCACCACGCCCAGGACCGTTGGCGATCCGGCCGGCATCCACGACGGCTCCAGCCGCGGCAAGGCCGGCACAGGCGGCAACAACGCCATCCCGCCCTCGGCCGCCATTGCCGGGGCGGCAAGAGCCAACAAGACGCTGGCGAGTACGATATTTTTAAGGATCTGGTTCATGGGCAATACAGGTTTAAATTTTTGTACTCTCCATTCTATGCCGGAACCCAGCGGACTTGTCAAGCCTTTTCCCCCATTTTTTTCCGGCCGCGGATTGACGGCTGGCAAAAGACCGGCTAGTAGTAACCGCATGTCCGCTGTTTCCACCATCTCCCTCCTCAGGCACGGGATCACGGCCGCCAACATCGGCAAGCGATTCGCCGGCCGCACCGACGAGCCCTTGCACCCCGACGGCGAGGCGGCCATCCGGACGCTGGCCGGCGAATTGGCCAAGGGCCGCCACGGCCTGCCGCCAGTGACAGCGGTGATCTGTGGCCCTTTGACCCGCACGCGGCAGACAGCGGCCATCATCGCCGAACGGCTGGCCTTGCCCATATTTGAGGAGCCGCGGCTGACCGAAATCGACATCGCCCACTGGGACGGGCTGACAAAGGATGAGATCCGGGCCCGCTTTGGCGACCAGTATCCCACCTGGCTCGCCGCGCCCGATCGCTTCTACGTGCCCGGCTGCGAGACCATCGCCGACGTGCAGCGCCGGGCCGTGGCCGCCATCGAAGACCTTTTTGCCGGACACCAGGGCGGCCATGCGCTGGTCGTGTCGCACCTCATCCCCATTCGCGCCGTCTTGCTGCACTACCTTGGGCTGCCCATTGCCCGCTTCCGCTCCATCGAGGTGCCCAACGGCGCCTTACGCACCCTGCAGCGCCAAGAAGACGGCAAAACCACCCTCCTCGCCTGAAAAAGGCTCCACTCTTTCTCCCAACCGCGGCGGGACGGGCCGGCCACAGCCATAGCAGCCCGGCAAGAAAGATGGTATCGCAAAAAGTCCTCGTGGAGGCGCATCCGGTGATTTCCGGGAGAAAGCGGTTTGCGGCGGGGCGCGTTAAAAAACTCGCTTGCTTGAGGGCATAGCCCGAGTTTGCGAGTTTTAGCGCCGCGCCGCAAACCGCTCCGGGAATCCCGGTTTAAGCCGGAGGGAGGACTGTTTGCGAGTTCATCAAGAAAAGCCATCAGGCATCACCGGCGGCCAAATCCCGGTGCGTCACCCGCACCGCCACGCCGGCCCGGCGCAGCCGGCGGGCCAGTTCCTCGGCTATGGCCACCGAACGGTGACGGCCGCCGGTGCACCCCACCGCCACGTGGCGCTGCGCCACCACCTTTCCCGTCTCCTGGGCCAGCAAGAACTCCACCAAGGGCACAAGGTGGCGGAGCAGGGCGCCGGCCCGGCCATCGTGAAACACATGGGCCGCCGTGGCCGGATCCAGCCCGGTGCAGGGACGCAAGGCCTCGATATAGTAAGGGTTGGGCAGGAAGCGGACGTCGAGCACCAGGTCCGCCTCTGGCGGCGGCGCGTGCTTAAAGCCAAACGAAGAGACCAAAAGGGAGGTCATGACGCAGCAGGGGCGAGGTGCTCGCCCAGCAGCCGGGCCAGGGCCTCGGCCGTATCGGCCTGGAGGAGCGCGGCCCGCAGCTCCGCCCGACGCAGCAGGCCGGCAAGGGTGGAGAGCGCGTCGAGATAGGCGCGGCCCGGCTCTTCCGGCGCGAGCAAGACGAAAAAGAGGTGGACCGGCCGGTTGTCCACCGCCTCGAAGGGAATCCCCCGCGGGCTGCGGCCAAAAAAGACGACGATTTCAGAAAGGCCGGGCAGTTTGGCGTGCGGCAAGGCAATGCCGTCGCCAATGCCCGTGGAGCCGAGCTGCTCCCGCCCGATCAGGGCATCGAGCACCGTATCGGCCGCCACCCCCAACTCGGCCGCCGCTGCCTGGGCCAGCTCGGCCAGCACGTCCCGTTTGCTCTCCGCCTCGAGGGCGGCAATGATCCGGTGGGGGGCGATGCGGTCCATCAGCGAAGTTTGGGCTTTTTACGCAATTTGGAGGGCAGGATGCCCATCTGCTCCCGGTACTTCGCCACGGTCCGCCGGGCGAGCTTGATCCCCTCCCGGTTGAAGATGGCGGCGATGGCGCTATCGCTCAGCGGCTTTTCCGGGTCCTCCTCCTGCACGATCCGGCGGATGCGCTCCTTGATGGACAGCGAGGCCAGGGCCTCGCCGCCGTCCCGCCGCTCAATGGCTGAATTGAAAAAGAATTTGAGCTCAAAGGTGCCCTGGGGGGTATGGACGTACTTGTTGCTCGTCACCCGGCTGATGGTGGACTCGTGCATGCCGATATCCTCGGCGATGTCGCGCAGGACCAAGGGCCGCAGGTGGGCAATGCCGTGCTCGAAAAAGGGCTTTTGGAACTTGACGATGGACTCGACCACCCGGTAGATGGTGCGCTGCCGCTGGTGGATCGACTTGATAAGCCACTGGGCCGAACGGAGCTTTTCGGTGATGTACTCCCGGGTCGAGGCGTCGGCCCGCTCCCGTTCCTGGAGAATCTTACGGTAATAGCCACTGATCCGCAGCCGCGGCAGGCCGTCTTCGTTGAGCAGGATCACGTACTCATCGTCCATCTTGTAAACGTACACGTCGGGCACGATGTAGTGCGGCTCTTCGTCTGAGTACTGGCGGCCGGGATGGGGATCAAGGCCGGTGATGACGTCGATCGCCGCCAGCACCTCCCGGCGGGAGGCCTTGGTCGCCCGGACGATGCCGGCGTAGTTCTTGCGCTCGAGAAGGCGCAGGTGATCGCGGACAATGACAGCGGCGAGCGAGTCGCCGAGTCCCAGGCGCTCGAGCTGGAGGAGCAGGCTCTCTTGCACGTTGCGCGCCCCGATGCCGGCCGGATCCATCTCTTGCACCACCCGCACGAGACGCGCCGCCGTCTCCTCGTCGCAGCCAGTGGCCGCGGCGATCTCTGGCGTGTCGATATCGAGAAAGCCGTCTTTATCGAGATTGCCGATAATGAACTCGCCGACTTCCTTTTCTTCGTCAGAGAGGTCGGAAAGGCTGAGCTGCCACTGGAGGTGAGAGGCCAGATCGGGCTTGCGGGTAAGGATATTGAGGCGGGAGGGAAACTCGGAATCATCGCCCGGACGGATCGAGGGCAGGGACTCGTATTCGTTGGCATAGTCGGTCCAGTCGATCTCCTGCATGGAGGACTCGCCGCCGCCGTCCTCCATCGACACCGCTGGCGTGGTCTCCGGCTCCGGCCTGGCCTCGGGCTCTTCGGCGGCTCCCCCCCCCTCCTCTTCCGGCGCTTCCTCGAGCACCGGGTTGTGCTCCATTTCCTGCTGGATGGTCTCGGCCAGCTCGAGCCGCGAAAGCTGCAGCAGCTTGATCGCCTGCTGGAGCTGCGGCGTCATGACCAGCTGCTGGGTCAGCTTGACTTGTTGTCGGAGTTCAAGTGCCATGCCAATCAGTATAGCAAGGTAGGCGGGGGTTCGCCAACTCCATCGTCGCGGTGGGGCAAAAATCCCCTGCGCCACGGCCCGGCGCGCACGCAGCCCGTTGCAAACGGACTGCCAGCGAAAAAGGCCGCGGCAAGCCGCAACGCACACCTGGGGTTACATGGAAAAGCGTTCGCCCAGATAAAACCGGCGCACGCGCGGATCAGCGACAATGGCCTCCGGCGGCCCGTGCGCCAGGATGCGCCCCTCGTTGACAATGTACGCCCGGTCGCAGACCGAAAGGGTCTCCCGCACGTTGTGATCAGAGATGAGCACGCCCAGCCCTTGCCGCCGCAGGTCCACGATGATCTCCTGCAGATCGGCCACGGCCAGGGGATCGATACCGGCAAAGGGCTCATCGAGAAGAATGAACCGCGGTCCAAGGGCCAGGGTGCGCATGATCTCCACCCGCCGCCGTTCACCGCCGGAGAGCGACCGCCCAAGGCTTGCGGCCAGGTGCTCGATGCGAAAATCGGCAAGCAGCCGGGCGATGCGCTCCCGGATCTCACGGCGCGAGAGCCCCAGGGGCTCGAGCACGATGCGGACGTTCTCCTCCACGGTAAGCGACCGGAAGATCGACGGATCCTGCGCCAGGTAGGCGATGCCGCGCCGGGCCCGCCGGTGGATCGGCAGGCCGGTGATCTCTTCGCCGTTGAGAAAGACCTGGCCGGCATCGGGACGGACAAACCCGGCAATCATATAGAAAGAGGTGGTCTTGCCCGCCCCGTTGGGCCCCAGCATACCCACCACCGAGCCGGTAGTCACCTCAAGGCTTACGCCGTCCACCACCCGGCGGCCGCGGTAGCTCTTGACAAGCCCCCGCGCAGCCAAAGAGGCGGCTGGCGCGCCACCCTGCCGGCCGCCGTCATTCATGGCCCCTGTCCCCTCCACGCTTGTCCCCCGCGCCAGGGACCGCTGCCGGCGGCCGCACCTTCCGCGCGTTGGGATAGAAAAAGGCCTTGACCCGCCCCTGTTGCCGGCCGCCCCGCTCCACTACTGTCCGGCCTTCGTCGAGGTACAGCTCGATCCGCTCCCCGCTCACCATGTTTCCCCCCTGCCAGGCGCGGGCGTTGCCGGTGAGCACCGCGTACCGCCGGCGGGCAAAGTACTCGAGGGCGTCGCCCGAGGCGGTCCAGTCCTGTTTGGCGATGGTCACCCGCCCGCGGGCGGTGAGCCGCTCGATGGCCTCTCCCCCCGCATCTCCGGCCTTGTCCCCCTGGGGGGCGTAGAACACCCGCATCTCGTCCGCCTCGATCCGCAGATCACCCTGCCGGGCCACGACGCTGCCGGCAAAGGCCACGGTCCGGCTTTTTTGGTCGGTCTCCATCCGGTCGGCCTCGATCCGCACCGGCGCCGCGGCCTGGGCGTGGGCCGCGCCGGCGCGGGCAAGCAGCAACAGCAACACGCAGCAAACAACGGCCAAGGGAGCGGCGCGCCCACCGGTCTGTAGGGCAAAGAACTTCATCATGCAACGCCTCCATGATGGAAGGTAACGGATCACGGGGTTGCCCCCTCGCCTGCCGAAGCCGCGGCCCCGCCTACCTGCACCGGCATCTGGTCACAGGGGCCCCTGTGACCAGAGCAGAACGCGCTTTCCGGTTGACGGCCGGAAGGGGACGGGATACGGTGAGGCGTCGTTCAGCGAAGCTGGTCACGGGGTTGCTCCTTCGCCTGCCGAAGCCGCGGCCTCGCGGACCGTTCAACTCTACCCCAGGCGCCTCCAGGCGTAAACCGCAAAACCAGAACACCCCAACGATCTATGGACACCTGTCTCTCCAAGGCCAAGATCCTCATCGAAGCCCTGCCCTATATCCGCGCCTTCGCCGACCAGACCATCGTCATCAAGTACGGCGGCCACGCAATGGTGGACGAGGAGCTCAAAAAGAACTTCGCCCTTGACATCATCCTCATGAAGTACATTGGCATCAACCCGGTGGTGGTGCACGGCGGCGGACCGCAGATCAACGAATTTTTGCAAAAAATGCGCATCGAGTCATCCTACGTGCACGGAATGCGGGTCACCGACGACCCCACGATGGACGTGGTGGAGATGGTGCTGGTGGGCAAGGTGAACAAGGAAATCGTCGGCCTGATCAACTTCCACGGCGGCCGGGCCGTGGGACTCTCTGGCCGGGACGGCGATCTGGTCAAGGCGCGCAAGCTGACCATCCGGGCCCAGGCCGCCGACGACCAACCGCCGGAGATCATCGATCTCGGCCGGGTGGGCCAGGTGACCGAGGTCAACCCAGCGGTGCTCGAGACCCTGGACCGGCAGGACTTCATCCCGGTCATCGCGCCGGTGGGCGTAGGCGAAGAGGGCCGGTCGTACAACATCAACGCCGACCTGGTGGCCGGCGCCATCGCCGCCCGCCTCAAGGCCGCCAAGCTGATCCTGCTCACCGACGTTGAAGGCGTGCTCGACCGGGAGGGCCGGCTCATTCCCTCCATGACCACGGCCGAGGCGGACCGGCATATCCAAAGCGGGATGATCGCCGGCGGCATGATCCCCAAGATCCGCTGCTGCCAGGAGGCCCTGGCCGCCGGCGTGGGCAAGGCCCATATCATCGACGGCCGCAAGGAACACGCCATTCTCCTTGAAATGTTCACCCAGCAGGGCATAGGAACGGAAATCGTCAGCGCTCCCGCCAACGCCTAGCCACGGAGGCCCTTGCCATGCACCCGTTGATCGAGACCGCCGACCGGCTTTTCATGACCACCTATTCCCGGTTCCCCGCCGTGATCACCGAGGGCGCAGGCTGCCGGTTGCGCGACGCCGAGGGCAGGGAGTTTCTCGATTTTCTCTCCGGCATCGCCGTCACCAATCTGGGCCATGCCCACCCACGGGTCACCGCCGCCATCAAGGCGCAGGCGGAAAGGCTGCTGCACGTCTCCAACCTGTTTTATACCGGCCCGCAGACCCGGCTCGCCGAGCTGCTGGTGGCCCACAGCTTCGCCGACCGGGTCTTTTTCGCCAACTCCGGCGCCGAGGCCAACGAGGCGGCGATCAAGCTCGCCCGCATCAGCGCGGGAGAAGGCCGCTACGAGATCATCAGCCTGGCCGGCTCTTTCCACGGCCGCACCCTGGCCACGGTGGCGGCCACGGGCCAGTCCAAATTCCATCAAGGGTTCGAGCCCCTGCCCACGGGATTCGTGCACGTGCCCTTTGGCGATCTTGCCGCCCTGGAGCAGGCCATCGGTCCGCAGACCTGCGGCGTGCTGGTGGAGCCGCTTCAGGGCGAAGGCGGAGTGCGGCCGCTCGATCCAAATTACCTGGCCGCCATCCGGCAACTCTGCGACCAGCACGGCCTGGCGCTCATCTTCGATGAAGTGCAGGTGGGCATGGGCCGCACCGGCACCCTGTTCGCCTACCAGCAGCTCGACGTGGAGCCGGACATCATGACCTTGGCCAAGGCGCTGGGCAACGGCCTGCCCATTGGCGCCGCCCTGGCCCGGGAACGGCTCGCCGCCGCCTTTACCCCTGGCACCCACGCCTCGACCTTTGGCGGCAATCCAGTGGCCTGCGCCGCTGGCGTCGCGGTGATGGAGACCCTGCTGGAACCGGGTTTTCTCGCCGCCGTGCGCCAGCGGGGCGACTATCTGGCCGCAGGCCTGCGCCGGGTGGCCGGCAGGCACCCAGCCGTGGCCGAGGCTGTGCGGGGCATGGGGCTGATCCAAGGGCTGGTGCTCAACGGGCACGCCAGGGAACGCGGGCCGGCCATCGTCAACCGCCTGTTCGATCAGGGCGTGCTCGCCAACTTTGCCGGCAACACCACCTTACGCTTTCTGCCGCCGCTCATCGTCACCGAGGCCGAGATCGACGAAATGCTCGCCGCCCTTGACCGGGCCCTGGCCGGCTAAGGGCAAAAAGCCTTGCAATTTTTCCCAGATACGATATGGATGCAGGTTTGTTGCGTGCGTTTCTTTTCTCCAACCCCTTCCGCAACGGCAAGGTGAATCAATCATGGCACTCCATCTCCTCTCGCTGGCCGACTTCTCCGGCGAGGATCTGGCCGCCTACATCGACCGGGCCATTGTCCTGAAGAAAGAAGCGGCCGCCGGTCTGCGTCACGACAGCCTGGCCGGCAAGACCCTTGGCATGATCTTCGAGAAACCATCGACCCGCACCCGGGTCTCCTTTGAGGCCGCCATGTACGGCCTCGGCGGCCAAGTGATCTATCTCTCCGGCCGCGACACCCAGTTGGCGCGCAACGAACCGCTCAAAGACATGGCCCGGGTGATGTCCCGTTATGTCGATGGCCTGGTGGTGCGCACCTTTGGCCAGGAGGTGGTGGAAGAGCTGGCGGCCTACGCCACCATTCCGGTGATCAACGCCCTGACCGATCTGCACCATCCCTGCCAGGTGCTCTCCGACATCATGACCGTGATCGAAAAGCGGGGACCGATCCAGGAGTTGGTCATCGCCTGGGTGGGCGACGGCAACAACATGGCCAACTCGTGGATCCAGGCCGCCGCCCGGCTCGGCTTCGAGTTGGTGCTCGCCTGTCCGGCGGACTACGATCCCGACGCGGCCATCCTGGCCGCGGCCCAGGCCGAGGCCCGCCGGCCGATCTCCTTGGTCCGCGACCCCCGCGAGGCGGTGGCGCGGGCCGATGTGATCAACACCGACGTATGGGCATCAATGGGGCAAGAGGCGGAAGAGGCGGAGCGGCGCGAGGTTTTCGCCCCCTTTCAGGTGAACGACGAACTCCTGGCCCAGGCGCCGGCCGACGCCATCGTGCTCCATTGCCTGCCGGCCCATCGCGGCGACGAGATCACCGCCGCCGTTATCGAAGGGCCGCGTTCCGTGGTGTTCGACCAGGCGGAGAACAAGCTCCACATCCACAAGGCGATCCTCGAAAGACACCTGGCCACGGGCTGAACAAGAGCGCGAAAGACAGCAAGCCGGACCGGCCGCGCATAAACAAATGCGACGCGGCGGGCCGCCGACAAACCCTACAGCGACCATGACCCCCTCAAAGACCTATCAAAAGATCGTTCTCGCCTATTCCGGCGGGCTGGACACCTCGGTGATCCTCACCTGGCTGCGCGAAACCTACCAATGCCCAGTGGTGGCCTTTGTCGCCGACGTGGGCCAACAAGAGGACTGGGACAAGGTGCGGGAAAAGGGCCTGGCCACCGGCGCGGAAAAAGTGGTGATCCGCGATCTGAAAGAGGAATTTGTCCGCGATTTCGTTTTTCCCGCCTTCCGGGCCAACGCGGCCTACGAAGGCCTGTACCTGCTCGGCACCTCCCTCGCCCGGCCGCTCATCGCCCGTGAACAGGTGCGGGTGGCGGAGGAGGAAGGCGCCGACGCGGTGAGCCACGGCGCCACGGGCAAAGGCAACGATCAGGTGCGGTTCGAGCTCACCTATCTGGCCCTGGCGCCGCAGCTCGCGATCATCGCGCCCTGGCGGATCTGGGACCTCAACTCCCGCACCCGTCTCATGGCCTACGCCGAGGAACACGGCATTCCCGTGCCGGTCACCAAAGACAAGCCGTACAGCTCGGACGAAAACCTGCTGCACATCAGCTTTGAGGGCGGCATCCTGGAGGACCCCTGGCAGGAGCCGGAAGAGTCGATGTTCAAGCTGTCGGTCTCCCCCGAGGCCGCGCCGGACCGGCCGACCTATATTGAGATCGATTTTGAGAAAGGCGATCCGGTGGCCATTGACGGCGAGCGCCTGTCGCCCGCCCGGCTGCTCGCCCGCCTCAACGAGCTGGGCGGCGCCAACGGCATCGGCCGGCTGGACATGGTGGAGAACCGGTTCGTGGGCATGAAGTCCCGCGGCGTGTACGAAACGCCGGGCGGCACGATCTTGCGTATCGCCCACCGGGATCTCGAGTCCATCACCCTGGACCGCGAGGTGCTCCACTTGCGCGACAGCCTGGCGGGGCAGTACGCGCGCCTCGTGTACAACGGTTTTTGGTTCTCGCCCGAGATGCGGCTGTTGCAGCAGACCGTGGACGCCACCCAAGAGACGGTCTCCGGCACGGTGCGCCTCAAGCTCTACAAGGGTAACTGCGTCCCCGTGGGCCGCAAGTCCGACCAATCGCTCTACTCAGAAAGCTTTGCCACCTTTGAAGAAGACGAAGTGTACAGCCAGGCGGACGCTGGCGGCTTCATCCGTCTCAACGCCCTGCGCCTGAAGATCCAGGCCCTGCTGCGCAAACGCGCCTGATCCCAAAAGCCTTCGGTTATGAGTCAGCACGACAGCAAGAAGCCGTGGGACGGCCGCTTTCAAGAGGCCACCGCCGCCTCGGTGGAGGCGTTCACCGCCTCGGTGC
>WFOD01000016.1 GCA_015488275.1 Deltaproteobacteria bacterium
CCGTCGAAAAAGCCGTCCCTGGCTTTTTCGACCCCGGTTGGGCAAAGCACAGCTTCGCCCAACCTCACGAATTGCTTGGACTTTTCAAGCCCGGCGCAATTCGGCGGCACGTCCCTGTGCCGCACACAGCCCGTTTTTCAACGGGCTGATAGGTGATAGCGTATCCTTAATAGCGTACACCAACGGGACCGCAACCGCAACGAAAGGACACCCCCAAAATCCATCATGCCTTATACCCCCATTGTCGGCGTCCTTGGCTACGTGCTCTCGCCAGATGGTTCGCGCACCCTGCTCATCCACCGGAACCAACGGCCCGAGGATCATCATCTGGGCAAATACAACGGCCTCGGCGGCAAAATGCGGCCCAACGAGAGCGTGATCGCCTGCCTGCGACGGGAGATCCGGGAAGAAGCAGGGATCGAATGCGACGACATCCGCCTGCGGGGCACGATCAACTGGACCGGCTTCGGTCCGGCGGGTGAAAACTGGCTCGGTTTCATCTTCCGCATCGACCGGTTCCACGGCACCTGCCGGAAACGATGCGGCGAAGGAACCCTGGCCTGGCATCCACTCTCCGACCTGGACCGGCTGCCCATGTGGGAAGGGGACCGGCACTTCCTGCCCCTGGTCTTTGACGACGATCCCCGCCCCTTTCACGGCTACATGCCGTACGCCAACGGCCGGCCGCTCTCCTGGCACTACGAACGGCTCTAGTTCCGCGCATGAAGACGATCAACCACCTGCTCGCCTCCAGTTGCACCCGCCACGCCGACCGGCCTGCCCTCTCCCTCGCCTTTGAAAAACCGCTCTCCTACGGCGAGATGGAACGGGAGTGCCGCCGACTGGCCGGCGCCCTCCACCGCGCCGGCGTGCGCAAGGGCCGACGGGTGGCCATTCTGGCCGCCAACTCGCCCCAATGGGCCCTGGCCTATCTCGCCACGGTGCGGCTCGGCGGCGTCGCAGTGCCGATCCTGCCCGACTTCCACGAAAGCGATGTGCGGCATATCATCACCGCCTCGCAGCCACGGGTGCTGTTCATCGGCAGCCAACAGTTCGAAAAGATCGTCGAGATTGAACGCGATCTACCCAAACACGTGGTGATTCTCGACGACACCGCCATCCGTAACGCCCCCCTGGACGTGATCCCCTTGGGCGCATTCACTGCTGACGCGCCCACCATCAACGACAAGCTGGCCTCGCTCGCCGGCGCGGTCAAGCCAGACGATCCGGCCTCGCTCATCTTCACCTCGGGCACCTCTGGCCACTCCAAGGCGGTAACCCTGTCGCACGGCAACCTGGTAAGCAATGCGGAAGCGGCCATGCAGGTGGTGCGCATCCATCCGGAGATGACCTTTTTGTCGCTGTTGCCCCTCTCACACGCCTACGAGTTTACCTGCGGCTTTCTGACGCCGCTGGCCAGCGGCGGCCGGATCGTTTATGCTGGCGCCCGGCCCTCGCCCACCATCCTGCGCAAGATCTGTGAGCACGAGCGGCCGCAGGCGATCTGTGTCGTACCCATGATCATGGAGAAGATCTACAAAAAACGCCTGCTGCCAGAGTTGCGGCGCAACCGCCTCTTGCGCTTTGGCCTGCGCCTGCCTGGCCTGCGCCGCCGGATCTACCAGAAAGTTGGCCGCAAGCTGCTCTCGTTTTTTGGCGGCCGCCTCGAGGTCATGGCCATTGGCGGCGCTCCCCTCAACCGGGAGGTGGAGGAATTCCTCCGCCGCATCGAGTTTCCCTTTCTCGTGGGCTACGGCCTCACCGAGGCCGCTCCGCTCGTGGCCGCCGGCCCCTTTGGTGACCCCGCCATCCCCGTGGGCTCGTGCGGCAAGCCTGTGCCTGGGGTCGAAGTGCGGATCGTCAACCCGGCGCCCGACTCTGGCGCGGGCGAGATCCTGGTCAAAGGGCCAAACGTCATGCTGGGCTACTACGAAAACCCGGAGCTGACCAAGGAAACCATTGACGAAGACGGCTGGCTCGCCACCGGCGATCTTGGTTACGTGGATCGGGGCGGCAACCTGTTCGTCATCGGCCGCTCAAAAAGCGTCATTGTTTTGTCGCATGGCGAAAACATTTATCCCGAGGCCATCGAAGACCGGCTCCTCGCCTATCCGCTGGTGGCCGAATGTTTGGTGATCGGCCGTAACGACCGCCTGGAGGCCCTCGTCTATCCAGACTACGACTATGTGGACCGCGAGACCGCGGGCGCCAAGGAAACGGCCCGTCAAGCCTTTGTCGCCGCCGCCCTCGAGGAAATCCGGCGGGAGGTGAACGCTGAACTGCCGCGTTACTCCCATCTTGCCCGCATCGTCGAGCGGCAGGAGCCGTTCATCAAGACCGCCACCCAGAAAATCAAGCGGTTCCTCTATGCCTGACCCCTCTGCCCGCACAAGGGACGATATCACGAAGGTTTCCCTGGCCGACGGCCGCACCGTGCTGTTGGTGGGCACGGCTCACGTCTCGGCGCGCTCCCGGGACCTGGTGCGCGAGGTGATCGAAGAGCACCGGCCGGACTGCGTGTGCGTGGAGTTGGACGAACGGCGGTACGCCGCGCTCACCAAAAAACAGCAATGGGACGCCCTCAACCTGCGGGAGGTGATCGCCAAAAAGCAGCTCGCCACCCTGCTCGCCAACCTGATCTTGGCCGGCTACCAGAAAAAACTGGGAGACCAACTCGGCATCCGGCCGGGCGCCGAACTGGTGGAGGCGGCGCGCACGGCAGAACGGCTCGCCATCCCAGTGGTGCTCTGCGACCGGGACATCCGGGCCACCATGCGCCGCGCCTGGCACGCCATTCCCTGGTGGCGCAAGGGGATGCTCGTGGCGACCCTGGCGGCCAGCCTCTTTGACCGCACCGAGATTGACGAGGAGAAACTGGCCGAACTGCGCCAGACCGACATGGTTTCCGAGCTGATGCGGGAAATGGGCGAGGCCATGCCCGAGCTGAAGCAGGTGCTCATCGACGAGCGGGACACCTATCTGGCGGAGAAGATCCGGCAGGCGCCGGGCGCGATCATCGTCGCCGTGGTGGGCGCCGGCCACGTGGCCGGCATCGTCCGCGCCCTCCAGCAAAACGAACCAGCGGATCTTCGGGCCCTGGAGGCCATTCCGCCGGTATCGCCGCTATGGAAGGCGGCTGGCTGGCTGATCCCGGCAACGATCATCGGCGCCCTGCTCTTCATCGCCTGGAGCAAGGGCGGGGCCGTGGCCTGCGACAACCTCGTCTACTGGATCCTGGCCAACGGCATCCCCAGCGCCATCGGCGCCCTGCTCGCCCTCGCCCATCCGGCGACCATCGCCGCCGCCTTCACCGCCGCGCCGATCACCAGTCTCACGCCGGTAATCGGCGCTGGCTACGTTACCGCCTTTGTCCAGGTCATGGTCCAGCCCCCACTGATGCGCGAGTTCGAGGCCGTGCTCGACGACATGAACAGCGTGCGCGGCTGGTGGCGCAACCGCTTGCTCAAGGTCTTCCTCGCCTTTCTCCTGCCCGGTATCGGCTCGGTCATCGGCACGTGGATCGGCGGGGTGGAGATCTTTTCCAACCTGCTCTGACCCCGCCTCTCTCACCGCGCAAAACCTACTTTGTGCCCATAAGGAGGGAAGTTATGCAACCCCTGCTCGACATAGCGTCGGTCAAGCAATACTACGGCAAGATCCTCAACACCTCTTCCGATCTCCAGACCAGCGCCTGCTGCTGCACCGACCAAGGCATGCCGCCGTCGGTCAAGGCGGCCCTGGCCGAGATCAACGAAGAGATCTTGAGCCGTTTTTACGGCTGCGGCTCGCCCCTGCCGCCACTGCTCAACGGCTGCACGGTGCTCGACCTTGGCTGCGGCACCGGCCGGGACGTGTTCCTTGCCGCCCGCCTGGCCGGGCCAGAAGGGTTTGTCATCGGCGTGGACATGACCGACGAACAGCTCGATGTGGCCCGCCGCAACCTCGACGCCCAGATGGCCCGCTTCGGCTACAGCAAACCGAACGTGGACTTCCGGCAGGGCTATATCGAGGACCTGGCCGGCCTGGGGATTGAAGACGCCTCTGTGGACGTGGTGATCTCCAACTGCGTCCTCAACCTGTCGCCGGACAAACCGCGGGTCTTTGCCGAGATCTTCCGGGTGCTCAAGCCGGGGGGCGAACTCTTTTTCGCCGACGTCTTCGCCGGCCGCCGCGTGCCCCCTGCGCTCGCCGCTGATCCGGTCCTCCACGGCGAATGCCTGGCCGGCGCCATGTACACCGAGGATTTCCGCCGCCTGCTCCTGGAGCTGGGCTGCCGGGACTATCGGGTGGTCCAGTCCCGGCCGATCTCCATCGACAATCCAGAGATCAGAGCCAAGATCGGCATGGTGGATTTCTACTCGGTAACGGTGCGCGCCTTCAAACTCGACGACCTTGAGGACCGCTGGGAGGATTACGGTCAGGTGGCGGTGTACCACGGCACCATTCCCGACTATCCGCACCACTTCGACCTGGACGACCGCCACCGCTTCCTCAGCGGCAAGCCGGTGCCGGTCTCCGGCAACACCGCTTCCATGCTTGCCAACACCCGCTATGCGCCGCATTTCACGGTCACCGGCGACCGCGCCACCCACTTCGGCCCGTTCGCCCCCGGGCCAGCAGCTATGAACCAGGCGGCCACCGGCCAGAGGGACCGCGCCACCGCCTGCTGCTGACCTCCCGTATCTGGTCGTATTTGGTCACAGGGCACCCCATCTGCGGCGTCATCGGCACGCTTGCGTAGCTTCCAGTACGCGGCGCGTACCTCTTCCTTGCATCTGGGGCACCCTGTAACCTGATGTGCGCCAGGCGAAGCTCTGGCGATCCAGGTGGCTGAGATGCCACCCGCGGTAATTGCCTGTTCACCACGAAGTCGCCGGTCCGGCGTTGAGGGGTAACCCGATGCGTCAAGCAGGGCCGGAAAAGGCCGAAAGGTCAGACAGAGTGCAGGCCGTAACGCAAGTGAACTCGATTCGGCCTCGTTATACGATTGGCGGCGGCGACCC
>WFOD01000017.1 GCA_015488275.1 Deltaproteobacteria bacterium
GCTTTGCCCAACCTCACGAATTGCTTGGACTCTTCAAGCCCGGCGCAATTCGGCGGCACGTCCCTGTGCCGCACACAGCCCGTTTTTCAACGGACTGTTACGAGAACCATTATCGCATCTGCCCCGTGAACCGAACTCCGACCTCGCGGCGGACCTCTGGCCGGCCGTTCTTCACCCAGACCACCACGCCAATCACCCGCAGGACGCCCCGATCCTCCTCCCTGCCGGTACGCCGCCAGTCACCGTTGCGCTCCCGCCAGCCCGGCAGTTCGATTTCGAACAACAACTGGCCTCCCGCTCCGACCTCCGCGTCGGTCTGAAAGCGCAGCCCGCCCGCGCTGATATCGAGGAGCTCGCCAATATGACAGGGCGTGCAACCGGCAAGATCTTCGATCGCACTGTACCGGATGACAAAGCGCCGGTAGAGGCGCGGATAACGGCGCCGCTCCCGCCCAATCTGTTCGAGGACGCTGCTCTGATCCATAGTATGGGGACGGCAGTGAAATGGTCTCGTACGCCCCGGTGGCGCGGCTGGCCGCAGCCATTCAGCCAAGGAGCCCGCTGCATCGAACCGATATCTATCCTACCCTGAGGCGGGGGCAAAAGGCAACGTCCCAGTCCCACGCCCCTCTTTTTCGCATTTTTCTCATTCCCCGGCTGAGGGCAAGCGGCGCTCTTGGGAGGCTGCGCTCAGGCGCTCCTTGGCCCGGGCGCGGAACCGCTCTTGGATCTTGTGCATGGAGATCATCTCGCGGCTCCGGGCCGCCGGAGTGAGGAAGCTCTTGAGCCGCCGCTCAAGGATGCGCGGATTGACCTCGCCCTCAATGGCCACCACCCCCTCGATGATGATCCGCTGCAAGAGGAGCTCGCGGCTGGTGCGCTCGCGGATCCGCGCGGCGAATGGCAAAAAGACGAAGTTGGCGAGGATGATGCCATACAAGGTGGAGGTCAAGGCGATCGGGATCATGGACAAGATGACCGTTGTGTCGCCCAGGCCGCCCAACATGCCGATGAGCCCGACCACACTGCCCGCCATGCCAAACGCCGGACAGTAGTCGGCAATCACCCGCAACACCTGCTCACACTCTTCCCGACGGCTTTTGAAAAAGACCATCTCGGTTTGGAGCATCTCCCGGATCTGCCCTCCAGGGAAACCGTCCACCAGCAGCCCCAACGCCTGGCGCAGAAAAAGGATCGAGGTCTCCTCCTCGTCTTTGTGCAGAGCGAGCACCCCCTCGAATCGGGATTTGACCGAAAGGTCGATGAGGATCTCGATGATCTCGTCAGGCTGGCGCGGCAGGGAACGGAACGAGGCCGCAAGGACCTTGGCAACGATGCGCAACCGCTCCCATTGAAAACTCACGAGCGACGCGCCGGCCGTGCCGGCGACCACGATAAGCAGACCGGCCAGATTGGCGTACAGGCTCAGGTTGCCGTGGATGGCAAAAGAGCCAAAAAACACGCTGAGGCACAACAGCACGCCGACAGCGTTTTTCGACCGCCAAAAAGAAAAAACATCAAAAGGCACTGCTCGCCCCCGGAAGATAGGCCGCCCCGGGCATTTCCCGGGTGACAATGATCTCCACCCGCCGGTTCTTGGCCCGGTTGGCCACAGAATCGTTGGGCACCAAAGGCTGGAAATAAGCGTGGCCGGTGACATAAAAACGGTTGGCCGCCAGCCCCCCTTCACGGATCAAAAAACGCGTCACCGCCGTGGCCCGCAGCACGGAAAGCTCCCAGTTGGAAGGAAAGCGGGGCGTGTGCACCGGCACGTTGTCGGTATGGCCCACCACGTTGATCACATACGGGTTGAGGCGCAACAGTTCGGCCACTTTGAGCAGCTTGCTCATGGCCGCCGGCTTGATCGCCACCTCGCCGGAGTCGAAGAGCACATCGCCCGTGAGAACGATACGCACCGTCTTGTCCGGCGCAAGCTCGATGGCGGCAAAATCGCCAAGATCGGTCTCTGTTATGACCCGGCGGCCGATCTCGTACACCTGTCCCAAGGGGCTGGAGGCAGGCGAGAGATCACCCGTGGTCTCCGCTCCCGTCACCGTGGCCGGCTCCACACCGCCAATGCTTTCCGGCTGGAGAAACTGCCGTTCGCTCAACTGGTAGATATAGAGCACGGCAAAGAGGATAAACATGGTCATCATCAGGTCTGACCAGACCACAGACCAATGGCTCGGTCGCGGCGGCAAGGACAGTCCAGGCCCGAATCCGGCGTCATCACACGCCCCCGGGCCGCCGCCTTGCCGGGCGGCCTCGGCGGCCAATGCCTGGCGCCGCCGGAGAAAAAGCTCTTCCTCCGGCGAGCGGGGCCCCTCCGCCGGGACCACCCGTTGGGTCGGATCTGCGTCAGGCTGCCGCGTCATCCCCTGCTCCAGTTTGGAGGGTGGTCCTTTCTGCCCACGGCTTCGGGAACAAGCCTTGCCCCCACCCTCTTTGCATGATATCGGCAGCGGCCGCCCGCTACTTGAAAAGCGGCAGCAGCTCTTTGAAGGCAGGCGTGCCAGCCCGGCCAAGAAGATCGTAAACAATCATCTCTGTTGGCGCGACCACGCCGCCGATTTCCCGGATGCGGGCAAGCCCCAAGCGGCGGTTGGCCGGCGTGCGGGAGGACACCGCATCGGCGGCCACCCATGCCCGGTAGCCAGCCGTCAGGGCGCCGACCACGCTCTGATAGATGCAGATATGGGTCTCGACTCCACAGAAGATCACGGTGTCAACGGCTGGAGACAGGCCGGTCAGCGCCTGGCGCACGGCCGGGTTGGCAAGGCAGTCGAACTCCATCTTGTCGATGATCCGCGCGTCGCCGAGCGCCTCCCGGACGCCGGGCAAAAAGGGACCGATCCGCTCCTGATACTGGGTGGTGGCCACCACGGGGAGACCGAGCACGGCGGCGGCCCGCAAGAGAATCTCGGCATTGCGGCTCACCTGCTCTGCCCTGTCGATCACCCGCATCAGCCGCTCCTGAATATCCACCACCACGAGGGCGCAACGGTCGGCCTCAAGATGGTACGCTTTGCTGTCTGGCATCTCTTCCTCCTGACTTTGCGTTTGACCTGCTCCTTGAAAATCCGCTCTGCACTACGGCCCGTGTCTACCAGCGCCCCTGGCGGAAGACGGCGGTTTCCGGTAGAATCCAAAAAATTTTTCCCCGTTGGCATTGAACCACAAAGCCCTGGGAGGTTCAACATGCCCACCCCGACACGCATCGCCGCCATCCTCCGCCAGCAACCGGTCGGCCAGGAACTGGAGGTGTGCGGCTGGCTCCGCACCCGCCGGGACGCCAAGGGAGGCTTCTCCTTTCTCGAGGTCAACGACGGCTCCTGCCTCGCCAACCTCCAAATACTTGCAGACAACGGCCTGCCCAACTACACCGACGAGGTACTCCGCCTGACCACGGGCTGTGCGGTGCGGGCGCGCGGCGAACTCGTGCCGTCACCAGCCAAGGGCCAGCCAGTGGAGCTGCGGGCCAGCCAAATCGAGGTGGTGGGCTGGGCGCCGGCCGAGCGCTATCCGTTGCAGAAAAAGCGTCACAGCTTCGAATTCCTCCGCACCATCCCCCACCTGCGGCCGCGCACCAACAGCTTGGCGGCCATGACCAGGATCCGCAACACCTTGTCCATGACCGTGCACCGTTTCTTCCAAGAGCGCGGCTTTGTGCAGATCCACACGCCGATCATCACCACCAGCGACTGCGAAGGGGCTGGCGCCATGTTCACGGTCACCGCCTTGGACCTCGAACGCTTGCCCCACCGACCTAACGGCGGTGTGGATTTCCGGCAAGACTTTTTTGGCCGCAAGGCCAGCCTCACCGTCTCCGGCCAGCTCGAAGCCGAAGCGTACGCCCTGGCCCTCGGCAATGTCTATACCTTTGGCCCCGCCTTCCGGGCCGAGCACTCGAACACCAAACGGCATCTGGCGGAATTCTGGATGGTGGAACCAGAGATGGCGTTTTGTGATCTTGTGGCCGATATCGATCTGGCCGAGGCCTTCCTCAAAGAGCTGGCCCGCGCCGTCTTGGAGGAGGCGGCCGACGATCTCGCCCTCTTTACCCGCTTCGTCGATCCAGAGACAGAACGCCGCCTGCGCCAAGTTCGCGACCAACCGTTCCTCCGCCTGCCGTACACCGAAGCGGTGGAACGGCTGGCGGCCAGCGGCCGCTCGTTTCAGTTTCCCGTCCACTGGGGCGCCGATCTTCAGGCCGAGCATGAACGCTGGCTCTGCGAGGAGCTGGCCGGCGGCGTGCCGGTGGTGGTCTACGACTATCCGGCCGAGATCAAACCTTTCTATATGCGGCAAAACGACGACGGCCGCACCGTGGCGGCCATGGACGTTCTTTTGCCCGGTATCGGCGAGATCATCGGTGGCAGCCAGCGGGAAGAACGGCTGGACCTCCTCGAAAGGCGTATGCAAGCGTTGGGCATGGATGCCGCTGAGTACCAGTGGTATCTCGATCTGCGGCGTTTCGGCTCAGCGCCGCACGCCGGCTTTGGCCTGGGTTTTGAACGCTTCGTCCAGTTCGCCACCGGGCTCCCCAACATCCGGGAGACGATCCCCTTTCCCCGTACCCCCAAATAACGGGCAGTTTTTTGCCCCAAAAGAGGTTGCCTTTTCGCCGGCGTCGTCGTATGGTTGCGGCCGCCCACATGGCGCACGATGGAACTTTTTTCCCAACGCCGTGTCCTCCCTGGCAACCACCGCTCTTCCCCAACCAGACGGGCCAAGCGAAGCGGCCGCGCGGTCGCGCCGCATGGCCATGATGCGAAAACGAGGTTCGTCATGCGCTCAACCCTCTTGCAAGCCTTGCTTGTCGCCGCCGTGGGCCTCCTGTTGGCCTCTGGCGGCTGTTCCGATGCTCCCCAGCAGCAACCGGCCACCTCCACGCCGCCGAGCCAGCCGGCCGTCTCCGCCCAACCAACGGCTTCCAGCCAGCAGTCCCAAGGCTTCCAAAGCCTTTCGCCGCAACAGGCATCGCAACTGATCGCCCAGACCCCCAATCTCTTGATCGTCGATGTCCGTACCCCGCGTGAGCTCAAGCAAGACGGCCTGATCAAAGGGAGCGTCAACCTTCCCTTTTGGGCCGTGCTCCGCGGCCAGCACAACCTGCCAAAAGACCGGCCGTTGCTCGTGGTCTGCGCCGTGGGCGGCCGCAGCTACGCCGCCGGCCAGGTGCTGGTGCGCCAGCAGGGATACCGCCAGGTCTACAACCTTTCTGGAGGCATCTCCGCCTGGAAAAAGGCCGGCCTGCCGGTCGTCTATCCCCAGTAATGCTGTCATCGTCCACACCGAACGCCCTGTTCGCTTACGGCACCCTCTGTTTTCCTGAAGTGCTCCGCCGGGTATGCGGCCAAGCCCTTGCAGGAGAGCGGGCCGTACTGCCAGGCCACCGGTGCCGCCTGGTGCATGGCGAGTCCTTTCCCGCCGTGCTCCCGGACCGGGAAGAAGACACGCCAGGTCTCCTTTACCAAGGAATCACCGACGACCTGCTCCACCGCCTCGACCTGTACGAAGGCGAATGGTACCAGCGCGTGGTTCGCACGGTGCGGCTGGCCTCCGGCGCCGCCACCGCCGCCTGGGTCTATCTCCTTGCCCCAGACCATGCCCACCGCCTCTCTTCCCTCCCGTGGGATCCCGAAATGTTCCGCCGCCACTTTTTGGCCGGCTTCCTCGCCTCCTGCCCAGCAGACTAGGCCAGTTCCTATCACAGTACCTGGCAGGCGGTCTCGGCCACCTCGTTGCAAAACAGGCTGCGACAGCGCAGGCGCAACAGCCAGCAAGAAAGATGAAAAACACTTGCCAAGCAAGCCCTTCTCCGCTATGCCAGTTACGTAGGCACCCGCGACATGGGGGCTACGCAAGCGCGCTGATGACGCTGCGGACAGGGTCCCTGTGACCAGATACGCGCAAAGGAGGCCACCTCTCATATGGATTACTACGACACCGCGATCATCGAGGTTCCGGGCCTGTTCAAGGTCGTGCCCTTTGTCCCCTTCCGCTCCACTCCCGGGGTGACCTTCGACAATCTGCCCACCGGCCTGGTGAAACGCGTCAACGCCATCGACCGGGTGATGCACGCGCGCGAAGCCCAGTCTCCGGGCCCAGTGGACGACGTGGAGCGGCCGTGGTACATGCATCCCAACCAGGACGACAATCTCGTGGTCCTCGCCGGCGTGCGCCATGTGGAGCTGTACCGCAAGCTGCACGGCGAAATAGAGCGGTTCACCGTCACGCCCGACGAGATCATTCACCGTGACACCGTGGTCCACCGCGGCGGGGCCATGCTGGTTTGGCCCCGCGGGGTATTCCACCGCATCCGCAGCGGACCGGAGGGGTCGGCGTCGCTCAACTTCGCCGTCCACTATCCAGGCATCGACATGCGGACCAACTTCAATATCTACGATCTGGACGTGACCACCGGCGAATTTACCGTTGTCCGCGAGGGCTTTCTCGATCAACGATCCTCAACGACAAGTTGAGCGACAAGGGGAGGTGTCTCCTGGCCCCGTCGTTGCGCGGCAGAACCCTGGCCGCCGGTGTCCTGCTCGCCATTGTCACCGGCGGTGGCACTCTCGGCTACTATTTGCTCGGCCGGGTTGGCGGTCTGGCCACGCCTTGGTCGCTGGCCGACTGCTTCTACATGACCGCCATCACCCTGACCACGGTGGGGTTCGGCGAGGTCATCGACGTGGCCACCGTGCCCGGCGGCCGGGCGTTTACCGTTGTTTTGCTCTTTGCCGGTCTCGGCGTGGCGGCCTATTTCGTTTCCTCCCTCACCGCCTTTCTCGTCGAAGGGGAACTGCGGCACGTATTCTGGAAAAAGAAGATGGCAAAAGAGATCCGCGGCCTTACCGATCATATCGTGCTGTGCGGCGTCGGCCGGGTAGGGGTGCACATCCTGCAAGAGCTGAAAAAGACCGGCCGCACCTTTGTGGCCGTTGACTGCGACGAAGAGCGCCTACGCCGGCTGCAGGAGGAACATGGCCCATTTCCCGCCCTCACCGGCGACGCCACCCACGCCCATGTGCTGGAGGAGGCGGGCATCGCCGTGGCCAGCGGCGTGATTTCGGCCCTGAACGACGACAAGGACAACCTGTGCGTCGTGGTCACCTGCCGGCAGCTCAACCCCCGCCTGCGGATCATCTCGGCCTGCAAGGAGGCGGAATTCGCCGGCAAGCTGGAGATCGTCGGCGCCGAGGTGGTGATCCCCAACGCCATCGGCGGCCTGCGCCTCGCCTCCACCATGATCCGGCCCCAGGTGGTGGGCTATCTCGATCTCATGCTCCGCGACAAAGAATGCCCGGTGCGGATCGAGAACGTCACCATTCCCGAACATTCGCCGCTCGTGGGCAAACCGCTCCTCGCCCTCGACTTCGACCGCTACCGCCAACTGCTGGTCCTGGCCATCGTCCGGCCAGGGGAAGAACGCCCCCGCTACAACCCGCCGCGCAGCGAAATCGTGCGGGCAGGCGACACGATCGTCCTCCAGGTGGACGCCGACTCCCTGCGCCGCTTCTGGGAAGCGTATCTGTAAAACAAGGTTTTATAACACGATACCCCGCTGGCGAAGCTGGTCTGCCGACAAGCCAGCTCCGGCCAACAGCCGCATCGCCCGGGTGCGCGGCGGGATGTTGGCCAGGGCGAGCACCACGACCAAGACGAGAAACCCCATCCGCGAGGGCGCTGGCCGACCAAGCAGCCAAGCAGCGGCCAAGAGAAGGAAGCCGGTGGCGAGCAGGCAGAGCCGCTGGTAGGCCGTGGCGAGCAACTCCCGCAACTGCCGCCGCGCCGCCCCGTCCAACTCCGGCACTGTCTCGCCGTTCACCCGCTGCACTGAAGCCCGCCGGGAGAAAAACAGGTAGAAACAAATGGCCGCCGCCAACAGGCTCACCTCCCCGATCATCCGTATCGTCCTCCTGCTGATAGCAGCCCGTTGAAAAACGGGCTGTGTGCGGCACAGGGATGGCTTTTTTCGACGGACTGATAGAACGACGGCGGCCGTGGGGCCACGGCCGCCGTCGCCATCAGAAGCTCACCCCGCTTTACCTATTCATCCCGCCATATTGGGGATCTCCATGCCATGATGGAAGAGGTAGGCGATAATGACCGCCACCGGGATGATGAACAGGAACAGGGCCACGAAATAGACCCAGACCATTTTGCCGAACTGGGCCTCTTTCAACTTTTTGAAGTCGGTGATCACGCCCAGGCTCATGAAGGTGAGCATGAAAAAGAGCTTCCGCAGCCCCTTTTCCACCGGCACCGCGCCGGCCTTGGCCATCTTGAGCAGGGTCATGCCCTCTGCCGCGCCCGCATGGCCAGGACCGAAAAAGATGGCCAGATAAATCCACCAGGCGGCAAAGTAGCCAAGCACAAACTTGGGGAAGCGGTGCCAGACCTCTGAGGCGGGCACCGTCTCTCCTGGCCGCCGGTCAATCTTGTACACCCAGACCATGGCCAGGACAAAGGCCCACAGGCCGATGAACATATCGATCCAGATCTTGGTCATCACCGCGCTGGTGGTGATGATGCCTTCCGGCCATTGGACCGCGCCGTTGGTCTCGGTGGCGATCTTGGTGCGCAGGAACTCGTCGAGCAGCTCGCCGGCCGCGGCGTCCGCGCCATCGGTCTTGACCGCCATGCCCATCGCCGATCCAGCCACAAGCGGGTCGCTGGTGCCCGGCCAGATATGGGTAAAGACGCCTGGCAGGATGATCAGCTCGATCACCGCCCAGATCACCACCAGGGCCGACACCATGATCGACACCACTGGCTTGGCCCGCACCGCGCCGCCAGTGGCCACGGCGGCCGACACCCCGCAGATCGAGATGCCGGAGCCGAGCACGGCTGCGGTCTTGCGCGGCAGTTTAAAGATCTTCCGGGAGATCACGTACACCCCGGGCCAAAAGACCATGTAGGCCACAATGGTGGCCACTGCGCCGGCGAAAAAGAGATCACCGGTCAGGCCGGCCACCTGCTTGCCAAGCTTCATCGAGGTGGCGGCCGCTTTGATCGGCAGGTAGCCGACCTTCACCCCGAGAAAGACAATGGCGGTCTTGATATACCACTCCGGCTTGGCCGCCTCAGAGAGAAACCCGGCGAACCCCTTGAAAAAGTTGCCGATGATCAATCCGACGATAAGCGCCAGAATGAACGACGCGCCGCCGCCAAGCGATAGGGAAAAATCAAGGCCGTACTTGTGCTTGTTGATGATGGTGGCGGCGAAAAAGGCGTGATGCCCAACGAACCACACGGCGATAGTGAGGAAAAAAAGCACGGTCCAGCCCTGGACGAACTTTTTGACGTCCCACTTCATACAGGCCGCGCCAACCGTGGTGACCACGGTCAAGGCCACGTAGGTCCAGATGATCGACCACCAGCCCAGGCCCTTGTAAAAGGCCTTGGCGTCGGGATCGTAGGCGTACTTTTTACCCAAGGCGTAAAAAGCGCTCGAAATAGCGCCCTTACCTCCTTCAGGCGGCGAAAACACCCACTTGGTAGGATAGGTCACCCAGCCGATGACATCGATGTTGAAGCAGGTCAGCAGGCCGAGGCCGAAGAAGAACAGCCCCATCCATACCGCCCACCAGTCCTCCTGGCTGAGCATTCCGGTGTACCACTTCCTGTTGGTCATGGTTGCCATGAACGATTCCTCCTCTCCTGTTTTCTGGCGCATCTGCGGCAATCAACCGCAGATCAGCCGGTCACTGTAACGATCCGGTTAAAGTAGTGCTGGGCGTACTGACGAATCCACTGGGGAATGGTGCTGTTGTCAAAGGCCATAAACACCTGCAGCCGCTTTCCCGGCGCGAGCTGGCCGCTGCTGCGCAGCCGTTCGGCCAAGCGCTGGTCGAGTTCTTCCAACGTCGGGGCGGCCACCGAAAGCTCACGGCCCTCGGCAACCCAGTTCCGGCCGTCGTGCCGGAGGACGCAATCGAGATTCATAGACGCCTCCTTCAATGCAGCACCGAGGACGGAACAACGAACAGGCCGATCACCAGCACCACGGCGGCGATGGCCAGCGACCACAAAACCAGCTTGGTCTCTACCGGATCCCAGGGCTCGGCCCCAGCCAGCACGTCGTCGGCTTCAAGAGAATCGCTCGTCAGACTGCCGCTGCCGCTTTTGAACTCTTCACTCATGGAACACCTCCTGCTGTCTTGTTTTGGTTGTCGTTCAACGGCTCGCAGGCCATCGACCCCTTCCATCAGGAAAAAGAAAACAGCAAGGGATATGCCGCTCAACCATTCGCTTTGCAGCGAGAGCCTCCAGCCGTATGTTTGGAGCACGCGGCCGTGTTCCATTCTGGGGCTTTCGGCATGATATAGTGTTGCCAACAGGCGGCGCTTCCGCCGCCGCGCGGCAACACCCCCGCCCCTCGTCCCGCAGAGAGGCACGTCCAGGCAAACGAACGCTTTTTGCGAAGGAAACGCACCGTTAGAGGAGGACACCAACATGCGCCGCCCCGCTGGACTCGGCCTCCAAGGCCGGTTTCTCCTCGGCTTGGCCTGCATCCTCTTTGTTTGCAGCCTCATATCAGCCTATTTCATCTACCTCTGGGGAAAACAGAGCATTGAAGAGGAGGCCCGCCACCGCACGGCCTTAGCCATGGCCGCGGCCAATGCGGTGCGCGATTACGTGCGGGACGAACTTCGTCCCCGGATGTACGATCTCGTGGGCCCCAACCATCTGGTCATCGAGGCCATGTCTGCCTCGTACGTGTCCCGGGCGGTGATGGAGCGGCTGCGGCAGGAGCTGCCCGAGTTCCGCTACCGCCGCGTCTCCCCCTTTCCCCTCAACCCCCGCTCCCGCGCCAATGCCGACGAACTGCGGCTCATCGGCTACTTTGCCGCCCATCCGGAAAAGAAAAGCTGGCAGGGGATGACCGTCCTGGCCGGACAATCCTATTACATGCGCTCCGAACCGATCCGCTACGCCCCTTCGTGCCGGCGCTGCCACCAAGACCAGGAATCGGTGCCCACCGCCATCCGCCAGCGGTATCCAGAGGCGCGTTATCTGCCTGCCGGCGCCTCGCCGCTCGCCCTCGTCAGTGTCGGCATCCCGGTGGACACAAGCCTGGCCCGCATCCGGGATCGGGCCTTTTCGGTCTTCGTCTTCGCTTTTAGCTTCATCGTGGCCCTGTACAGCATCATCGCCTTTTTCTTCGACCGGGTGGTGGTGCAGAGCCTGCGTGAGGTCCTGTCCCTGTTCCGCGACAGCCTGTGCGACGAGCAGGGCATCCAACTGTACGAACGGGCCGCCAGCCGCGACGCCATTGACGAGATCACCCAGGCGGCCCGGACCATGGCCACCTATATCCGGGATACGGAACGCCAGCTCGCCGACCATGCCTGCAACCTCGAGGCCCTGGTCGAGGAGCGCACCGCCGCCCTGCGAATCTCCCGGCAGCAACTGCAAGAAAAGGTCAGGGCCCGCAACCGCGAGCTGCACACCCTCACCCGCATCGCCGAGTTGATCACCGAAAGCCCGGATCCCACCACCACGCTTCCCGCCATTCTCCGACATGTGCTGGCCGTGGTCCCGGCCAAAGGGGTCGCCCTTTACAGTCGGCGCAATCATGGCGTGCTGGAGCTCCAACGGGCGGAAAACGCAGGCGAGCTCCCACAGCGCATTCCCTGCCGCTCCAGAAGACAGAGCGCCGAAGATCCCCAGACCCTCGACGAGGTGGTGGCAGAGGCAGTGGAAGGCCGGCTGGGCTTTCTCGCCAGCGAACAGGAACGTTTCGACTGCCTCGCCGTGCCCCTGGAAAGCCACGGCCGCGTGCGCGGCATCATGCTCTTCGTCGCCGTGGACTTCATGGTCCTGGATCAAGAGACCACCACCCTGCTTGCCGCTGTCGGCCGCCAGGTGGGCATCCTGCTGGAAAACATGCAGACCCTGCGTCACCTTACCGAAACCGCCACCCTTCTGCAGACCGTGTTCGACGGGATCACCGATCCGGTGGTCCTCCTCGACCACGATTACCGGATCAGGATGGTCAACCAGGCGCTGGCCGCCCTGCATCATGGAGAGCCCCTCATCGGCCGCGATTGCCGCCAAGTGACGAACTGTCCCTTTGCCAGCGCCGGCGAACTCGTCTTCCAGCCGCACACGCCCGAGACCCGCCTGCACCGGCTCGCCGACGGCCGGATCTTCGAGGTCCACTTCTATCCCTTGTTCAACGCCAATGGCCAGCTCGCCAACGTGGTGGGTTACGGCAAGGACGTCACCGAGCAACACCGCGCCGCAGAGCGGGCGCAACACACCGAGAAGATGGCCGCCATCGGCCAGCTCGCCGCCGGCATTGCCCATGAAATCAACAATCCCCTTGGGGTGATCCTCTGTCACGCCGATCTGGCTCTGGGCGAATTGAACGATCCCGATCAGCTCCGCCAGGATCTGGGGATCATCGTCCGGCACGCCGCCGCCTGCAAGCGCATTGTGGGCGATCTCCTCCAGTTCGCCCGTTCCACCCCCAGCCGTAAAGAACCGGTGGCCGTGGCCGATCTCCTGCAAGAGACCGTGACAATGATCGGCCGCCAGATGGAAAAGGACGGCATCGCCCTCCATCTTTCTCTTGACGGCGCCCTGCCCGATGTGGCAGTGGACAGAGACCGGATGAGGCAGGTGCTGCTCAACCTGGTGATCAACGCGGCGCAAGCGATGGACAAGACAGGCGGCGCGGTCACCATCTCGGCCCGCAAGGAGGAGGAACAAGTGCTCATCGAGGTGGCGGACAACGGCCCAGGCATTGACCCCACGATTCTTGACCGGATCTTTGAACCTTTTTTCAGCACCAAGGCGCCGGGAGAGGGCACAGGGCTCGGCCTGTCGGTGAGCTACGGTATTGTGCGGGACCACGGCGGCGCCATCACCGCCGCCAACCGGCCGGAAGGCGGGGCGGTCTTCACCGTTTCCTTGCCGCTGGCAAAAGAACAAGGAGCGTAACTGAATCATGGGGTTGCCCCTTCGAACGCCGAAGTCGCAACCTCGCAGACCGAGTATCTGGTCGCAGGGCGCCCCAGATGCAAGGAAGAGGTACGCGCCGCGTACTGGGAGCTACGCAAGTGGGCCGATGACGCCGCAGATGGGGTGCCCTGCGACCAGATACCAAGGAGCAGCATCGTGACCGAGCATCTTTTGCTCATCGACGACGAGCCAGACTTCCTCTCTGGCGTCCGCCGGCTGTTGGAGCGGGAGTTCAACGGCCTGTCGGTGGCCACGGCCGACCGGCCGCGGACGGCCTTGGCGATGGTGCGCCGCCGTCAGTACGATCTGATCCTCCTCGACATCAAGATGCCAGAGATGGACGGACTGGACCTTCTCGAGGAACTCTTGCGTCTCGATCCCGCCCTCAGCGTGGTCATGCTCACCGCTCACGGCACCATCGACACCGCCGTGACAGCGATGAAAAAAGGGGCGTGGGACTTCCTCACCAAGCCGGTGGACCGCGAGACCCTCTGCCGGGTCGTTTCCCGGGGCCTCGAACGCAACCGGTTAAAACGGGAAAACGAACGGCTGCGACGCGAACTTTCCGACCGCCACCGGTTCGTGGGCAACAGCCCGGCGCTGCGCCGTTTTCTCGATGAGTTACGGAACGCCGCCGCCACTGACTACAACGTGCTCGTGCGCGGCGCATCGGGCACGGGCAAGGAATTGGCGGCCCGGGCCATCCATGCTTGGTCCGCCAGGAGCAAAGGTCCGCTGGTGATGGTCAACTGTCCGGCCATCCCCGAGCATCTTTTGGAAAGCGAACTCTTTGGCCATTGCCGCGGCGCCTTCACCGGCGCTGACCGCGAGCATCGCGGCCTGTTCGCCGCCGCGGATACCGGCACCCTGGTGCTGGACGAGATCGGCGATATTCCGCTCGCCATCCAGGCCAAACTCCTGCGCGTGCTGGAGGAGCAGGAGATCAGGCCCTTGGGGGCCAGCAAGCCGATTCCCGTGGACGTGCGCATTGTCGCGGTGACCAACCGCGACCTCGAGGCGATGATCGCCGAAGGCCGCTTCCGCCAGGACCTCTTCTACCGCCTCAACGTGTTGGGCGTGGAGACCCCGGGACTGGCCGCCATGCGCGAGGACATCCCGGAGCTGGCGGAGCATTTCCTCCGCCAGGCGGCCCGTGAGACCGGCCGGCCCATGCCACCGCTTACCAAAGAGTTGCTCCGCGCCTTGATGGAACGGCCGTGGCCCGGCAATGTGCGGGAACTGCAAAACGCCATGCGGCGGCTCGTGGTAACCGGCGACCTCCGCCTACCCGCCACAGGCCCGGCCGCTCTCTCGGCAGAAGAAGACCTACCGTACGGCGAGGCCAAAGAACGGCTGCTTGAGCACTTCAACCGCAGATACTTCCACCGCCTCCTGCAGCGGACCAGCGGCAATGTCAGCCGGGCCGCGGTGGTGGCGGGCCTCAACCGCAGCGCCCTGCAAAAGATTCTCCGCCGGCTCGATATCGATCCGGCGGCCTACCGCGCCTGACCTTCTTCCTTATCCCTGCTTATCCCTGGCCACAGGGAGGTTGGCGGCACGTCCCTGTGCCGCTAACAGCCCATTTTTGATGGTATCGCAAAAAGTCCTCGTGGAGGCGCATCCGGTGATTTCCGGGAGAAAGCGGTTTGCGGCGGGGCGCGTTAAAAAACTCGCTTGTTTGAGGGCATAGCCCGAGTTTGCGAGTTTTAGCGCCGCGCCGCAAACCGCTCCGGGAA
>WFOD01000018.1 GCA_015488275.1 Deltaproteobacteria bacterium
AATCGTCTAACGGCAGGACAGCGGACTCTGACTCCGTCAATCCAGGTTCGAATCCTGGTTCCCCAGCCAACATGAAAAAAGGCCCCGTACGGGGCCTTTTTTCATGTTGGCTCTGGGGAGGGCCGAGTGGCGAGGAGCATCGGAAATAGCCGTTCCGGCTTCTCGAGCACTACTTGCTATAGGTACGAAGCCCTCATGTTTGGAGGCGTGTTTCGTAACCTTCGGCCGCAGGGACGACGTGTGGCGAGGAACAGCGGGGGATGCAAGTCCATCTTTGGCCGTTTGCGAGTATACTTCCGTAAACCTCCTCACCACGGTGAATCAGGTCCGGGCAGGGAATCATGCACGAACGGCTCAAACAGCGCATCGAACAGTTCCACCGGGCGGTCGCCCGGCTCGAGGAGGCCTGCGCCCGGCCGGAAGACGAATTCCTTCGCGATGCCACTATCCAGCGATTCGAGTTCACCTTCGAGCTGGCCTGGAAGATGCTGATGGATCGCCTGCAGGACGAAGGCATCCAGGCCAACGGCCCCACCCAGGTCTTGCGGCAGTCCGTCTCGGTGCAACTGCTGGAAGACGGCAATCGGTGGACCGAGCTTCACCGCATGCGCAATCTCACCAGTCACACCTACGATGAAGACACGGCGCGCACGGTTTACCGCTTTATTTGCGAGGAAGGCCTGCCCCTGTTCCGAGCGCTCGACCAGAAGGCCCGGCAATGGTGAACACCGCCCGTGACAACCCCGCTCCCCATGGATTGTCACCCGGCGTTCTGGCGATTCTGCGCGCGATCTTCGCCTGCTACCCTGAAATCCGCCAGGTTCGGCTGTACGGCTCGCGCGCCCGGGGCACACACCGCCCGGGCTCCGACATCGACCTGGCCGTTTTCGCCCCGAACATGAGCGAAGAACGGCTCGCGGCCCTCTGGCAGGATCTGGACGCCTCGCCAATTGCCTTCAATATTGATCTGGTCCAGGTCGAAACCCTCACCAACCCCGATCTGCGGCGACACATCCTGGCCGACGGCATCACGATCTATGAGAGGGACGAGGGACAAGGGACGAGGGACGAGGAATGACGCTGCCACACCCCCTCCCTCGCCACTCGGCCCTCGCCCCTGTCCGGAATGTGTGGCATAAATGCCACACATTCCGGACCTGTGTTTTTTTTGCAAAAAACTGTTGCATCCACCCCGAAGTGGGGGTATAAAACCCCACGAGTTACCTAACCCGACTCGACCATAACTCATATCCAAGGAGTTCAAACATGAAGAAGAATCTGATTGCCATGGCTGTCGCCGCCAGCCTGGTGGCCCCGATGGCCGCCCAGGCCAAGCCGGAAGTCAAGTGGTTCGGCTTTGCGCAGATCACTGCAGAATCCCTTTCCCAGAATAAAGGTACTACACCTCCTACCGACGGTTTCGTATTCGGTGCCGACCGCGTTCGTATCGGCTTCAAGCTGAAGGATGGCCCCGTATTCGGCAAGCTGCAGGTGGACTTCAACAAGACCGACTCGACCGCTGCGATTGGCACTCTGCCTCAGATCATCAAGGACGTTGTTGTGGGCTACAAGTTCAGCAACGCCGCCAAGGTCTCTGCCGGCCAGTTCAAGACCCCGCTGGGCATGGACTTCAACATCTCCGGCAAGAAGCTGGATATCACCAAGCGCGGCATGGAGAAGAAGCTGGTGCTCGAGCGTGCTGCCGGCATCATGCTGAGCGGCCGCAAGATCGCCGGCGGCTTCGGCTATGACATCTTCTACGGCAACCCGGCTGGTCGTTCTTCTGCCGTGCAGGCTAATGGTACCGTGGGCAAGGACAACACCACCGTGTTCCGCGTCATGTACGACATGGGCAAGATGCTGCACATCGAAGCCTCCACCGGTACCTCGACCGTCGACGGCGGTCAGGACTACAAGGTGACCGACTTCGCCGTGGCCTACAAGGGCGGTCCGCTGACCGTGAAGGGCGAGTACATCAAGGGCACCGACATTCGCAACATCGCTGGTCGTGACGAGACCGTTTGGTATCTGCACGGCGGTTATGCGGTCAACAAGACCGTCGAGCTGGTCGTTCGCCACTACAACGGCAAGCGCGAGGATACCGATCGCACCCTCACTAACACCTACCTGGGTGTGAACCTGTTCCTGGGCAGCACCAAGACCAACGGCCGCGTACAGCTCAACTACGTGATGACCGGTGGCGACGATGCCGGTTCTTCCACCCCCTACAACGGTCTGGGTGGTTACACCGACAACGCCATCCTGGCCCAGTACCAGATGTCGTTCTAAGCCGACGCCGGCTTTCAATAACAACAAATGTTGTCGCATTGAACGGAGCCTTCGGGCTCCGTTTTTTATTGGGCGCGTGCCGGGCGGCGGGGCAGGGGCTGTCTTTCGCAGGCATGCCCTGTATCATGTGCGCCCGTGGCCTGCCGGCTCAACGCACAGGGGAGATGAAAGAACCATGAACACGATTCGCATCGTTTTGGCGCTGGCGCTGGCCGCCGGGGCCCAGGCGGCCAGCGCCGCCCTTGCGGTCTATGGCCAGTTGCAGGCCGAGATGGCCCAGGTGACCAACGACGGCTTTGGCGAAAACTACGCCCTGTTGCCCGGCCGCACCGGCACCGCTGCCGGCGAGACGTCCCTGCGCCTGGCCGACAACCGGCGCGGGCGGCTGGGCGTGAAGGTGCGTGAGGATCTGGGCGCGGATCTGGCCGCCATCGCCCGCTTCGAGTGGCAGGCAAACACCGTCACCGGCAACCTGAACGACGGGGCGCGGGAGGCCTGGGTGGGGCTGCAGGGCGAGTGGGGCGAACTGAAGGCCGGCCGCCTGCGCGCCCCCTACAAGTACACCGGCGGCGTCAACTACGATCCCTTCGCCTACACCTACCTGGAAGCCCGCCTCTCTGGCGGCATGAAGGGCGGCGACTACGGCCAGAACGGTTTCTGGGACACCAGCGTCTCCTACCGCAACCGCTGGGGCGGTTTCGGTTTCTGGCTCGCAGCCGGCCTGGACCAGGGCGACGGCACCGCCAATGCCGGCAACAGCGGCGACGCCTCCCTGGCGCTCGACTACCGCGGCCGCCACTGGGAAGTGTTCGCCGCCGCCAACGTCTACGACGCCGACAACGACGGCGGCCGCGATACCGTGGCCAAGCTCGGCGGCCAGCTCCGTATCGGCGGCCGGCACACCGTCTCCGTCCAGTACGAACAGGACAACCCCGACGGCAACGACAACGACGCCGCCATCTATTTCCTCGGTTACCGCCTGCGCTTCGGCCAGAACATCATCGCCGCCCAGGCCGGCCGCACCGCCGGCGATCCCGGCTATGCGGTGGCGCCCACCACTGCCGATCCCCTGGCTGCGCGGCAGATCGACACCACCTATTACGCCCTCGGCGTCATTCACCGCTTCAACAAGAAGGTCCGCCTCTTCGCCGGTTTCCGCAATTCCGACGGCGAAGGCAACCAGGACCTGAGCGTCTACAGCGCCGGCCTGCGTTTCGATTTCTGAAGCCTGCGCGCCGTCCGACCGGGGCGGCGCGTTTCTCGCCGCCGCTTCGCGCGCCATGCTCGGCTCCCTGTTCCTCGCCGCCTTCGTCTCCGCCACGCTGTTTCCCGGTGGCTCCGAGATCGGGCTGGTGTGGCTGGCCCGGGAGTCGGCGTACCCGTCCTGGTTGCTGCTGGCCACCGCCACCGCCGGCAACACCCTGGGCGGCATGACCTCCTGGGGGCTGGGCCGCCTGCTGGCCTGGAAATACCCGGCCCGGTCCCTCGCCAAACCGGCCCACCGCAAGGCCCTGACCCGCCTCGAACGCCATGGCAGCCCGATCCTGCTGCTGGCCTGGCTCCCAGTGATCGGCGATCCCCTCTGCCTCGCCGCCGGCTGGCTGCGCATCGCCTGGTGGCCAAGCCTGCTGTTCATCGCCCTCGGCAAGGCCGCCCGCTATGCGGCATTGCTGTTCCTCGCCACGTAAGCGCCAAACACCCCCTGTACGATTGTGCCTCCTTCCCTGTAGGGTCGAGGGACGAGTGGCGAGGGACGAGGAGTCATTCCCATCGCAACCACGAAACGAACCCCCCAAACCGTGATCCGGTTCACACTTCCGCCGCCAGCGTCTTTCGCCTTTCCCGGCCCGGCATTAGGATATGCCCTGACAGGGAAGCATCCACCGCCAGGGAGCAGCACAGATGGCGATTCAGGAACAATCCGTTTTCTACAAACAGATCGAAGCCGAGCGGGAAGCCTTCTGGAAACAACGCCGCGCCCGGCGCATCGACCCGGACCGGGTGCCCCGCGCGGTGCTCGAACGCCTCCCGCCCACCTGGCGCCACTGGGAGACCATCCCCTTCGAGGAAGCCCGCCACCTGCAGGCCTCCGACACGGTCAGGCTGTTCCTGCTCGGCAAGGACGGCTGGCAAGCCGTGCCCAACCTGCGCCGGCGCGAGATCGGGCAGAAGGCGCTGGCCTTCCGCTATCTCGAAC
>WFOD01000019.1 GCA_015488275.1 Deltaproteobacteria bacterium
ATGGCCCATCAACGCCTCGGCTCCTGGGGAGGCATTGCAAGGCGGTACTACCGCCTCCCAGTACGCGGCGCGTGCCTCTTCCTTGCATCTGGGGCGCCCTGCAACCAGATACCCGGTCCGCGAGGTCGCGACTTCGGCATACGAAGGAGCACCCCCCCTGACCAGTTACGATGCGGAGGGTGGCGCCCCGCAGCTCAGACAATCTGCTGGGTACGGCTGAACTGGTAGGAGAAGTAGAGGGCCACGTCCCGATCCGCTGCATGTTGACGGGGCTTGGGGACGGCCTGGTGGGTGACGAGCACGTAAAAAGCGTCGCCGGCAAAACCCGGCGGACCCGTTCCATGTGCCGCAGGAAAGTGTCGATGTCCCGCTTGGTGAGCTGCGTCTTGCACTCGCCGAGGATCCACAGGTCCCGGCCCTGCCGGCGGCCCTTGCCGATGATGTTGACCTCCATCTCTGCCTTGCCGCAAAAGACGTAGTCGCGTTTGAGGTCTTCCACCACCTCGATGCCGTGGTCCCGGCGCAGGAGCGGCGGCAGGCCGAGATAGGATTCGTTTTCTAGAACGTAGCCCACGGTATGGGCGAGCCGCCCACCATCTGCCGGTTTTTTTATGTTCGCCGATCAGGTCCTCGAGGCACTGTTCGGTGCGGACCTGCGCTGCGGCGAGTTCGTCCATCCGCGAGTTGGGACCGTTATTATCAGTCCGTTGAAAAAGCCGTCCCTGGCTTTTTCAGCTATCGGTTGGCCAAAACAAGTTTCGGCCAACCTCACGAATTCCTTGGCTCATTCAGAGCCGGCGGAATTCGGCGGCACGTCCCTGTGCCGCACACAGCCCGTTTTTCAACGGGCTGTTATGGCTTTCGGCCCGCAGCGACGGTGAGCGCCGCGGTCAGCAGGTTTTCGGGGATCTTTTTTGCGAAGCGGCCCGCTTCGTCCACGTACATCCGTCACCCGAGGCCGAAGTCGGTGCGTTCCTCGGCCCCTGGCTCGATGTCCCGGCCGTTCACCCGTACGGAGGGGGAGCCGAGGAAGCGTAGCCGCGCCGCCTCCTCGGGAGTGGCGATGGTCGTCTCGCGGATCGTGGCCACAGCGGGAAAATCCGCGGCCACGCGCCGGGCCAGCTCCAGGGTGTGGTCCCGGGAGCTGCAGCCCGGCGCGAACAGGCATTCGATGGTGATTGTTGCTGACATAGCGAGGGCCGGTTCAGGCGATGGGTCGTCCGAGCCCCGCGGCTTGCAGGGTCTGGAGATCGGGACCACGGCCGGCGCAGCAGTCGGCGAGCTTGCCGTTCACCGCCACCGCGGGCACGGAGCGGACGCCCACTTCCTGGGCCCGCGCGAACCCTTTGACCTCGTGCAGGTCCACGACCTCGACCTCGCACGAGGCACAGGCCAGTTTCCGCACCTGCTCGACCGTCTCCTGGCAGAGGGGACAGCCGGCACTGAAGACTTCGATCTTGCGCGTGGTCATGATGGTACCTCCTTCTTGTTGTGGTTGCTGCATGGGGCACGGCCAGACCCTGTCCGGATCCCGGCCGTGGCGGCGACTTGCTTGCGGGGCCAGGCGTTCCAGACGGAAGCCATGACCAACAGGGCGACCCCGCCATAGGTGAACAAGGGCATATTCAAAAAGAACCGTCCGCCGAGGATAGCGGTTGCCGCTGCAATACCCAGGAGCAAGGGGCCGAAGCCGCGGCGTTGCCCCGCCCGGTGGCCAAGCATGACCAGGGAGAGGAAGAGCGAGGCGATCATCAGCGGCAGCAGGTAGGTGTCGCGGATCAAGAAGTTCAGCCCGACCGAGCTGAGCAACCCGGCGTAGGCGGGCCAGCAACTCGGTCAGGCCACCCGCGGCAGCAGGGCGAGGGCCACGGCGGGTGTCACTCCCAGGATGTTGCGGCGGATCGTGGGCATCGTCATCCTCCTCCTGTCCGTATCATGACGGCCTTTCTCCGAGGTCATCAATCTTGACCTTTGCCCCCATCGGTTGTCCGGTCAACGCCTCCAGGATGGGGCATTGGCTCGCCGGGCCCTGGCCGGAACAGGTGGTGACCAGGGCGCTGAGGGCGGCGCGCATCCTTTCCAGGTCGCGGATCCGCTCCTCGATGTCGGCGAGCTTGGCGGCGGCCCGCTGCCGGACTTCACTGCAGGTGGCGACCGGACTGTGGTGCAGGGACAACAACTCCCTGATCTCGGCGAGCGAGAATCCCAGTTCCTTGGCCCGGCGGATGAAGAGCAGGCGGGGCACCGTTTCCGGCGGATAGCGCCGGTAGCCCGACTCGCCGCGGGGCGGCTCGGCGATGAGGCCCCGTCGCTCGTAGAACCGGATGGTCTCCCGGCCCACGCCCGCGGCCCGGGCCACTTGACCGATGGTGAGGGTGGTCGTCTTCATGGTTGGATCCTTGCTGTTTTCCCTACTATAAGCCCGGTACTATAGTACAGGGTCAAGGGGATATTTGCGGGGAGAGCCGGGTTGCCCTATCAGTCCGTGCGCCGCACACAGCCAGGTTTTCAGCGGGCAGTCAGGTGGTTGCGCAACAGGGAGAGAAAGCGGTCGTTCGCCTCCGGCGTCTTGAGCGAGATGCGGAAGTGTTGGTTGTCGAGGCCGGTAAAGTTGGCGCAGTTACGGATGATAACGCCGTTGGCAAGGCAGTGCTGGGCGAGATCGCCGGCCGTATGGCCCTCTGGGAGGCGGCAGAGGATGTAGTGCATCTCGCCTGGAATGACACGCAAAGAGGGCAGCGCGGTAAGGGCGGCGAGGAAACGGGGGCGTTCCGTGGCCAGAAATTTGAGTACTTCTTGCCGGTAGGGTTCCCCATGCTCGATGAGATACTCGCCCGCCCGTTGAGCCAGCCGATTGACGCCCGAGGGCCGAACAAGATGGTGGAGGCGGTCGAGGATCGGGGCGGGGCCCACGAGAAAACCGAGGCGTAGGCCTGCTATGGCGAAGATTTTGGAATAGGAACAGAGAACAAGGCCGTTGGCCGGCAGGTCTCCGTGCAAAAGCGAAGGCTCGGCGCAGAACGGCAGATAGGACTCGTCGATCACGAACAGGGTTTGGGGATGGGCGGCGATCCATTCTCGCAGCCTGGCGGTTGGCACGAGTTTGCCGGTTGGGTTGTTGGGGTTGCAGAAGAAGACCAGGTCGCCGGCTTTGAGGTGCTGGCCGATATCGTTGAGGGACGGCTCAAGGGAGGCTTGGGCGGCGATTTCCTTGAGGGGGATCCCGGCCTGCCGGCAGGCGAGGGTGTAATCGCCATAGGTGGGTTGGGGGATGACGACCCGTTGGGCGCCGCACGCTTGCGGCAGGGTAAAGATGAACTCTGTGGTGCCAGAGCCTGCCAGCACCTGCCGCCAGTCGAGCCGGTGGTGCTGGGCGAATCGTTCCCGCAGGGAGCGGCTGTCCGTTTCTGGCAGGTAGCCGATTTCTTCGATGTGGCGGCAGAGATAGTCGAGTAGGGCGGGAGGAGGACCGAGGGGAGAGAGGTTGCTGCTCATATCGAGCAGATCCGCCGGCCGACGTCCGAGTTCTGCCGCGATACGGATGATATTGCCGCCGTGGGCATGGGAGAGGGATGGGCCGTTCATATGGACTCTCCTTTATCATGGGTGGCCAGGGCAAGATAGGTGTCGTCTTGGCGAAAGACGCATCCCTTGCGCGCCAACTCGTCAAGAAAGCCACGGAGTTCAGAAGCCGGAAAGCGGGGAAATGCGGCGCACAGCTTGGCGAGCGGGGTGGGGCTGGCCAGCCGGCGGTAGATACGGGCGGAAGCGCTGGTGAGCCGGTGATAAAGCACGCTCCCGTCTGGGCGCTGCTGGCGGATGACGAGGAAGGAGTCGGCCGCGCGCCAGGTAAGACCGCAGCGTCCTCCCCGTTGGCGGTGAGCCTGTTGCCATGCGGTCAGCGCCTCGCGCACCGGCCGCCACAGCCGTTGCTGGCGTGTCCGATCGCCCCGATAGGCGAGCACGCCGAAGGGCAAGGAAAAGGGAAGCAGACGGCGGAGGTGGGGATGGGCATGTACGGCGCGGATGCCAAAGCGCCGCGGCTCCCGGGCCACCGGGCTGTCGGCGCCGAGAAAAAAGGTGGCTGGCGCAAGGGGAGGATAGGGCATGAGCAGGTTGATGGCGGCCAGGGTCTCGTTGATTTCCGCTTGGCTGGTGCCAGGAAACTCGAGGATGAGATTCCCCTCCAGGACGATGCCTGCCTCCACGGCCTGCTTCATGGCGTAGACGTTGGCCAGCACCGTGGTTCCCTTGCCCAAACGGGCAAGGAGGCTGTTGGACAACGCTTCGATGCCTACCTGGACGCGGGCCAGGCCGCCGCGCGCGAGCCGGGGAAAGCTCTTGGCGTCTGTGGCCCGCAGCTCGGCAAAAAAGCGGTAGTCTTGGGCGGTGTTGGCCAGGCGGTGGAAGAGGCGTTCGCGCGGTCGCCGGGGAAGGGCGTTATCGGCAAAGGCGAAATCGAGGCAACGGTGGCGTTGGGCGAGCACGGTGAGTTCGCGCGCCATGCGTTCGCCGCTCTTGGCGCGGTAGCCGCGCCACTGGCGGTTGAGGTTGCAAAAGACGCATCGCCGCCACCAGCATCCGCGGGAAAGCTCCACCGGCAACACGGGAATAAAGGCTGAGGGGCCGAAGACCTGTTTGAGCTCAGCAAAGTAGTCCCCATAGTCGGGAACGGGCAAGTGATCGAGATGGGGGAGCTGGCAGGTCTTCGCAGGGACCGCTGGCGAGGCGGCCAACCGGGGAGGCTCCGAGCGGGCGGTCTGTTTCTCTGCCGGGGGGCGAATCTCGTTCTCCCCTTGGAGCAAGAAGCGGCACAGCCGGAGAAGCGGGAGTTCACCCTCGCCGCAGATACAGAAATCTATGCCCGCATGATGGGCCAAGGCCTCGGTCATGTCTGGCGCCAAAGCCGAGCCGCCAAAAACGATAGGCAGACCGGGATATTCCTTTTTGAGGCGTCGGGCCGTTGCGAGCGAAGCAAGAAGCTGGTTGAAGCAGACGCTCAACCCGACGAGATCGTATTCCTGCCAGGGAACCCTGGCAAACCACTGGTTGAAGCTCTCCGCCAGGCGGCTGGCCACCCAGGCAAGCTCCCTGGCCGGCAGGCCGGTCCGCCGCCAAAGCCGCTGCGCAAGGGTCAGGCTCTCCGAGCGTTTTTCCGGGTAGGCGACGCCGGCGAACAGCGCTTCGCTGACCCACAGGTGGCGGGCGATGGCCTGGTAGCGGCCAGGGCCAATATCGCGGGCCGCGGCAAGGTAAGGGTGAAGGCAGGTTGCCCGGATGCGGCTGTCGGCCTGTTCGAGAAATGCCTTGAGCGCTCCAAGCTGGATGGACGGCCGGTTGTAGGGAGACCACGGCATGGCCGCCAAGGCCACACGCAGGGCAGACCGGCTCATGGCCCTTGGCGGATGATTTCCGTGCCCGGCGGCGGGGTGAAGCGGAAGCGCTCAGCCGGGATCGGGATGTTGCGTTGCAGGTTGCTGAACGCAAACAGGGTCCGGCCGCCAAACCGGTCGAGAATGTCAAGGACGCGCGGCAAGAAGGTGGTTGCGTCCAGGGTGACGGTGATGGACTCTACGTGCGGGTGCGGTTTCTTGGGCACCAGCCGGACGCGGTAGACCCCGTTTCCCACTGTTGGGCCTTCGATGGGCGATCTGGCGTCAAAGTCTGCGAGAAGGTCGCCAGTGCCGGTGAAAAAGGCGTAGGTCACGTCCGACTGGAGATAGCGGCGGGCGTCTCCCACAGTCATCTGTTTGGTCTTGGCCGTATACAGGAGCAGGCTGTCGCCATCGCAAAGCAACACCTGTTCGTCTGGTTCGCGGTAATCCCAACGCATGAGCCCTGGCTTTTTGATGGAGAGCGTGCCGTAGGCCTCTTTTTTGCGGGCGCGCCGCATCTGCACCGTTGTCGTTTGGTGGAAATCGGCTTGGAGAGTCGTGGTGGCCTCGTAAATCTGCTGGAGCTTGGCCGCGATATCGGCTGGCGCGAGGGGCGCTGTTTGGTCGGCGGCGTTTGCGGCAGGATATGGCCAGACGAGCAGCAGGCAAGCAAGCAGCCAGGGAGCCCAAGATAACGGGTTCCGGGGGCGCCCCTTCGCCTGCCGAAGTCGCAAGCCCGCGGCCGCGGACCTTGTATCTGGTTGCAGGGCGTCCCAGATGCAAGGAAGAGGCGCGCGCCGCGTACTGGGAGCTACGCAAGCGGGCCGATGATACCGCAGATGGGGTGCCCTGTGGCCAGATAGAGCCCAGGCGCAGAAATGGCGGACAGGAGCGGAACGCATGACAAGCATAACAACGACCTCGTTAAGGAGAGACGACTTCCAGCTCCACCTGCCGGCCAAGGATGGCGGCCGCCGTGGCCGCGGCGGCAGGGGGATGGTCGGAAACCAGGTAGCGTTTTGTTGTTTCGGCCTGCAGCTGGGCGTGTAGCGCCGGATTCTGGCTGAGAAAGCGGGAGAGGCGCTCGGCCAAGGTTTGGGCCGAATCAATTATCTCCACCCGCCGGCCGATACGAGGCTGGATGAGGTGGCGCAAGAGGGGATAGTGGGTGCAGCCGAGAACCAGGGTGTCCACCTGCCGCTGGCGCAACGGGGCCAGATAGCGGCGGAGGATCATTTTGGTCTCCCGGCGGTTGCGCCACCCCTCCTCCACCAGGGGAACAAGCAGGGGACACGCCTGGACGAACACCTTGGCGTCGGGACGGTGGGCGCGGATGAGACGCTGATAGACGCCAGAGCCAATGGTCGCCCGGGTGCCGATCACCCCGATGCGGCCGGAGCGGGAGCGCCGGGCCGCCAGCTCCACCGCTGGGGTGATGACTTCGAAGACCGGCACGTCGAACTGTTGGCGTACGATATCCGTGGCCACCGATGAGGCGGAGTTGCAGGCAATGACGATGAGCAGGGCCCCTCTCTCGCAGAGCAGGCGGGTGTTTTCCACCGCGTAACGCTGGATCGTTGCCGCGCTTTTGGACCCGTACGGTGTGCGGGCCAAGTCGCCAAGGTAGAGCAGCCCGCAGTCGGGCAACCGTTCTTCGATGGCGCGGGCAACGGTCATGCCCCCGACGCCAGAGTCAAAGATGCCGATCATGGGGAGGTTGCAGTGGTTGTGGTGATGGACGTGATGAGCCGCCCAGGGGGCAGGCAACTGCCGCCAGCTTAGCAGCCCGTTGAAAAACGGGCTGTGTGCGGCACAGGGATGTGCCGCCGGATTCCGCCGGCTCTTTTTGTGTTTTTTTCAGCCGGCTGCCGTGCCGAAGGCTCCAAGGGCGCGGACCGAACCGGCCGTGCCCAGGGAATATCCGAAAAGGCGCCAAGGAATCCGTGAGATTGGCCCGAACTTGCATTCTGGCCAACTGTGGTTGAAAAAGCCAGGGATGGCTTTTTCAACGGACTGCTAGAGAAGAAACACGAAAGGGTATCTGTTACCACACAGATACCCTTTCGTAAAGACCACCCTTGAGCGGGATGGTCATGGCGCTGCCAGTAAGGATGGGATCAGGAAGCCGCTTTTTTCTTCCGGCGCGCCTCGATGGCCTTGCGGAGGTTTTCGGGCAGGCCGCGCTCCTTGCCCGCTTTCTTGCGCCGGTCGGAAAGAGATTTGGCGCACAGCGGCTGCCGCAGGGAGAAGCCGTACTTGCGCCGGTACTCCCGGCCGGTCAGGCCGTGGGAGCGCAGGTGCTTGGGCGACAGCATCTTGAACTCCTGGCCGCACTCAAGGCAGATGATCTTGTTGCGCTGGATCGACTTCTCCGGCGGCAGATCAATGGGCGAGCCAGAGGGGCCGCCGCCTTCCAGGCTCGAAGCCAGCCGCGCCTCATCCTTTTGCAGCGAACTGAGTGTGCTGAAGGTGGTCTGCAAGGCCAGGGTGACCTCTTCTGGCGACATCTCTTTGCTGGCGGCCTGGGCTTGGACAATTTCTGCGGCCATTTCCACGAGAGTCTTAGACATAATTCCCCTCCTATGTGTTTGGGTGAAAAATAAGCTATTGATTCTTTAATATCGAAAGCTGGATTTTTTTGCAATACTTTTTTGAATTTTTTTCTTGTCTGCTTTGCGGCTGTGCTTGTCAGTCCGTTGAAAAAGCCGTCTCTGGCTTTTTCAACTGTCGGTTGGCCAAAACGAGTTTCGGCCAACCTCACGAATTCCTTGGCTCTTTCAGAGCCGGCGGAATTCGGCGGCACGTAG
>WFOD01000020.1 GCA_015488275.1 Deltaproteobacteria bacterium
ACCGAGAAAGATGAGCGTGGCCGCCGCCAGGATCCGGGCTGAGCCACGCCACCGTCTCCGCACGCCTGGGGATGGCTGGAAACGCGCAACGCCTCAGGACGCCAACCGTCCCAGGGCCGCCTCCAGCCGGTCCATGCCCTCGCGGATCACCTCCATCGAAGCGGCGAAAGAAAAGCGGATGAAGTCGTCGGCGCCAAAGGCGATGCCAGGCACGGTAGCGATCCGCGCTTCGTCGAGCAGGTAGTCGGCCAGGTCGAGAGAGCCCTGGATCGTCTTGGCGCCGGCCCGCTTCCCGTAATAGGCGCTCACGTTGGGAAAGACGTAAAACGCGCCCCGCGGCCGCACGCAGGTGATGCCCGGCATGCTCCGCAGCCGGCCGACGATGTAGTCGAGCCGCTCGACAAAGGCCTCCTTCATCATGCGGGGAAAATCCTGCGGCCCGCTCACTGCCGCCAGGGCCGCCTTCTGGGCAATGGACGACGGGTTGGAGGTGGACTGGCTCTGAATCTTGTTCATCGCGGCGATGATGTGCTGCGGCCCCACCGTATAGCCGATACGCCAGCCGGTCATGGCAAAGGACTTCGACACCCCGTTGAGCACGAGGGTCCGCTCCTTCATCGCTGGATCGATATCAAGGATATGGGGCAGGGGTTCGTCGCCGTAAACAATGGTATCGTAGATGTCGTCGCTGATCACGATCCAGTCCCGCTCCAGGGCCATCTGGGCCACGGCCTCGAGCGCCCGGCGGGAAAACACCGAGCCAATGGGGTTGGAGGGGCTGTTCAACACGATGCCCCGCGTGCGGTCACTGGCGCAGGCGGCCAGCCGGTCGGGGTCGATATCGAACTCCTGTTCTTCGGCAAGCGGCAGAAACACGGGCGTGCCGCCGGCCAACTGGACGATGGGCGGGTAGGAGACCCAGTAAGGGGTGGGAATAATCACTTCGTCGCCAGGATTGAACAGGGCCTGGGCCATGTTGTAGAGGCCATGCTTGCCTCCGCAGGCCACCTGCACCTGGTCGGGCTCGTACTCCCAGCCACGGTCCGCCCGCAGCCGCTCAACAATGGCCTGCCGCAACTCCGGGATACCGGGCACGGCGGTGTAACGGGTGAACCGCTCGTCAATGGCCTTCTTGCCCGCCTCGCACACGTGCTCCGGGGTATCGAAGTCCGGCTCGCCGACACTGAAGTTGAGGATGTCCACCCCACTGGCCTTGAGGGCCTTGGCCTTGGCGTTCACCGCCAGGGTGGGGGAAGGCTTGATCTGCTGTACCCGCTCCGCAAGCGTTATCATGGCGACCTCACTCATTCTCCTTGTGGTTTTCCCTCGCTGTATTGGCCCGGCCGGGCCGCGCCGTCTTTTCCGCCCCTCGCAAGACAGGCCCGCCTTTCGATCACCATCCTACCGGCCGTAGTGCACGGCCTGCAAGAACAATCCCCTGGCCGGGGCGGTGGGGCCCGCCAACCGCCGGTCCCGGGCCGCCAGCACCTCACGGAAGTCGGCCACTGACCGGCGGCCCTGCCCCACCTCCACCACCGTGCCCACGATGTTACGCACCATGTGCCGCAAAAAACCGTCGCCCTGGATCTCGATCCGGAAGCGGGCCGGGGCCATCTGTCTCAAACGGGCGGCGTAAATGGTGCGCACCGCGCCCCGGCGTTCATCGCCGCTCCGGGAACCACTGGCCTCAAAGCTCGAAAAATCGTGCGTTCCCTGAAGCAAGGCCAGGCAGGCGGCCATCCGCTCGGGGTCCGCCACAGGCTGGAAGTGGGCCCAGTACAGCCGCCTGGTGGGCAAGAGGACCGGCTCAAAGGAAAGCTGATACCAGTATGTCTTGCTGAGCGCACTATAGCGGGCATGAAAGGTGTTGTCCACCTCCTCGACGGCGAGCAGGCGGATATCGCTGGGCAGGAGGCTGTTGCCCCCCCGCAGCACTCCGTGCGCCGGAATAGAGGTATGGGTGCGGAAGTGGGCGGTCATGCCCAGGGCGTGCACGCCGCTGTCCGTGCGGCCCGCGCCGTGGACGGTTACCGCCTCGCCGGTCAGGCGGGCAAGGGCGGCCTCGAGAGTGCCCTGAACGGTGGGCGCATCCGCCTGCCGTTGCCATCCCTGATAACGGGTGCCGTCGTAGGCGAGGAGCAGTTTAAAGGTACGCTCGCCCATGCCGGCCTCCAAGCTCAGGGGGACAGGGGAACCATATCGAGACCGGTCTCCTCGGCAAGACCGAAAAGGATGTTGGCGTTCTGCACCGCTTGCCCGGCCGCGCCCTTGACCAGGTTGTCGATGGCGGCCACCACCACCACCCGTCCGGTGCGGGGATCGGCATGCACGCCGATATCGCAGAAGTTGCTGCCGCGCACGTGCTGGGTCGCCGGGAACACGCCAGGCTCGCAGATGCGGACAAAGCGCTCGTTCCGGTAAAACTCGCGGTACAGGCCGGTGAGATCGGCGGGCGGGTTATCGAGCCGGGCGTAGATCGTGGTCAAGATGCCACGGGACATGGGCACCAGGTGAGGGGTAAAGGAGACGGTCACCGCCTCTCCCCACAGGCCGCCGAACTCCTGCTCGATCTCCGGCGTGTGCCGGTGGCAACCAACCTTGTAGGCCTTGAACCCATCGGCCACCTCACAGTAGAGGGTGGCCACCTGGGCGGCCCGGCCAGCGCCCGAGACGCCGGATTTGGAATCGACCACAATGGTCGCCGGATCAAGGCAGCGGTGGCGCAAGAGCGGCGCCAGCCCGAGGATGGCGCTAGTGGGATAGCAGCCAGGATTGGCCACCAGCCGGGCCGAGGCAATGGCCTGGCGGTGGATCTCCGGCAGGCCATAAACCGCCTCGGCGAGCAATTCTGGCGCTGTATGCTCCTGGTACCACGCCTCGTAGACCAAAGCGTCGCGCAAGCGGAAGTCAGCGCTCAGATCCACCACCCGGCATCCGGCGGCAAGCAGGTCCGGCACCACGCTCATGGCGGCTTGGTGCGGCACGGCGGCAAAGACGAGATCAATACCCGCAACCAGTTCCTCCAATCGTGGCTCACAAAAGGCGAGCGGGCAAACAGAGGCCAAGCTGGGGAACACGGCGGCCACTGGCCGGCCGGCGTACTGGCGCGAGGTGACCCGCCGCACCTCGATTTCTGGATGGCGGGCGAGAATGCGGAGCAGTTCAACCCCGGTATAGCCGGAACCGCCAAGGATTGCGGCGCGTATCATGATCGTTGTTCCTCCAGCGAGAAAGGACGAGGAAATCGCAAGGCCGAACCGAAGCGCAAAAACAAACAAGGGGAAGCACAGAACCTTCTGCAGCTTCCCCCGCCCATAACGGCAACCACCTTTAACAGCCCGTTGAAAAATGGGCTGTGTGCGGCACAAGAGGTGCCGCATTCCGCAGCCCTGAAAGAGGCAAGCGACCTCGTAAAGTTGACCGAACCTCGCACCTTGACCAACCGTTACCGAAAAAGCCTGCGTTGGCTTTATTTCGGCGGACTGTTAACAACGGTCGGCAAGGGCCGTATCCGCGCCCCAGCGCAACGGGGCGTTCCACAAGCTGGCCGCGATACCGGCACAGGAGGCCCCATGCCGTTGTACCGCTGGCCAACGATCAGCGCTTCGAGTACTGGAAGCGGGCCCGGGCGCCCTTCTGGCCGTATTTCTTGCGCTCCTTGACCCGTGGATCGCGGGTGAGCATGCCGGCCTTCTTCAAGGTCACCCGGCACTCGGGGTCCACCTCCAAAAGGGCCTTGGCGATCCCGTGACGCAGGGCCTCGGCCTGGGCCGACTTCCCCCCTCCTTTGAGGGTGGCCACAACATCGTACTTGCCTATCGTATCAGTGAGGCGCAGAGGGGCTTCGATCTTTTTGGCGGCATCGACGATCAAACCGCCGAAATACTCCTCTGCCGGCTGGCGGTTGACCACCATCTTGCCCTCACCCGGCTTGAGCCATACCCGGGCCACAGCGCTCTTGCGCTTGCCAGTCGCATAGTAGCCTTGCGTTGCCATGATGCTCGATCCTTTTTATGACGACTACAGGTTCAGAGGTTCGGGCTGTTGGGCCGCGTGCGGGTGCTCGCCGCCAGCGTAGACCTTGAGCTTTTTGAGCTGCTTGCGGCCGAGCCGGTTCTTGGGCAGCATCCCCTTGACCGCCTTGCGAATGATCTCCTCCGGCTTCTTCTCCCGCATTTCGCGGGCCGTGGTGGCCTTGAGCCCGCCCATGTAACCCGAATGACGGTAGTAGATCTTATCGTCCCACTTCTTGCCGGTGAGACGCACCTTTTCGGCGTTGATCACCACCACAAAATCCCCGTTGTCCATGAACGTGCAAAAGGTGGGCTTATGCTTGCCGCGCAGGCGGCGGGCCACCTCGGACGCCAAACGGCCAAGCACCATGCCCTCGGCATCGACAACGTACCACTTCCGTTCGATCTTGTCGGCCGGAGCCAGATAGGTCTTCATCAGTCAACCTCCACGATTCAGGGCCCCCGCGTTCAGGGGAGCGCGCCGGCTGGCGGCGGCAGGCAGCCGCCGGCGAAAAAAGAAAAAAGGTTCGAGCGAATCGAACCTTCTCATAACCGAGACTGGAGCGGGAAACGAGATTCGAACTCGCGACTTCAACCTTGGCAAGGTTGCACTCTACCACTGAGTTATTCCCGCTCTCCACCACCGCTGTCCCAGCGGCGATGCGCCATGTATATAACCAGTCCCCTGCCTCCATGTCAAGCGAAAATTCTTCGGCTGCACCCTTGCCCCCCGAGGGCCGCTCCTGGTAAGCTGACAGGCATCGTTCCGGAGCCCTGCGCCCCGCAACCATCCGATCCATCTACTTTAAAATAAAGGAGCTCGCGACCTTCGTGAAACGGACCGCCACCATTACCCGCACCACCAAAGAAACCGACATCCAACTCCGCCTCGTGCTGGACGGCGGCGGCCAGGCCGCTGTCCGCTCCGGCGTCGGCTTTCTCGATCACATGCTGACCCTTTTCGCCGTGCACGGCTTTTTCGACCTGGAACTCTCGGCCACGGGCGACACCGAAGTGGACGACCACCACACGGTAGAGGACATCGGCATCTGCCTTGGCCAAGCCATCCGCCAGGCAGTGGAGCAAGGCCCAGCCATCCGGCGGTACGGCGCCGCCGCCGTGCCAATGGACGAAACCCTGGTACGGCTCACCCTCGACCTCTCCAACCGTCCGTTTTTGGTCTACAAGGTCAGCATCGCCGACCAAAAAGTGGGCACCTTTGACACCGCGCTGACCGAGGAGTTCCTGCGGGCCCTGGCTGTGCACGGCGGCATCACGTTGCACGTGGAGCTGGCGCACGGCAAAAACGCCCACCACATCATCGAGGCGATCTTCAAGGCCCTGGGCCGGGCGCTGGACGCGGCCTGCGCCGTGGAGCCCCGCAGCCAAGGACCGCTGTCTTCCAAAGGAGTGCTTTGAGATGTCGCGGCGCCGTCATTACCCACCCTTGTCCCTTGTGCCGTTTTTCGTCTGTCTGGCCATTGTCACCGCCTGCACCCCTGCCCGGCAGGCGCGGGTCGCGCCGTCCCGGCCAGCCCAACAGCTCGCCACCGTGGCCCTCCTCCCAGTGACCATTCCCCCGGCCGATCCCCGCCAGCCAGCGGACAAGGCCCTGGAGACCGGCCGGTCGGTCCTCCAGAAGGCGGTGGCCGCTGTGTTGCAGGAGCTGGGCATACGGCTGGCGCCAGTACCGGCCAACGCCTTGGACTCCCTGGCGAGCGCCACCCCGACCGATCCGGGAGCCGTGCGGGAGATCGCCCGCCGGTTCGGCGCCGACGGTGTGCTGGCCGTGGAGCTGCGCCACTACCGGGACCGGCAGGGCTCGACCTATGCCGCGGCGCAGCCGGCGGCAGTGGCCTTCAGCTACCGCTTGACCGCGGCCGACGGCACCGCGCTGTGCGCCGGCACGGTGGAGGCGGAGCAGCAGTCGGTCTTGGCCAACCTCTTCCATTTTTCGTTCAAACGCGGCTTCCACTGGCTCAGCGGCCCGGAGTTCGTGCGCGAAACCGTGGCCGAAAAATTCGCCACCTGTCCAGAGCTGACCTCCCGCTGAACCAGACAAAAGGCGCATCGTCCGCCAGCCCTCCCTGCGCCGGTCCCAGTCCCAGCCGGCGGCAAGAGCGCGTAGCGGCCTGTTTTTCAAGGGGCCGCCATCGCGGGGGTGGAGCAGGCGGGGGTGCGGCCGGTGTGGATTGGCGAGTGTTTCCCTGCGATCCGCACCACCAATCCCTTGAGATATTCGCTTTCTGGAAAGGCCAGGGAGACGGGATGGTCGGCGGCCTGGCCGCTCCGGCCGATCACCTGGGCGGCGACACCAGCGTCCTGGGCAGCGCCGGCCACGATCTTTTGGAACAGGTCCGGCGAAACACCGCCGGAGCAGGAAAAGGTCACCAGTATTCCTCCTGGCCGCAACAACTTGCAGGCAAGGAGATTGATGTCCTTGTAGCCCCGGGCCGCCTGGCGGGCCAGGGCCGCGGTAGGCGCGAACTTGGGTGGATCGAGGATCACCAGGTCAAAGGTCCTGCCCGCGTCGCGCAACCGGCGTAACTCCTGGAAAACGTCTGCCTCGCGCCACTCGACCCGCCGGCAGTCAAGGCCCGACAGCCGGCAATTCTCCCGCGCCGCTTGCAAAGCGGCGGCCGAACTGTCCACCGCCAGCACCGATTGCGCGCCTCCGGCCACAACATTACAGGTGAACCCGCCGGTGTAGCAAAAACAGTCGAGCACCTCCCGGCCGGCGGCCAGGCGGCGGACCGCAAGACGGCTGTCCCGCTGATCGAGAAAAAAGCCGGTCTTTTGCCCCCCAACGCAGTCGATGAGAAACACCAGGCCGTGCTCCTGGATCGTCAGCCGCCGAGGCAAGGACCGGCCGGCGAGAAGACCGCGACAGGGATCAAGCCCTTCCAGCCGCCGCACCTCGGCGTCGGAACGCTCGTACACCGTGGCCGCCCCGGTTTCGGCCAGCAGCATATCGGCAATCTGCCGTTTCCAGCGTTCCGCGCCAGCGGCCAAGGCCTGGAGCACCAACACTGGTCCGTAACGGTCCACCACCAGGCCAGGCAAGCCGTCGGACTCGCCGTGCACCAAGCGCATGGCGTCGGTGACCGCCGCCAGGCCGAGATCGCGGCGAAGGGCCAAGGCGGCCCGCAGGCGTTGGCGGAAAAAGGCCGGCTCAACGGTGACCGCCGGATCGAACGACCATATGCGGGCCCGGATACGGGAGACGGGCGACCAGGCGGCCCAAGCGAGGAGCTTGCCGGCGTGGTCCTCCACCGCCACGGTGTCACCCGGCCCTGGCCGGCCCTCCACCCGCTCGATAGCGCCGGAAAAGATCCACGGATGCCAGCGGAGCACCGAGCGCTCACGGCCCGGGGCGAGCGTCACGGTTCCGGCTGGGGCGGTTCCGGCTGGGGCGGTTCCGGCTGGGGCGGTTCCGGCCAGCGGCGGCCTGGCGGCGGCGCCTGGGGTCTGCCACGTGGCCATCGTTACCTTTCTCCTGCCGCCAGCGCGCCGTACACGATGAAATGGCGGTCGCTGACCTGTTCCACGCTCAAATGGGCCAGGCCGGCCTGGCGCAACTGTTCCCGCACCTCGGCCGGCCGCCAGGCGGCAA
>WFOD01000021.1 GCA_015488275.1 Deltaproteobacteria bacterium
GCCTATGGGCGCGCGCCTCACCTGCCGGCTGGTCTTTGTCCTGCTCCTCGTCCTCCTCCTTGCCGCCTTCCATGTTGTCGCCTATCTCCACGCCCGCCGGATCGCCAAGCAGGAAACCTATTACCAGTGCTGCCTTTTGCTCGACGGAGCAGCGGCGGTGCGCGGTTATGTGACCGATGTCCTGCGGCCGGCGTTGGCAGGGCTTCTTTCTGAGGAGACGTTCCTCCCCGAGGCCATGAGCGCCGCTTTTGCCGCCAACCGGTATCTTGCTCGCCTGGCCGCTCTGCGGCCCGGCCTGTACCATAAGATCCTCAGCCGCCATCCCCGTTCGCCCCGCAACCGGCCGACAGTAGCGCAAGAGACAGAGCTGATCCGTTTTTTCGAGCAGCGGCCAGAGGCGAATCAGTGGTACGGCGAGATCGAGATGGGCTCTCCGCCCACCTCCTATGTCCTGGTCGCCCGGCCGGTCCGCTTTACCGCCGGTTGTCTGCGCTGTCATGGCGATCCGGCCGCCGCGCTTCCTGCGCTCCGGCAACGCTACGCAGATCGCGGCTTTGGCTTTCAGGCCGGTGACGTGGCCGTCCAGGTGGTGGCCTTGCCCTTGGATCGCGGGGTGCCTGCGCCCTGGCGGTTGGTCCTTGGCTTTTTCGCCCCTGCCGCTGCCCTTGCCCTGACCACCTTTCTTGTTGCCTTTTGGCTGTTCGAGCACTACGTGGCCTTGCCCCTGGCCCGGCTTGGCCGCGCCATGCCCCGTCTGGCCGCTGGCGACCCCCAGGCCCTGCCTGTGGTGCATGGACTGGGCGAAGTCGAAGAACTCGGCCGCCAGGCCAAGGCGATGGCCCAGACTATTGCCGAGCGGCAGGAGGAGGAGAAACGGTTGATGGCCGAGGCCAACCGGGCGCGCCTCGATTGGGAACGCACCTTTGACGGTGTGCCCGATAGCATCGCCATCATTGATCCTGATTACCGCATCCGACGGGTCAACCGGGCCTTGGCGGAACGCCTTGGCCGGCGGCCGGAAGAGATCGAGGGTATGGCCTGTTACCGTTTGCTGGATGGCGCGGAACGGCCGCCAGCGGATTGCCCCCTGCAGCAGGCCGTGCAGGAGGGGCGGTCGATGGAGCGCCTGATGCGGGACTCGCCGCTTGGCCCTGACGTACTCCAGACCGTCTCGCCGCTTCTCCTTGATGACGGGAGCTACGGGGTGGTGCATGTGGGCCGGGACATCTCCGCCCTGCAGCAGGCCAAACGTGAGTTGGCCGCGGCCCGCCGCTATCTTGTGCGCGTGCTTGACCAGTGCGCCGATGCGGTGCTGGTCGTGGACCGTCAGCGCCGTATCCAGTTGGCCAACCAGGAGGCCAGGCGGCGCTACCAGGGGCCAACGGGCGACGTCTGGTTCTGTTATCAGGCCTGTCATGGCTGCGAGGAACACTGCGACGCTGCCGGCGAGGCAAAGGAGTGTCCGGTTGAGCGGGTCTTCGCCACGGGGCGTCCCCTGTACGGCCTGTCCCACCGCCACGGCCCGGGCAAGATCCTTGAAGAAGTCAATGCCGCCCCCCTGTTCGACGAAAAGGGGGAGATCGAGGCCGTGGTCATGGTCAGCCGGGATATTGAAGAGCGGATGCGCATTGAGGAGGAGTTGCGGGAGCTCCACGCCCAGCAGGCCAAGGAGGAGTCGCTGCGTACCCTGGCGGGAGGGGTCGCCCATGACTTCAACAACGCCTTGACCGCCGTGCTTGGCAACGCCGAACTGATCAGAGAGCAAGACGGCTCTGGCGCACTGGGGCGATATGCGGCCAATATCATTGCCGCCACCCGGCAGATGACGGTCCTCGTGCGCCAGTTGGTCGCCTATGCCCGGGAGGGACGCTGCTTCCCCTCGGTCATGCCGGTGTGCGATCTCCTTGCCGCCGCTCTCGAGCGGGTGGAGGCAGACCAGGGGCAGGGCCATGAGGTTGTGTTCGAGGTGGCCGATGACTGCTGGGAGGTGGCCGTTGACCGCGAGCAGGTGATGCAAGCCTTGGCCAACTGTCTGACCAATGCCTTTGAGGCCCTTGGCAAGGATGGCGGCAAGGTGACGGTGCTGGCGGAGAATGTGGTGCGGCGGGAATGGACATGCCAGCATCACCACCGCCATCCTGCTGGCGAGTATGTGGAGATCCGCATCGTGGACAACGGCCCAGGCATTTCCCCCTCTCACCTGCGGCGCATTTTTGATCCGTTTTTCACCACCCGGTTCATGGGCCGGGGCCTGGGGTTGCCGGCCGCCTTGGGCATTGTCGCCAACCACGGCGGCTGCCTCACGGTGACGAGCGCTGTAGGAGAGGGAACGAGTGTCGCGATCCTCTTGCCCCGCCACCGGCAAGAGAAAGATCGTTCGCCGGGGCGGCGTCTCTTGCGGCGCGGCGCGGTCCTGGTGGTGGACGACGAGTCCTTGGTGTTGGAATACGTGCGCGAGGTGCTGGCGCGGGCCGGATATCACGTGCGGACCGCGGCAGGTGGGGTTGAGGCCCTGGCGGAAATCGACCATGCGCGTCCCGCCCTGGTCCTGCTGGATATTCAGATGCCGGATCTCGATGGCCGCGAGGTCTACCGACGGCTCAAGGAACAGTATCCTGATGTGCCGGTGGTGCTGGCCAGCGGCTATGACGAGCAGACCGCGCTCGCTGGCCTCGATCTTGGCGAGGGGGACGGTTTTTTGGCCAAGCCCTACCGGATCAGCGAACTGCTCGCCAAGGTTGGGGGCTACGTTGTCCGGTCAGGGCCTGGTACACCTCCCACGCCGGCAGATCGCGCTGGAGGAGAAAACCAGCATAGAGCATGACCAGATCGAGGGCCTCGGGGCTGGCCAGCGCTTGGCGGAGAAAGGCCGCCGTGCCAGCGCAAACCGGCGCCAGGAGCCTGGGGGCCGTTCGTGACGCGCATCGGGGGCAGAGCACCCCGTGCCGGTGGGCGGCAAAGAACCAGTCGCGGCAATGGCGGCGGCCGCAAGCCGTACAGCTATCCAGCGCTGGCCGGTAGCCCTGCAAGGCGAGGATGCGCAGCACGGTCAGGGGAAGTACCCGGGGATCGTCGCCTTGCAGCCGGTCCAGGGCGGCACAGGCGAGGCGGAAGGTTTCAGGCTCAGGATTGGCCTCCCGTGTCCAGGCGTAGAGTTGCTCGGCCAGCACGCTGGCAGCGGCGAACTTTTGTGGATCACGCCGCAGCCCTGGGTAGAGATTGCCGATTTCCGCCCGTTCGAGCCGGTGCAGGCCGGAACGGCGCGCCACCCAGATCGCCTTCAGCAGGGTGTAGGGTTCGAGTTTGTTGACGAACCGTTTTTTGCTGCGTTTCCCTCCCTTGACGATCCACGACATCCTGCCGTGGTCTGGGGCGAGCACGGAGAGGATGAGGTCCGATTCGCCGTGCGCCTGGGAGCGGAGGATGAGAGCAGCGCTATGCAGCCAGCGGGGCACGGCGAGGATACGGAGAGTAGGGGGACAAATAATAGGAAGGCTTCACGGCAGGGAAAGACGCACCACTTGGCCCGTGGCGCCAGAAAACGGCACCGGCTGGCCGTTGAGAAAGAGACGCACCCCGCCGCCGTTGCCGATGAGCAGCTCGAAGCGCTCCTCGGCCCGCCACTGGTGTTGGCTGCCCTTTTGATAAAAGGCCTCCTGTGGCGGGCCATTGTCCACCGTGACCCGCATCCAGGTGGGCGCGGAAAAGGTGGCGGTAAGGGTATAGCCGTTGTGCGCTTGCGTTGCAGGCTGAGGCTCCGCCTCTGGAGAAGAAGAGGGGGCGGCCGGCGCGGTGACGGGGGCGTTGGCGCCGGCGTTGCTGCTGTCGCTGGGCCGGCTTTCGCTGGCCGGTGGGGCGTTGGCGGTATGCTGTTCCGCCTGGCCGACAGATGGAGCCGTTGAGGTCTCCGAGGGAAGAAAGGGCAACGGCGGCGTCCAGTGGAAGTAAAAGACAAGAAAGAGGCCCGCCAGGAGGAGGGCGGCGGCAAAAAAGAGCTTACGGCGGCTGACCAGGGGCGCGGCGGTCAGGGATTCCTTGCTCAGGATATCCGGGCCAATGGGCGGCGCGCTTTCCCCGCGGGGCGCTTCCTGGTCGTAGAGGGCCAGGGGTTTTGCGGGATCGATCTCCAGGGCTTTGGCGTAGATCTTGATAAAACCGCGAACAAAGACCGGTGACGGCAGGTTGGCGTGGTCGCCCGCTTCCAGGGCCCTGATGATGGAAAGATGGATGCCGGTGGCCGCAGCGATTTCTTCTGCCGACAGGTTGCGTTCCAGCCGGCGGGCGGCGAGATAGGTCCCCAGGGACGGAGCGTCGGGATCGATATGGGGGCGTGACTCGGATGTCATGGTCAGAGCAGTTGGGAGATATACGCCTCGTCCCGCAACTTTTTCACCCAGATCTCGAACTGCCGCTGCAGTTCCTCGTCCCGCAGGCGGGCGGCGATCTGTTCCCGCACCAGGTCAAGGGGAGGGGGTTGGACCATATCCCCTTTGCGGACCGACAGGACCTGGAAGAACTGCACCGTTTGGTCTGGCGTTTCCACCAGCTCGCTCACCTCGCCCGCGGTCAGGGGCAGGATGGCGGCCCGCATAAAGGCGGCCATCTCGTCTGGCGCAAAGGTGCCCACATCGCCGCCCCGTTCGCGCGACGGCAACTCGGAATATTGGCGGGCCAGTTCGGTAAATGGTTCGCCGGCCAGCGCCCGTTGCCGCAGCTCAACGGCGAGCCTGCGCGCCTCCTCGCGGCTGCGGCCGCTCTTGCCGCCCCAGCGCACGCCGATCTGCAACAGGTGGTATCCTTCGGCGATGCTGGCGGGAGTGTACGTCTGTTCGTACGCCTGGCGGATACGTTCTTCTGAGATCACGACCCGCGATTGCAACTCCAAGCCAATGAGTTTGGACTGGAGCACCTGCCAGCGCAGCCCCTCCCGGTAGCGGGCAAGATCAATGCCTTCGGCGGCCAGGCGTTCTTCAAAGGCGGCGAGGGACATGTGGTTCGCCGCCGCCGTCTGCTCCATCGCCATGTCGATGTCGGCCTCCTCCACGGTGACACCCAACTTCTTGGCCCGCTGCTCCACGAGCTTTTTATCGATGAGTGAGGCGAGGATCTGGCGGCGGGCCTCGGCCAGGGCGCGGTCGAGGTTGCCGATCATCCGGTCGCGCAGGATACGGGCAAAGAGGTCCCGCCCCTCTTCCTCCACCTCGGATAGGGTGATCACCTCGTCGTTGACCACGGCCACCACCCGATCCACCAATTCGGTGGCCGGCGGCGCCGCGGCCTGGACCACCAGGCTGGGAGCGAGGAGAAGAAAGACGGTGATAGCAAGAAGGTGCGACAAACGGCGCAGACGTTGAGGCATACTCAAGAGACCTTGGCTGATAGGAGTTTGGTTATAAGGGGGCGTGCCGCCTCCCTCTAAGTAGCATCCCGCTCCAGGGACAGCAAGAGGTTTTTGCCCTGGGTCACAGGATCGGCCGTGCGTGGCCGGGCCGGGGCGATGAGCCTGCCGCTGGGGGTAAGGCGGCCGCCGTTGACCTGGACAAAGGCGACCAGCCGTTCCGGCCGCACCGGCGTCTCTGGATGGAACTGGAGCACCAGGGTGCCGGGCTTGCCCTGTTCGAGCCGTTCCACCAGCAGGCGGCGCATGACGATTTTGAGATCGACCAGGCGCAAGAGATTGGCCGCCTCTTCTGGCAGGGGGCCGTAGCGGTCCGCCAACTCGGCCTGGAAGTCGGCCAGGTCCTCCTCCGCGTTGATGGCCGCCAGCCGACGGTAGGCGAGGTAGCGCTGGTCGCCGTCCGGGATGTAGTCCTCGGGCAGGCGGGCGGCGAGGCGCAGGTTGACCTCAGGATCGTAGTCTTCGGCGGCAAAGGTGGCGCGGCCCGCCTTCAGGTCTTCGATCGTTTTTTGGAGGAGTTCGAGGTACAGATCATAGCCCACCGCGGCAATGGTGCCACTCTGGGACTCCCCCAGGATGTTGCCGCCGCCGCGGATCTGCAGGTCGCTCATCGCCAGCTTGAAGCCGCCGCCCAACTCGTTGTAGTCCATCAGGGCCCGCAAGCGCTGTTGGGCCTGTTTGGAGAGATGGTCGGGGTCGGGCAGGAGGAGGTAGGCGTAGGCCTGCTGGTTGCCCCGGCCCACCCGGCCGCGGAGCTGGTAGATCTCGGCCAGGCCCAAACGGTCGGCCATTGTGATGACAATGGTGTTGGCGTTGGGGATGTCAAGCCCCGATTCGATGATAGTGGTGCACACCAGGACATCGATCTGCCGGCGCACGAACTGGACCATGATTTCTTCCAGGTTCTTGCCCGGCATCTGGCCGTGGGCCATCGCCACCCGCGCCTCAGGGACCAGGCGCTGGATCTTGGCCGCCACCGCCTCCAGGGAATGGATCCGGTTGTGGACCACGAACACCTGTCCTCCCCGCCGCAGCTCGCGGCGCACCGCCTCCTTGAGCACGAGATCGTCCTGGCGGGCGATAAAGGTCTTCACCGCCCGCCGCCTGGCCGGCGGAGTATCGATGACCGAAAGGTCCCGGATGCCGAGAAGGGATAGCTGCAAGGTGCGGGGGATCGGAGTGGCGGTAAGGGTGAGCACGTCCACCCGGGTGCGCAGCTTTTTGATCTTTTCCTTGGCCTTGACGCCAAACCGGTGCTCTTCGTCGATAATGAGCAGGCCCAAGCGGCGGAAGGTAACGTCGGAGGAGAGCAGCCGGTGGGTGCCGATCACCATGTCCAAGGAGCCGTCGGCAAGGGCGGCCACGATCTTGCGCTGCTCCGCCGGGCTGCGGAAACGGTTGAGGCAGGCCACGGACACCGGCAGGCCAGCGTAACGTTCCTGAAAGGTCACGAGATGCTGCTCGGCCAGCACGGTGGTGGGCACCAGCATGGCCACCTGAAAACCGTCTTCCATCACCTTGAAGGCGGCGCGTACCGCCACCTCGGTCTTGCCGTAGCCCACGTCGCCGCAGACCAGCCGGTCCATAGGCCGCGGTTCGGCGAGATCCTCGAGCACGTCGGCGATGGCCCGCCGCTGGCCGTCGGTCTCTTCAAAGGGGAAGGACTCCTCGAGTTCGTGGTAGAACTCGTCCGGCGGGCTGAAGGCGGTGCCTGGCACCAACTGACGCTTGGCGTAGAGCTGCAAGAGCTCTTGCGCCACGCGCCAGACCGCTTCCTTGACCTTGCGCCGGGCGTTGCTCCACCGCTTGCCGCCCAACTTGTCGATGGTCGGTTCAAAATCGCCCACCCCTTTGTACTTGGTGACCGTATCGATCCGGTCCACCGGCACGAAGAGCTTGTCGTCGTCTTTGTAGGCAATGGCGAGAAAATCGCCGACCATGCCGCCAAGCTCCATGCTCACAAGCCCTTGATACACGCCAATGCCGTGCTGGCGGTGCACCACCAGGTCGCCCTGGCGCAACTCCTCGAAGTTGAGGCGCGGGCCGGCGGCACGGGCACGGCGCAGGGTGCGCCGGCCGATGCGGCGGTCGCCGAAGAGTTGGGGTTCGGAGAGAAAATGGATACCGCTTGCGGTAAGGTCAAACCCTTCGGATAGGGGGTGGCCGTGGAGGGAGACCACGCCGGAGGGTGGAGGTGACTGGAAGCGGCCGTCGGTGACAGCGGTGTCAATGCCGTGGTTGGCCAGCAGTTCGGCCATCTGCCGCGCCCGGCGGCCGGTGCGACAGGCGAACACCACCCGTTCGCCCGCGCCGAGCCAGCGCTGGATGCGGTTGACCAGCCTGGCGATCAGGCCGGCCTGGCGGCGCTCCAGCTCTAATTCCTGCTGGAGGAGGCGATGGTTGCCTGTGGCGTATTCGACCACCGGTGTGTCTGGATCGTCGTGAAAGGGCGAGGCGATGATCGTCCCCCCCTGTTCCAGGCGGCGGCGCACCTTCTCCACCGGCACAAAGAGACGCTCCGGCGTAACTGGTTTGCGTCCGGCGGCGAGCGCTTCCTCGTGATTGGCCGCGATCCGTTCCCAGGCGAGGGTCGCCGCCTGCAGGGCCGCCGGCGCGTCGGCGAGCAGGACGAGGGCGTTGTCGGGCAATACGTCGAAGAGGGTGTCGGTGCGCTCGGTGAAAAAGGGGAGGAAAAACTCGATGCCTGGAAAGGGTTGGCCGTTGGCCAGCAGTTCGAGGGTATCGGCGGGAAGATCGGTCTCCTTTTTGAGCCGTGCGAGCAACTGGCCAAGGGCCGGGGAGTCTGGCTGGGGGAGCAGGATGTCCCGGGCCGGCAACAGCACCGCCTCGTCGATTGTGCCGGTGGAGCGCTGGCTGATGGGGTCGAACAGGCGGATCGACTCCACCGTGTCGCCGAAAAAGTCGAGGCGCAGCGGCTGGTCAAAGCCAGGGGCGAAACAATCGACGATTCCTCCCCGCACCGAGTACTCGCCCACGTTCTGCACCATGTTCACCGGCTCGTATCCCAGCCGTTCGAGACGGCGGCGCAGTTCCTCCCGGCTGGTTTCCTCGCCGGCGATCACCAGTTCGGCGAGTTGATCCAAGGCGCGCACGGGAGGCAGCCGGCGCAACACGGCCTCCATCGGCGTGACGCACAACCACGGGCCTGGGTCGGTGGCCAGGCGATGGAGGGCGGCGATCCGCTCGGCCACGGTGGCGGGATCAGGGGAAAGGGGGGCGTAAGGG
>WFOD01000022.1 GCA_015488275.1 Deltaproteobacteria bacterium
CCTGTTCTGCGAGAAGATTGCGGATGGATAAGATACGGTAAAGGGCAGTGAGATTGGTGCCCATGGCCTGCACGCCCACTGCCTGGGCCAAAATGGGCCAGCCGAACAGGGCCTCGGCCAGAGCGGCGACGATAACGGTGACTACCCGTTGCGTGCGCTGGAAAAAACCAGCCGTGTGCTTGACCCCCAACCCTTCGCCGCGGGCCCGGGCGTAACTCACCATCAACGAGCCGCCCAAGGCGGCGATGACCAACAAGGTGGCTGACTGGGCGTCCATGCCGTGATGGTAGAGGTGGCCCCATAATCCGGTGAACACAAAGATTTCGGCGTACCGGTCAAGGGTGGAGTCAAGAAAGGCGCCGGCCGCGCTCTTGCGCTTCTGCTCGCGGGCGAGCAGGCCATCGGCCACGTCGCAAAGACCGGCGAGGATCAGAAGCAAGCCGCCGGCCGCTGGCGAGAAGAAAAAAGCGATGCCAGTGGCGGCCGAAAGCCACAGGCCGGTCCAGGTCACCTGATCGGGCCGCCAGCCGCGCCGGGCCGCCAGCGGCAGGAAGTGCCGTTCGAGCGTATCGTACACCAGTCCTGCCCAGAAACCGTGCCTTTCCATTGTTTGCCTCCTCAAAAATAAAGGTTGAGCTGCCCCGCGCGCAGTCCTTGCCCTTGCCAAACCGGCCACCAGGTATTACTTGAGAGAAAAGCGGCGTGGGACGCGGGCTTTTTCCCGTGATTCTATCAAAATCCTGGTGTTCTTATACGTTTTTTTTTATATACCAACGGGAGGTTCTTCTGAGGCCAAACCGTGGAGGCAGGCATGAACGAGCGGATCAAGATCGCCATCGTCGGGTTGGGGAACTGCGCCAGTTCGCTCATTCAGGGCATCCACTACTACCGCCAGCGGCAGGAAACAGAGGCCATTGGCCTCATGCACTGGACCATTGGCGGATACCGGCCCGGCGATATCGAAGTGGTGGCCGCCTTTGACATCGATGGCCGTAAGGTCGGCCGGGATGTGCACGAGGCGGTTTTCGCCCCCCCTAACTGCACCACGGTCTTTTGCCCCAACCTCCCGGCCAGCGGTGTGGCCGTGCGCATGGGAAGGCTGCTCGACGGGGTGGCTGACCATATGCGGGAGTACGACGCCAAGCGCACCTTTGTGGTGGCCGACGAACCAGAGCCTGACCAGGGAGAGGTCGTCCGCGTGCTGCGGGAAAGCGGCGCGGAGATGTTGCTCAACTACCTGCCTGTGGGCTCAGAAAAGGCGACCCGGTTTTACGCCGAGTGCGCGCTCGCCGCTGGTATCGGCTTTATCAACAACATCCCGGTGTTCATTGCCAGCGATCCCCAATGGGCCGAGCGGTTTGCCGCCCAGGGCCTGCCGGTCATCGGCGACGATATCAAGGCCCAACTCGGCGCAACCATTGTGCACCGGGCGCTTACCGATCTCTTCCGCCGGCGCGGCGTGCGCCTCGACCGCACCTATCAGCTCAACACCGGCGGCAATACCGATTTTCTCAACATGCTCAACCATAGCCGGCTGCGCGCCAAAAAGATCTCCAAGACCGAGGCGGTGCAGGCCGTGGCCGCCCAGCGCCTCGATCCAGAGAATATTCACGTGGGGCCGAGCGATTACGTGCCGTGGCAGAACGACAATAAGGTCTGCTTCTTACGTATGGAGGGCCGGCTGTTCGGCGACGTGCCCATGCACCTGGAGCTGCGCCTGTCTGTAGAGGACTCGCCAAACTCGGCCGGGGTGGCCATCGACGCCATCCGCTGCCTGAAACTGGCCCTCGATCGGGGAATCAGCGGCGTGCTCACCGGGCCGAGCGCCTTTTTCTGCAAGCATCCCCCTGAGCAGTTCACCGATGACGTGGCGCACGCCATGACCCAGGAGTTCATCGGTCAAGCTCCCGCCTGATATTTTCCCTCATGCCCTCTCTTCTATTTCTCTACTGCCTGTCCGAGGTGGCGCCGCCAACCGTGGCCGGTTTTTTTATTTTTTCCGCTGTGCTCTTCCTCGGTCAACTGGCGCCGCTTCTCGATGTGGTGTTGGAGTTCGGCGTGGATGCGGCCGATTTTTTTCGGCTGGTCTGCTACCTGTTGCCGCCCTTGCTTGAGCTCGTCGTGCCTCTGGCCGTCCTTGTTGGCGTTACCTTGGCCTTCAGCCGCATGACCAGCGACGGCGAGGTCATGGCCCTCAAGGCGTGTGGCACCGGCGTATACCGCCTGCTCCCACCGGTGTTGGCGGCGGCCCTCCTTGCTGGCCTCGCCACCGCCTGGGTGGCTACAGATCTCGTACCCGCAGGGGAACGGGCAAGCAAACAGCTCCTTTTTCATTTGGCCCGCGAGCGGTTTGCCCGCAGTCTCCAGCCGCGCACCTTTAACCAGGTGAGCGGCGACTTTGCCCTCTATCTCGAGCGGCGCGCTGGAACAGGAGAGAACGGGCTGTGGGAGGGAGTGTTCGCCGTGGACGCCCGGGACCGGAGCCGGCCGGTGATCCTTGTGGCCAAGCAGGCGGAAATTGCTGCCGGCGCTGGTGGCCAGAGCCTTGAACTCCACCTCTGGCAGGGATCGTTGCACCAAACAATGGGCGAAGAAAGCCGCACGGTGAACTTCGATTCTTTCAGTCTTTCTCTTCCTGTGCCTGCTCCCAGGATCGTGGCGGGTGCCCGCTTGGATCAGCGGGACAAACGCGAACTGTCCCTTGCCGAGCTGCGGCAGGCCGCCGCCGGCGCGCACGATCCGGCACGCCGGGCCGAACTCGTGGTGGAGTTCCACAAACGCCTCGCCGTTCCCCTGGGGGCGGCGATCCTTGCCGTGGTTGGTCTGCCCCTTGGATTGTTGGCTAGACCAGGCCGGCGCGCCGTGGGCCTCCCCTTGGGATTGGCGGTGTATCTCTTGTACTTTCTCGCCCTTTCTTCGGTGGGCGCCCTGGCAGAGACAGGCTCCTTGTCCCCTGCCGTCGTTTGGGCGGTGGATGGCGTTCTCGCGCTCTTGGCGGCCGGTCTCCTCCGCCTCGTTGCCTCTCCCCTTATTGATCGCCTGTTCGAACAGATCGACAATCTGGTCTATCGCCTGCTTTCCCGCCGCGCGTCAGAGGAGACGTCATGACCACTCTGCTCGACCGTTACCTCTACCAGCGGTTCGGCCGCAGCCTCGGCGTGGTCCTGGCCGCCTTTGTGGGGATCTATCTGTTGGTGGATTTTTTTGAGCGGATCGACAACTTTTTAGAAAAACAGGAGAGCCTGCGGCTTGCTGCCGTATATTTTGCCTGCAAGACGCCGTTTATGATCCAGCAGGTGGCGCCGGCAGCGATTATGCTCGCCGGCGTACTCACCGTTGGTGGTTTGCAGCGCAGTGGCGAGATGCAGAGCCTTCAGGCTGCGGGTATCCGCCTGCGGCGTCTGGTGCGGCCTGTGGTCATAGCCGGATTGGCCGCCTCCTTGCTCGTGGTCGCCCTGCTTCAGTGGCTTCTTCCCCCCTCAATGGCGGTCACCAACCGGATCTGGCACCAACGGCTCAATACCTCCTATCCTGTGGGCTATACCAAGTACGGCACGGTGTTCCAGCGCGGCCGGCAGGGATTTTACTACTCCGTTGGCCTGCCAGACGCTCGCGGCGCGTTGCATGATTTTGTCTATACCGAATGGGACGATGAGTTTCGGGTGGTGCGCCAGTTTACCGCGCAGGAGGCGGTTTCCAAGGGGCGGCAGTGGCGGTTTCGAGAGGGAGCGGTAAAAAGGGTGGGGTCTGGAGGGGCGCCTCAGGTGGAGCGGTTCTCCCGCCGGACCGTGGAACTGCCAGAAGGAGCCGGTGACCTGTTTGTGCCGGTATTTCTCGAAAGCGAGCTTTCCCTGACCGGTCTGTTGCGCCGCAGCCACGACCCTCAAAGAGGTGAAGAGGCCAGGCGGCTGCTGCATGCTCGCCTGTCGTACGCCTTGCTTGGCGTACCCTTGCTCCTCGTCTGTCTGCCGATATTGCTCGAACTCTCCATCCGCTGGGGACGCGATCTGACCGTAGCCGTGCCAGCGGCCTGTATGCTCGCCTTTTTCACCTGGGGAGTGTGGGCCGGACTGCAGTCGCTAGCCAAGAGCGGTGCCATCCCCTATCTTCCCGCCTCCTGGTCGCCCCATCTTTTTCTTGGGGGCATGGGCCTCGTCGCCCTGTGGCGGGTAGGTAGTGTGCGGCGATGAAGATCCTTATCGTCAAGACGAGCGCCATCGGCGACGTCAGCCACACCCTGCCGGCCCTGCACGCCCTGCGCGCCGCTTTTCCCTCGGCCCGCATCGATTGGTTGGTGGAAAGGGAGGCGGCGGATATCGTCCGGGGACATCCGGCCCTTGACCGGGTGCTCGTCTCTGAGCGCCGGCAGTGGATCGCCGCTTGGCGCGCCGGCCGCCGGCTAGAGGCGCTTCAGGGGTTTTTTCGTCTGGTCAGCGAACTACGGGCCGTATCCTATGATCTGCTTTTTGACTTCCAAAACCTTTTAAAGAGTAGCGCGTTCGTGGCCCTTGCCCGGGCGCGCCGCAAGGTCGGTTTTGGCCGGGGCATGGAACATGCCGAAATGAGCTACCTCTTTCTCAACGAGCGTATTCCGGCCGTGCCGATGGACATGCACGCCGTGGAGCGGGAGCTCTATATCTTACGTGCTGTAGGCGTGCCGGTCTCTGATGTGCATTTTGACCTGCCGCTCACAAAAGCGCATCACCGGCGGGCCGCAGATATTCTTGCCGCCCACGGCCTTGGCGGGTCGAAACGCCTCATCGCCCTCAACCCCATGACCACCTGGCCGACAAAGCATTGGCCGAGCGAACGCTTTGTTCAGCTGGCCGACCGGTTGGCCGCCGCTGGCTGGGATCTGGTGTTCACCGGCGGTCCGGCCGACCGGCAGGCGATTGCGGAGATTTGCGGGGCCATGCGCCGGCCGGCGGTCAATCTTGCTGGTCAGACCAGCTTGATGGAGCTGGCGGCCGCGTACCGGCGGGTGCGGGCGCTGGTCACCACGGACACCGGGCCCATGCACCTGGCCGCAGCAGTGGGAACACCGGTGGTGGCCGTGTTCGGTCCCACGGCGCCGTGGCGCACCGGTCCGTATGGCCACGGACATCGGGTGGTGCGCCTTGCCCTCCCCTGCAGTCCATGTTACAAAAGGGCGTGCCCGCAGGGCACCCATGCGTGTATGGAGCAACTGGCCGTGGAGATGGTTGAGGAGGTGGTCCGGGAGGTCGCGTGAGGATGCGTGCTGGATACCGGACGGGCAGGGAGAAATGGAACGGGCGCCAACACAGTGCATCCTCTGTGGCAGCGAGGAGTGGTTGCCGCTGTTTGCCCAGAAAGAGTGGCGGGTTGTGCGTTGCGCCGCCTGTGGACTGGGCGTTTTGGATCCCCGTCCCACCCCGGCAGAACTGGCCGAGCTGTACGGTCAGGAGTATTTTGAAACTAATTTGATGGAAAGCGGCGCTCCGGGCTCCCCCCAGTTTGAAAAGCGCCTGGGCCTGGAGGCGCACCGCATCCGCTTGTTCCGTTGGGCCAAGAAACGGGGCCGCGTGCTGGACGTGGGCTGCGGCTACGGCTACTTTCTCGCCGCCTGCCAGGCCAAAGGATACGATGTCCACGGCATCGAGCTTTCGGGGTTTGCCGCCAGCCACGCCAGCCAGACCCTCGGCCTGCCGGTGACAATGGGTGCGCTGGACGAGGTGGACCTGCCCCCGGCGAGCTTTGATGTCGTCACCATGTGGCACGTTCTGGAGCATACGCAAGATCCTCTGGCCGCCTTGGCGCGGGCGCGGGAGTGGCTGCGGCCAGACGGCTTGTTGGTGGTCGAGGTTCCCAATCATCAGAGCACCGACGCCCGCGCCTTTTGGCCCGATTGGGTTGGCTGGGGCCTGCCGTATCATCTGTTCCACTTTACCCCTTCCACTTTGGCGCGCGTTTTGGAAAAAGGCGGCTTCGCCGTTGCCCGCACCAAGGACTATCATTCCGAGGCGGTGAAAAAGCGGCTGGAGCGGACGGTGGTCCTCAAACCCATAGCCCGCCTTGTGGCCCGTTGCTACTCTGGCCACGGGATCGCAATGGCGGCGTGGCGGAGGTAAGTCGCGTCATGGCATCTCCTGCCCTGCCAAGCAATCGCTCTTTTGGCACTGTTTTTACAGTATTTTTTTTGATCCTTGCCACCAACGCCTACCTTCGCGCCGCTGCTATGTCGGGGTGGGCGTGGGGCTGGCTGGCGGCCGCTGGCCTGACCGCTCTTGTCACCCTGGCGCGCCCTTCCCTGCTCGCTCCTTGCAACCGGGCGTGGATGCGGCTCGGCCTTGCGTTGAACAAAGTGGTCAGTCCGGTGGTGCTAGGTATCATGTACGGCCTGCTGGTGGTGCCGGTGGGCCTGGCGCGCCGCCTGGCGGGCAAGGAAAGCATGCCGCGGCGTTTTGATCCGGACTTGCCGAGCTACTGGCAGATCCGGAAGGAGAAAGAGGTGGAGCCGGAGAGCTTTCGGCGCCAGTTTTAAGTATCTGGTTGCAGGGCGTCCCATCTGCGTCGTCGTCGGCCCGCCTCTGTGCCGTACACAGCCCGTTTTTCAACGCGCTGGAAAAACTACGAGTTCGTCGAGTTCACGGTGTGTGTCCCGTTGCATTATCGTGTCTGGTCTGGGACAACCGCGAATTTTTACGAAATCACCTGTGGTTGTCTGGTTGGAGAGTCGCTCATGTCGTTTTTGCGGGAACTGTGGATGTTTCTCAAGGAGCGGAAGAAGTTCTGGCTGTTGCCCATCATTTTGATGATGCTGCTTTTGGGCGGCATCTTGATCCTGGCCCAGGGGTCGGTGGTTGCGCCGTTCATCTATACCCTTTTCTGAGCTGTCCATGCGTATTCTTGGCATCTCCGCTTACTATCACGACTCGGCGGCCGCCCTGGTGGCGGACGGCCGTATCGTGGCCGCGGCCCAGGAGGAGCGGTTCAGCCGCCGCAAGCACGACAGCGGCTTTCCCGCCCAGGCGGCGCGCTACTGCCTCGCTGAGGCCGGGATCAGCGGCCGGCAGCTCGACGGGGTGGTCTTTTACGATAAACCGCTGCCCAAGTTCGAGCGCATCCTTGAGACCTATTTTGCCTTTGCCCCCCACGGCTGGCGCTCCTTTGCCACCGGTTTGCCGGTATGGATCAAGGAGAAGCTGTTCCAAAAACGGATGCTCCTCAACGAGCTGGCCGCCATAGACGATGGCGCAGCCTGGGAGGAAAAGCTCCTGTTTTCCGAGCATCATGTGAGCCACGCGGCCAGCGCCTTTTATCCGTCTCCCTTTCACCGGGCCGCCATCCTGACTATGGACGGAGTGGGCGAATGGGCCACCACCTCTCTTGCCCTTGGCAACGGCGACCAACTGCAGATCCTCAAAGAGATCCATTTTCCACACTCCCTGGGCCTTCTTTACTCGGCCTTTACCTATTACACCGGGTTCAAGGTGAACTCCGGCGAGTACAAGGTCATGGGGCTTGCGCCCTACGGCGAGCCTCGCTATGCGGACGTGATCCGCGACCACCTGGTGGACGTTAAGCCGGACGGCAGTTTTCGCCTCAACATGGAATACTTCAACTACGCCACCGGCCTGACCATGACCAACGCCAAGTTCGACGCCCTGTTCGGCGGCCCGCCCCGGCAGCCGGAGACGCCCATCAGCCAGCGCGAGATGGACATCGCCGCCTCCATTCAGCTCGTGACCGAAGAGATCGTGCTCAAACTCGCCCGGCACGTGGTGACCGAGACCGGCGAGCGGGCTCTGTGTCTGGCCGGTGGAGTGGCCCTCAACTGCGTGGCTAACGGCAAGCTATTGCGGCAGGGGGTGGTCGATCACCTGTGGATCCAACCGGCGGCCGGTGATGCGGGCGGTGCCGTGGGCGCGGCCTTGGCCGCCTATCATCTGTGGGCCAAGCGGCCGCGACGGGTGTTGGCCGAGGACGCTATGCAGGGCTCCTATCTCGGACCGGCCTTCACGCAAGAGGAGATCGAGTCTCGTCTGGCGGCCTGCGGCGCGGTCTTCGAGACCTTGGACGACGCCACCCTCATCGACCGGTGCGCCCAGGGGCTGGCCGAGGGTCTGGCCCTGGGCTGGCACCAGGGACGCATGGAGTTCGGGCCGCGCGCTTTGGGGAACCGGTCGATCCTTGGCGACGCTCGCTCCCCCACCATGCAAAAGGTGCTCAACCTCAAGGTCAAGTACCGGGAGTCCTTCCGGCCGTTCGCCCCCTCTGTGCTGGCCGAGGAGGCCGGCGAGTGGTTCGAGCTCGAGACCGCCAGTCCGTACATGCTGCTGGTGGCCCCAGTGCGCGAAGAAAAGCGGATCCCCATGACCGACGAGCAACAGCGGCTCTTTGGTATCGACAAGCTCAACGTGCCGCGCTCCGAGATTCCAGCGGTCACCCATGTGGATTACTCGGCCAGGATCCAGACCGTGGACCGAAAAAAAAATCCCCGCTACCATGCCCTGATCAGCCGGTTCAAGGAGCTTTCCGGCTGCCCGGTGATCGTCAACACGAGCTTCAACATCCGCGGCGAGCCGATCGTCTGCACACCAGAAGATGCCTTTCGCTGCTTCATGGGCACGGAGCTCGATCTGTTGGCTGTGGGCAACTGCCTGCTGCGTAAGGACCGGCAGGATCCGTCCCTGCGGCAGGACTACCGCCACCGGTTCAGCCTGGACTGAGCGCAAAAACATGGGC
>WFOD01000023.1 GCA_015488275.1 Deltaproteobacteria bacterium
AGCTCGTGCTTTGCTGCTTGGATCGCTGGCGCGCCAGCGTGCCGGAGATACGGTTGGTGATCGCGCCCCGGCACGTGGAGCGGGCGGGGGATATCATCGCCTTGGCCAAGGCGCGTGGCCTTGTCGCCTGCCGGTGGCCGCCGCCGGCAACGGGCGCCTTCGATGTCTTGGTGGTGGATGTGTTTGGCAAGCTGGCCGGTCTGTACCAGCGGGCCGAGGTGGCCTTTATCGGCGGTAGTCTCGTGCCCCGCGGCGGTCATAATCCCATTGAGGCGGCGGTGTTTGGGGTGCCGGTGCTCTTCGGCCCCCACACCGAAGACTTTGGCGATATTACCCGGCAGTTTTTGGCCGCGGGCGCGGCGGTGCAGGTTGGTGACAGCGATGAGCTGTGCGCCGCTGTCTCTGCGTTGCTCGCCGATCCGGCGCAGCGGCGACGGGTTGGCGCGGCCGGCCTTGCCCTCGTGCGCCGCCACCAGGGCGCGGCCCGCCGGGTGCTCGATATCGTCTTTCGGGGAGGCCCCGGTGCAACGGCGTGAGAGATTGCTCTTCGCCCTGGGCCGCCCGTTCGGGCCGCTCTACGGTGTGCTCATGCGCTGGCGGGCGGCGCTCTACCGCTGTGGCGTGTTTCCCTCCAGCCGGCTGCCCGTGCCCGTTGTCAGTATCGGCAACCTTACCTGGGGCGGCACGGGCAAGACGCCGATGGTGGCGGCTATTGCCGCCTTTTTGCGCGCCAAGGGCCGGCGGCCGGCGGTGGTTAGCCGGGGGTATGGCGGCGGCAACCGGAGGCCTGTGCTCGTGGTGAGTGATGGCGAACGCCTGCTGGCCGGTCCTGATGAGGCGGGCGACGAGCCCTGCCTGCTGGGCCGGCGGCTGAGCGGTGTGCCGGTGGTGGTGGCCCGCCGCCGGGCGCTGGGGGGGATGGTGGCGGTGGAGCGGTTGGGCTGCGATGTGGTGCTGTTGGACGATGGGTTTCAGCACCTGGCCTTGCGGCGCGATCTTGATGTCGTCTTGTTCCGGGGCGCGGATCCCTTGGGCAACGGGCGTATCTTTCCCGCAGGCCCCTTGCGGGAGCCCTTTGCCGCCCTTTGCCGGGCCGGGTGTTTTGTGCTCACCGGAAAAGCGGCGTGGCCGGAAACGCTGGCGCGCCGTCTTGACCGGCTTTTCCCCTCGATTCCCCGGTACGCCGCTCCCTTGCGCCCCCAGGCCGTGGCGTCAGGCGATGGAGAGGGCGCAACGTCGCCGCTTGCCGCCATCCGCGGTCAGCGAATTGTCGCCTTTTGCGGCATCGCCGATCCTGGCGGCTTTCGCCGTTTATTGGAGGAGGGCGGCGCTGAACTTGCCGACTGGCTTGCCTTTCCCGATCATCACCGTTACCAGTCAGCCGATATCCAACGCATCGGCCAGCGGCTGGCGCGGACCAAGGCGGCCTTTGCCTGTACGACAGAAAAAGATCTGGTCAAGATCGGCCGGCCACCCTTTCCCCTGGTCGCCTTGGCCGTCGAACTCCAGCCGCCCGCCGATCTTTTCTCCTTGATCTGGCGCACGGTGAGCAAGGAAACAACAGGCCGTTGATTCTAGGGGAGGCGTATGGCATCATGGGCGAAGGACCGCGCCAGTGGCGCTGGTCCTGCGCTGGCGTCATGCGGGGCGGCAGGGCGTGCGGTATGGATGGCTTTTTCAGAACCGCAGAATGCGGCGGCGCGTTTTTGGGCCGCACGCAGTCCATTTTTTCAACGGACTGCTCTACACAACGGTGGGCAGCCGGGCCGGAGGTGAGACGATGAAGGTTGTTGCGTTTTCAGGAAGCGCGCGGAAAGGCGGCAATACCGCGCAACTCCTTGGCGTGGTGCTCGATGAGCTCGCCGCAGCGGGAATCGAGACCGAACTGGTGGAGCTCGCCGGCCAGCGGGTGGCGGGATGTATCGCCTGCTACAAGTGTTTTGAACGGAAAAACCGTCGCTGCGCCGTGGACGACGACTTGGTGAACGAGGCCATCGCCAAGATGGAGGCCGCGAGCGGCATCCTTTTGGGCTCGCCCACCTATTTTGCCGATGTGTCGGCCAACATGAAGGCCCTGATCGAGCGGTGCGGCATGGTGGCGCGGGCCAACGGCGATATGCTGCGGCGCAAGGTGGGCGCGGGCGTGGTGGCCGTGCGCCGGGCCGGGGCCTCGCATGTCTTCTCCTCGCTCAACTATTTTTTTCTCATAGCCCAGATGGTGGTGATCGGCTCGTCGTACTGGAACATTGGCATTGGTAGGGAGCCGGGCGAGGTGATGGGCGACGAGGAGGGCGTCCGCACCATGCGCGATCTCGGCCGCAACATGGCCTGGGCCATCGGGCGTTTGCACGGCGGCTGATCCGCCCATACGGGGGGAAGAGGTTGCGGGGGCGCTCCTTCGTCTGCCGAAGTCGCGACCTCGCGGACCGGATATGCGAAAATCGCGCCTTGGCGACCGCGGCCGCAGGGCTGCTGGAACGGAAAAAGTCGGGGAGCAGGTTGACATCTTCCCGGTTTCATGTATTATGCTGTATTCGCTTGGCGCCATGTTGGAAAACTGGCATGGCTGTCGGCCCAGGACCGCGCCGTCCGTCGGCGCGGTTTGGAGAGCGGGCATAGCTCAGTTGGTAGAGTACAAGCTTCCCAAGCTTGGGGTCGCGGGTTCGAGGCCCGTTGCCCGCTCCATTTTTTCGTGTTCCGCCGCAGAGGCGCGGTGATCGCGCGTTTCTGACGGACGAGGATATCGGGGGTCCTGGGTCGGAATGCCCGGCCCGGGGCTGTTCCGCTTGCGCGAAGTGGGCACTGTGCCCGCTTTTTTTATTTCCTGCTCTTGGGGTAAGAGAGTGCGCGATACCGCTGTTGTCGAGACTGTCCGCCGTCTGGTCGAGCCGTTGTGCTCAGAGCTCGGCCTGGAGCTGGTGGCCGTTCAGTTCCGCCGCGAAGCAGGGGGACAGGTGCTGCGGATCGTGATCTTCCGGCCAGAAGGGGTCACGGTGGACGACTGTGCCCGGGTGAGCCGGGAGCTTGGCTATATTCTCGATGTCGAAGACTGCATCGACCAGGCGTACACCCTGGAGGTGACTTCGCCAGGGCTTGACTGGCCGCTCGTCACGGAACGGGATTTTACCCGCTATCAGGGCAAGAGGGTGGACGTTGCGTGGGTGGCGGGGGAGGAAAGCCGCATGGCGCGGGGAACGATCCTGGGCGCGGGCGACGGGCGGGTGGACCTGCAGCTCGACCAGGGCGGGAGGACGTCGGTCCCCTTGGACCAGATTACGCGGGCGCGCCTGGTGGTCGAGTTTTGACGGCCGGTTCTGTAATGCGTGGCCCCGCAGTCCCGCAGGCGCGGCCGCGGTGACTGCGTGATGCCTTGCCGGGGTGACGGCGCGGGGTTGGCTTGCGGCCGGGTTGAAAAATCTAAATGTCAGGAGATGGAGTTCGGCGCCGGTGGAAACGGCTTTCCGCTGGCCTGGAGAGTGACAGATGGCAACAGAACTGCAAAGGATCATCGACCAGATAAGCAGGGACAAGGGAATCGCCAAGGAGCTGCTGATCGAGGCCTTGGAGGAGGCGGTCCTGCTGGCGGCGCGCAAGCGGTTCGGCGAGCGGCGCGAGATGGAGGTCCAGTTCAACGAGGAGCTTGGCGAGATCGAGCTGTTCCAGTTTCGCCGGGTGGTGGAAGAGGTCGCCGACGAGCAGACCGAGATCTCCCTTGAGGAGGCCCAGGCGCTGGACCCTGAGGCCCAGATCGACGACGAGATCGGCTCCAAGATGGAGAACGTCGCCGAGCTTGGCCGGATCGCGGCCCAAGCGGCCAAACAGGTGATTATTCAGAAGATGCGCAAGGCCGAAGGCGATGTGGTCTACGAGATGTACAAAGACCGGGAGGGCGAGATCGTTGGCGGTATCGTCCAGCGGTTTGAACGGGGCAATATGATCGTCAACCTTGGCCGGACGGACGCCATTTTGCCCCACAACGAACAGATGCCGCGCCGCAACTATCGCCAGGGGGACCGGATCCGGGCCCTGCTGGTGGAGGTGCGGAACGATCCCAAGCGTTCAGAGCCGCAACTGGTGTTGAGCCGCCGGCGCAACGAGTTTCTTGCCAAGCTCTTCGCCTTAGAGGTGCCGGAGATCCAGGAAGGGATCGTCAAGATCATGGCCGTGGCCCGCGAGCCCGGTTTCCGCGCCAAGATCGCCGTCGCCTCCACGGAGAGCGATGTGGATCCCGTGGGCGCCTGCGTGGGCATGAAGGGTTCGCGGGTGCAGAACGTGGTGCAGGAGTTGAACGGCGAGCGGATCGATATCGTGCCCTGGAGTCCGGATCCGGCCAAGTACGTATCCAACGCCCTGTCGCCGGCCCAGATCTCAATGGTGGTCGTGGACGAGGAGAACAAGACCCTGCTCGTTGTGGTACCCGATGACCAGCTTTCTCTCGCCATTGGCCGTAACGGGCAAAACGTCCGGCTGGCGTCCATTCTCCTGGGATGGAATATCGACGTGAAGAGCGAGACCCGCTACGCCCGTCAGCGGGATGAAGAGTACCAAGCCCTGTTGGCCCTTGCGCCGATGAGCGAGAAGATCGCCGATATCCTCTACGATGAGGGGATCTCCACGGTGGCCGACCTGGCCGCGGCCGAGGTCGAGAGCCTTGCGGCCCTGCGGGGCATTTCCGAAGAAACCGCCGCCGCGCTTATCGAGGCGGCCCGGGCGTCGGCGGCGGAGGCGGACGAGGGAGAGGGCGGGACCGCGGCTGCCGACGACCAGTCCGCAGAGG
>WFOD01000024.1 GCA_015488275.1 Deltaproteobacteria bacterium
CTCTCCCGCCGAGGTACAGGAGGCGACCGCACGCCTCCTGGCAGTACCATCCTGACGCAACCGTAAGGGGGTACGGGGCAAGGCTTTCCAGAGAATTACCGCCAGCCCCCCCTGTGACCAGTTACTCACCGCCGGCGACGGCGGGAGCGACGGGAGCGGGGCGGCCGGCGGCGGTCCTCCGGCGCAGGAGGGGCGGCGGGCGGCGGTTCTTCGAGCAGCTCCTCAGGAGGATCGACGCACGGCAGCTTACGGCCGATGAACTCCTCGATATCGGGCAGGTAGAACCCACCCTCCTCGCAGGCGAAGCTGATCGCCGTGCCCAAGGCCCCGGCCCGGCCAGTGCGGCCGATGCGGTGTACATAGTCCTCGGGCTCGTAGGGCAAGGTGTAGTTGATTACATGGCTCACCCCATCGATATGGATGCCGCGGCCAGCCACATCGGTGGTCACCAGCACCCGGATCTTGCCGCGCCGGAAGTCGTCCAAGATGCGCATCCGCTTTTTTTGCGGCACGTCGCCGGAGAGCAGGGCGCAGTCGATACCATGCGTCCGCAGCCGTTCGGCCAACCGCCGCGTCTCGTCCCGGCGGTTGGCGAAGACCATCACCCGCCGCAGGTCCCGCTTGACGATCAGGTTGTAGAGGATGGCGTACTTTTCTTCGCCGTTGGCCACATAGGCGATCTGCTCCACCGTGTCCACGGCCACCTGTTCGGGCTCGATCACCACCCGCACCGGATCGCGGGTCCACTGGGCGGCCAGCCGCTCGACCTCGGGGGTGATGGTGGCGCTGAAAAAAAGCGTCTGCCGCCGCTCCTTGGGTGGCGTGCCGTAAACGATACGCCGCACGTCCGGGATGAACCCCATGTCGAGCATCCGATCCGCCTCGTCGATCACCAGCACTTCCACCCGGCCCAGGCGCACGGCCTGGCGGCGCATGAAGTCGAGCAACCGGCCGGGGGTAGCGACCAAGAGATCGATGCGCTGCCGCTCCACGGCCGCCAGTTGTTTCTGGTAATCGATGCCGCCGTACACCGCCATGACCCGTATCGGCAGATACCGGGCCAGGGCTTCGGCGTCCCGGCCGATCTGGACCACCAGTTCGCGGGTCGGCGCCAGAATCAGGGCCCGCGGCTCGCCGGCGTCGCGCTTCTCCTCCCTGTCAGCGTTGGTAAAACGGGCCAGAATGGTGAGCAAAAAGGCGGCCGTCTTGCCGGTGCCGGTCTGGGCCTGGCCCACGGCGTCGCGACCAGCCAGGGTGGCGGGCAAGATCTCGGCCTGGATCGGCGTGCAATACGCAAAACCGCAGTCATGAACGGCCCGCATGAGGGCGAGCGGCAGGCCGAGATCGTGGAACCGGACCTTGCCTTCGCGTTCTGGAACCTGAAAATCTTCCAAGCACCAGCCGTCGGTGACCGCGGGGGTGGATGGCGCTGCCGCGGCCAGCGGCGCTGGGCCTTCCGGCTTGTTGCGCTTCTTGCGTCGGCGCCGGCGCCGGCGGGGCCGGTCGCCGGCTGAGCGGCCACAATGCCTGGCGCTCGCCTGTCGGGTCTTCTCGTCGTTTTCCATGCCCGTTTGTGTACCACAGCCTTCCGGCCGGCTCAACGGTTTTCCGGCCAGACGCATCCCGCCTTGCGGCCGCATCTTCTCTCTGGTTTTGCCGGTTTCACAATACGGGTCGATTGGGTATAATCCGGGTGCGCTGGGCCGGGATATCTCCCGCCGCACCGTTTCTGTTCCCCATAATCCGTTTCCCATCCAAGGAGTTCCGCCATGCTGGCCCGTGTCCAGGTAGCCCTCAAACCTTCACTCACCGATTCCTTTGGCGACAAGACGAAAAAACGTATCCAAACCGACCTCGGCCTCCCGGTCTCCGGCGTACGCACGGTCAAGGTCTTCACTGTGGAGGCCGATATCACCGATGACGAGTTACAGGCCGCGGCCGCTGGCCCGTTCTGCGATCCGGTAACGCAAATCTACTCCCTTGGCCCCATCGCCCTGGAATTCGACCTGCCCTTTGACTGGCTCATCGAGGTAGGGTTCCGGCCCGGCGTCACGGACAACGAAGGCCGCACCGCGGCCCAGGCCCTGGAGTACCTGCTCGGCCGCAAACTCGGGCCAGGAGAGGCGGTGTACACCTCGACCCAGTTTCTCATCTCCGGCCAACTCGACCGCGAGCAGGCCGAGACCATTGCCCGCAAGCTCCTTGCCAACGAACTCATCCAGCGGTTCACGGTCATGGACCGGGACGAATTCGTCGCCGCCGGCGGGCTCGAACCCTACACCCCCAAGGTGATCGGCGAGAACCGCGGCCAGGTGGCGGAAATCGACCTGGACGTCTCGGACGGGGAACTGATGCGGATCAGCAAGGAAGGGGTGCTTGCCCTGTCGCTCGCCGAGATGAAGCTCATCCGCGACTACTTCGCCCGGCCCGAGGTGCAGGCCGAACGGGCCAAGGTAGGGCTGGGCGCCAAGGTGACGGACGCCGAACTGGAGGTGCTGGCCCAGACCTGGTCCGAACACTGCAAGCACAAGATCTTTTCCGGCATCATCGACTACGAGGACGCGACCGACGGCTCCCGCACCACCATCGACTCCCTGTTCGACACCTACATCCGCCACTCCACGGCCGAGATCCGCGCCCGCATGGGCGACGACGACTGGTGCCTGTCCGTGTTCAAGGACAACGCCGGCGTCATCCGCTTCAACGAGCAGTGGAACGTGGTCTTCAAGGTCGAGACCCACAACAGCCCCTCGGCCCTGGATCCCTACGGCGGGGCGCTCACCGGCATCGTGGGCGTCAACCGCGATCCCTTCGGCACCGGCCTCGGCGCCAAGTTGATCGCCAACACCGATGTCTTCTGCTTTGCCTCGCCCTTCTACGACAAGCCGCTGCCCGCCCGGTTGCTGCACCCGAAACGGATCTTCGAGGGGGTGCGCGAAGGGGTGGAGCACGGGGGCAACAAG
>WFOD01000025.1 GCA_015488275.1 Deltaproteobacteria bacterium
GCTCGATGGCGTGATAATACAGGGGGGAGCCGGGATAGGGCGTCACCGGCCGGATGGTGCGCATCTGGGCCCCGTCGTCGTATTTCAGGAGAAACTCCACCCCCTTGCGCAAGGTTTCGCGGTTTTCGCCGATATTGCCAAAGATGATGTTGAGGCCCGGGCTGATGCCCGCCGCCAACGTGTTTTCAATGCCCCGCACGATCTGCTTGGTGGTCAGCGCCTTGTTCATGTTGCGCAGGATGCGGTCGTCAAACGCCTCGATGCCGTAGTTGATGAACACGCATCCGGCCTCCCGCATGAGCCCCAGGATGTCGGAATCAGCGTAGTTGAGACGGCCGTTGCAGTCCCATTTGATGTTGAGGCGGGCGTTGAGGAAGGCCCGGCAGATCTCCTCGGTGCGTTGTTTCGACGACATGAGCAGCTCGTCGGAAAAGGCGATGTAGGAGATACGGTAGTCGCTTTTGAGAAAGCGGATCTCTTCCACGATCGCTTCGGCGCTGCGCGGCCGGAAGCCCTGGTCCATGCGGTAGCAGAAATTGCAGGTAAAGGTGCAGCCGCGGCCGGAAAGGACCGGCATGGCGAACTCACGGTTGGTGATGTGCGGCATGCGCAGCAGGCGGTATACTTCGATGGGAAAGAGGTCATAGGCTGGCCAAGGGAGGGTGTCCACATCCGCCACCAGGGGGCGGCGTTCGTTCACCTGCACCCGGTCGCCGTCCCGAAAGGCTATGCCGCGCACCGTGGCGAGGCTGCGGCGGTCGGCGATGGCCTCGCACAGCTCGACGATGGTCGCTTCCCCCTCGCCGAGCACCACGATATCGGCGCCGGTCTTGCGGAGAAAGTATTCCGGCTCCGGCGTGGGGCCGTGGCCGCCGAGAAGATAGTAGGCCGGGCGGTTCTTGGCCCGGTTGATGGCCTGCGAGAGGGCGAGCAGCTTGCGGTACTGATAATACCCGGCGATCACCCCGATGCCGATCATGTCGAACGGCTCGGCGTTGTCAAGATAGGTGGTGAGGTGTTCGTCTGGATAGTGATGGATGTCCTGGTTGTAGATGGCCACGTGGTGGCCGGCCTGCCGTAGGGCGGCGGCGATGTAGGCGAGCCCTTGGGGAAACCAGTGGATGTACGAGTCGTTATCGTAGACGACCAAGAGCACGCGCATGACCGTTCCTCCTCTGGCAGATCGTTACATGGGCCGGGCCCCGTTTCTGCCAAGCAAATGGCCGAAAAAACAGGGCGGCTTTTTCGCCGGACTGCACTGAGTTGATATAGGAGGGAGCGTGATGATTCCCGTTGCCTTTCCCGCAGGGATATCTTTACAGCCAGCGCCTGGCTGCGAACTCCGCTTCGAGCCTGTGGGCGAGGTGGGGCCGGGAGTCACCGTCTCCAGCCGGCGGATCTATCTCCTCTCCCCAGACTTGCTCGATTCTATCCGTCACCAGTGCGTGGCGCAAGGCATTCCTCCGCCGCAGGAGTTGGCCCCTTTGGTGATCGAGCAGTTTGTGGGGCGTCCCCTCCCCGCGGTTGGCGATCTGCTGCGCGAGCCATGGCAGGCGAGCGGCTACCACGGCACGCCGACGATCTGTTTGTTCAACGGGGCGGGCGGCGGAATTGGCGACGCCGTGCTGGCGGGCGCTGCCATCCGTTGCCTTGCCGACCGGTTGCGCGAGCACTGCGGCACCGTGCCCCGTCTGGACGTTTTTTCCATTTTTCCTTTACGCTCCCAGGTGGCGCTCCAGGGAATCCCTGGAGTGCAGGTGCTGCCGCCCATGCTGTCCTTGGCCCAACTCGCCACCTATCATGCAGTGGCCGATTGCTCGGGTATGCTCTTGGATCCGGATTTCTCCCGTCGGCACATGACCGATTGTTTTTTGCAGTGCCTGGGGCTGGATCCTGAGACCATACCGCCCGAGAAAAAGCGCCCGTGGCTGCGCCCTGTTCCTCCGTCGCCCAGCGTTGCCGGGGCGCTGGCCGAGGCGCGGCGGCGGGCTGGCCATCGCCGGCTCGTCGCCCTGGTCTTTCGTAGCGCCCTTACGCGCACCATGCCGGACGCGCTGGCCATCCGGCTGCTGCGCAGCTTTTGGCAGGACGGCTGGCAGCCAGTGATCTTTCTCGACGATCCCGGGGCGGGCGCCCGCTTCCTCCTCGCCGCTGGCCTCACGGACGTGGTCGTTGACCTGTCTGCGGTATCCTTGGGCTTTGAGGACTACATCGCGTTGCTCAACGGTATGGACGCCATCGTCAGCGTCGATACATCGGCGGTGCATATCGGCGCCGCGCTCAACAAGCCGGTGGTGGCGATTTTCAACAGTATCGCCAAGGAGTTGCGTATTCAGTACAGCCCCACCGTGGCCGGCATCCAGATATCCTTCCGGGGCAAGACCTGTGCAGCGCCCTGTAATCTGTCCAAAGGCCTCGCCCAGCTTAGCGGTACGGTGGCGAATGGTCTGGAGTTGAGCTGGCGGTTCAGCTATCCGTGCGACGAGGCGGTGGACAGCCATGCCCTCCTCGCCCAGGCCAAAGAGCGTTTGCTGCGGCTCGACTTGGCAGATGAGGCGACGGAACAGATTGAGGCTATCCGTCAGGAAGTGGCGCAGCGATTCGCTGCCGTGGACGCCGCTCCCTGTTGGCAGGCGCTGGATGTCGATGAGGTACGAGGTCTGCTTGCGCGCATTGCAGGGGGGGCCGCCTGCGACGCGCCAGGACGCATGGCTCAGAGGTAACCTGCGTGTCGGAGTTCTGCGCCGGCGATGGCCAGGAACCGCCGCTCGTCGTCAGGAGAGAAGTGGTTGCGCCAGTCGCCCGGCATCCCTTTGCGGTAGAAAGAGGCGTCGTTTCTTTCTCCCCGTTGACGGCCGCCGCTCAGGCGTTGGAAGTCGCCGGCCTGGATACAGAGGGGGATAGAGGCGGGATCGGCCCCCAAGAAGTCCAGTATGGCCCGCAGGGCGGTCTCTGGATCGCGGTGCAAGTCTTCATAGCGGACTTCGTGGTACCGCTCCGGATGGCGCTCCTGGAACACCTTGCCGGCACGCACGGCTTGGCTCCATCGCCGGGCGCAGAGGTCGATAAAGGAGCCCGGCGTGGGAAACTGCTGTTTGAAGGCGCCGTGGGTGTTGCGGACGTTGTTGAACCAGGCGGAAACGGTGACGTCGCGGCCGTCGCGCACAATATGGATAAAACGCGCTTCGGGCAGCAGGCGGTGGAATGGTTCAAGCAGATGGATGAGGATGGGGCTCTTGGCGCCGATATGGAGGTTTGTGTTGCCAGAGTCGAGGCGGCGGAGCAAGAGCAGCACGGCCGTGCGGTAGAGGGTAAGGATATCGGCGTGCGAGAAGCGCAGATAGCTGTCAAGCCCCATAGGGGAGTTGACGTTCAGGAGATGGTGATCGTAACGGAAGGCCAGCTCGTGGAACAAGGTGGCCAGGAGGTTGAGGTCGGTTTCTGCCGCGCAGGCGAGCGATGGATGGCCGTTGAGCAGATGGTAGAGC
>WFOD01000026.1 GCA_015488275.1 Deltaproteobacteria bacterium
CAGCCCGTTGAAAAACGGGCTGTGCGCGGCACAGGGACGTGCCGCCGAATTGCGCCGGGCTTGAAAAGTCCAAGCAATTCGTGAGGTTGGGCGAAGCTCTGCTTTGCCCAACCGGGGTCGAAAAAGCCATGGACGGCTTTTTCGACGGACTGCTAAGCGCTGCTCAATGGCCAGCCGTCGGCGGGCCAGTTGGCGCAGGACCGCCTGGCGGCCGCGTCCGCACCGGCGTCTTCGTCGGCTACCGAAATGATGGCTTCGCAAAAGGCCCCAAAACGACACGCCGCATCCCGCATCCCCACAGGGCTGCTTGGGTGCTGCTTATCATCCGGTCGTTTCCAACTCGTTTCTGCTACAATGGACCTATACTACTAGCGAGGCCTGCTGCCTCTGGGAGATGAAGGGATACGCCGCTGTAGCAGAACGGCTTCTGGCCTTACGAACAGAGAGTTGCCCCCTCACACACCCATGCGATATCTACGACTCGGATACCTCTTCCCTGGCGTGATCTTTCTCTATGGCCTGGTCGGCATGATCAGGAGGAAGATACGGATCGGCGACCCCGGAGGTTCGCACGTCACGGAAACCGGAATGGCTGCGGTTTTAGCCGGGGTCCATTTCATGATCCTTGGCATCCTCATCTTCAACATCGTGAGAAGCTATGAACGGTATGTGGCCTCAGAGGGGATGGTCGAATTCGAGCCCTTCACCACCACCAATAAAGTCCTGTTTGTTACATGGATCATCGTCGCGTTGGCGGGCAACTTTTTCTAGCACCCCGGAATCTGTGTATTCCGGGTGCAAGCCGGTCTCCTACACCGCCGGAAGACACCGGACGTTACAACGCCGGATGTGGACGGTGAGAGGAAAGCATTGGAGACCCCGGACGGCACGGCGCCGCAGGCTTACTCCAGGCGTGGCTTGGCGGCCGTTTGTCTGCCGCAGGCGTAGCCTGTGACGAGTCAAAGGAGGAACCTATGCTGACAGAAGAGGAAAGAAAAAATGTCACGAAACAATTCACGATGTTACAGGCGCTCTGGGTCGGGATGCTGGTGTCTCTGGGGATGTTCGTGCTGCTCGGACACATGGTGCGGCGGGTCATGATGCAGAGCATGCACCCCGGGCAGGACCTTCCCGGCGCGGGAACGCTTGCCACGTACCTGGTGAGCACGGAGAACATGGTGTATGTCGTGGCAGCGGTCTTGCTTGTTTCCGCATACTATTGCCGGCGTTTGATACTGGAAGGCAGAATCGACGCCAGCCGATCTTACCGGCTCAGACATATCAAACCGGCGTTTCTCGCCAACTATTTCATGGCTAACATGATTCCGCTGGCCCTCATGGAAATTGTCGGCCTCTCCGGCCTGGCCCTATTGTTGTCGGGACATGGGGGCCACCATCTCTACATCCTCGCCGGCCTGGGTGCGGCGGGCATGTTTTTCATCCGCCCACAAAGGAAGGAACTCGAGACCCTGGCGGGCGAACGGCTCTGGCCGTCCGTCTCCCCGCCTGCGGGAAGTTGACGGGGAACGCCGTAAGCGTAAGACATGTTACGGCCCCCGGCCCTGGCAAACGGTTTTGCACGGGTGATAGGAGGTTGCTTTCGCCTGCCTGGCCTGCTCGCCGAAGCGGCTGCGACCGCAGCGTACGAAGGAGCAATCCCGTGAGCAGTTACCTGCTCCCTTCCCGTTGTGCAATTCCCATTGTTTGTGGTGTGGTGCGGGCTAAGCGCTGCTCAATGGCCAGCCGTCGGCGGGCCAGTTGGCGCAAGACCGCCTGGCGGAGCGAGGGCCGCCGACCGAAAAGATCTTGAAAGGCGGCGCGCCCGAGGCGCAGGAGGTAGCAGCCTGTTTTGGCGCGGGCGCCGGCCGTTCGGGCCACCGAGCCGAGGATCGCGATTTCACCAAAGCAGTCGCCAGGCCGCATTACGTTGATTTCCCGGTCGGCGAGCAGAATGCTGACCTCGCCGTCCAGCACGATGTAGAGTCCGTCGCCGGGATCGTGCTCCTGAAACAGGAAGTTCCCTGGGGCCACGGCCAGGTCCTCGGCCGCGCCGGCCAACTGGGCGAGATCATGTTCGTCCAGGGTGGCGAACAGGTCGATTTTTTTGAGGAAGAAGACCTTTTCCAGCAGGCTCAACATGATGGCGCCTCCCCTTGCCGGCGATCGATGGCGCGCCGTTCTTCTTCTGTCAGCCTGGCGATGGCCCTGATGAGCCCTTCGGTCATGGCGCGGGCCGTGGCCTCGCCGCGCCGGCTCAGCTCGTGGAAACCCTTTGCCGGTGCCAGGAGAATTTCTGCCCTGGAGCGGCAGACCAGGTTGACTTCATGATGGTCCACGGCCAGGATCTCTTCCTGATTGAGCGCGGTCCCTGGGCCGTATGGGCGGCCATCCTTGGTCGCTTCGCCGGTTACGAGCAGAAAGCAACCCCGCCAGGGCTCGCCCTTTGTGCACAACGGTTCCCCCGCCTCCAGCCGTAGGGTGCGGCATTGGCCGGCGAGTTCGGCGAGCAGGCCGAAGCTCACATTGGCCAGCAGGTCAATGGCGCGGCTGAGCAAGCCGATTGTGCTCAAGATATGCGCCTCGGCCTCGTCGGCCGGGCCGTTCACCAAAAGGCGGAGCCAGCGGTCCTCGCAAGCCAAGCGGGCCGGGGCCGTATCGGCCGGGCCAGGATCCAGGACGTTGTGCAGGCGCCGGCGCCGTTCGTCGGCCGGGATTTTTTCTAAAAGCACGACAACGAGTTTCTCCAATGGCGTTTGGAGAAGGGTGTCGAGAAACTCCACCGCATTGGCCGCAAGCTGGGGATCGTCGCCGGTCACCCCCACCAAGGCGTTGTCCAGGGAGCCGGGATCGTAGCGCAGGCCGAGGAGCAGGAAGAGCCGTTCCAGGCAGTGGCGAAAGCGGATGGCCAGCTCCCGGCCGAGGAGTTCGTCGAGCTGCTGGCGTTGGCCGGGTTCCAGGTGGGCAGCCGCAGGAGCGCGCAGGTCTTCCCCGCAGGGGATCGCCGCGGCGGCGTCTTTGAGGGTGAACGCCAGAACCAGTTCCCGTTGCAGCGCCTGGTCGAGCAGGTTGGGGTCGGTGGTGAGATTGGCGCGCCGGCATCGGTGGAGGCTGCGAAGGCACTGGTAACGCAGGAGGGGAGGTCCGTCTGTCAGGCGCTTGCAGAGCCAGGAGAATCCCGCGTCGCAGGGCATGGAGCCGAGCAGGCGGGCCAGTCGCAAGGCCTGTTCCCCCTTCCTAGCGGCCCGTTGAAAAACGGGCTGTGTGCGGCACAGGGACGTGTCGCCGAATTCCGCCGGCTCTTTTTGTGTTTGTCCAGCCGACCGCCGTGTCGAAGGCGCCAGGGAGGCGGACTGAACCGGGCCGTGCCCAAGAAATATCCGAAAAGGAGCCAAGGAATTCGCGAGGTTGGCCGAAACTTTGTTTTGGCCAACCGTGGTCGAAAAAGTCAGGGATGACTTTTTCGACGGACTGCTAGGCCGGTCCAGCAGCGGGAGCAGTACCGGAATCGCCGCCGGACCGGCTGCGGCCAGCGTCTCCTCGGCCTGGTCCGCGGTTGCTGGATCTTCCAGGGCCCTGACAGCCTCTTGAAGGAGGATGGTGGAGGCCGGCAGGGCGGCCGCCGCCGCCAGGGCCGCGTTGCGTACCGCAGGGTTGTTATCGCGCAAGAGGTCGAGCAGCGTGCGGTCGAGATGCCGTACCTCGAGCCGGCCGACGATCCGCGCCAGTAAGGCGCGATCTTCTGGCCCGCCCCGCTGGAGCGCGGTGAGACGGTCGGCGGCGGCGATGATGCCGTCCAGGCCGCCAAGGCGAAAAAGGACGAGCGCGCTTCTGCGCGCACCTCTTCGTGCGGATGATCGAGCAGGCGATGGCAGGTATCGAGGATGGACTCGTCTTCAAGGTCGGCGAGCAGGCGCAGCAGACGGGCCAGGACCTGGGCGTCGGCCTCTATGGCCAGCCGTCGCTGGAGGCGGCTGGCGATTTGGGCCTTTGTCCCGTCGGATAGATGTTGACGCCGGAGCGCCAACGCGGCGAGACACCCGGCCGCGTCGTGCCGCACCGCCGGATCGGCGTGATCGAGCAGACCGGCCACCGCGTTGCTCAACCGGTCGAGGCTGGCGCGTTCTATCAGCCGGAGACCAAAGAGGATCTGGTCCCGCTCTGCAGACCGTAACTGCCGCGCCAGTATGGCGATGGCGTCGTCGGTGAGCAGGCGGTCGAGATCCACTTCTTGGTCATAGTCAAAGAGGCGCTGGTCGATGGCGCGGGCAAGTTCTTGCCGGTACAGCCGGTCGATACCAAGGCTGAGGGCGATCCAGGCCAAGGCGACAAGGGCGGTCAGCCAGCCGAGTTGGGCCGGGGTGCAGAAACGGGGCAGGACGATGAGCAAACAGGAGGCCGCGATGACCACCAGTGGCTGGACCACGCCGCTCTGGGTGAGCTTGGCCAGATTGGCGATGCGGGTGGGGATCGGCGCCATCGCCACGGACTGCGCGCCGTGGGAAAAGGTGCGCCGCAGGATGCCGTCGAGCATGAACAGGGCGGCAAAACCGTAGAAAAACGGCGAGACAGCGACAACGGCCGACAAGAGGCATACCGAGGCGGGCCGCAGGGCCGTGTTCACCGCCAAGCTGAACCGCTGGAGAAAGCGGGCGGTGAGCAGGAGCTGGAC
>WFOD01000027.1 GCA_015488275.1 Deltaproteobacteria bacterium
CCCTGGTCCGCATGGGATCACGCTGATCCCTTCTCTCTTGTTCCCTTTATGTTTTTCGCGTTTCCGCCCGCGGGGCGATCTTGCGTCTCCCCAGACGAATGGTTAGGGTGGAGAAAATGTATCTTGGTCACAGGGCGTCCTGTAACCAGATGTGCGCCAGGCGAAGCTCTGGCGATCCAGGTGGCTGAGATGCCACCCGCGGTAATTGCCTGTTCACCACGAAGTAGCCGGTCCGGCGTTGAGGGGTAACCCGATGCGTCAAGCAGGGCCGGAAAAGGCCGAAAGGTCAGACAGAGTGCAGGCCGTAACGCAAGTGAACTCGATTCGGCCTCGTTATACGATTGGCGGCGGCGACCCTGCATCTGGATGGGGAAGCCTGCCACCGGCGCGATGGGATAACAGGAGCGTCGTGCCGGGCCGTCCGGGGTGTTTGGAGGCGGCATGTACTCAAGGGAGCGCCAGGGAACCTGGGAGACCCGGCGGGACGGGCAGGGCAGCAAGTAGCCCGAGTCCAAACGGCGGTGGGGAATGCATAACCCGCCAGTCGGTCCCGGCCGGGAGTCGGACTTGCCCATAGTAGTGATGAAGCGGGGTAATGCCCGTGGAGCGAAGGGGCAGGACTTTGATCGTGTTTCAGCCAAAGGAGGGCGAACCGCTTGAACAGGAAACGTTCCACTACGGAGAAAGGGAAGGTTCGGGAACCCGGGCTGCCCGCAAAAGTCTCTCTCCTGCGGATGAAACTGGGCCGTAAGGCCAAGCAAGAACCGACGTTCCGGTTCTATGCCTTGTATGATCGGATCTACCGCCTGGATGTCTTGGTCGGGGCCTGGAACCGGGTCCGTGCCAACCGTGGCGCGGCCGGTGTGGATGGTGTCGGCATCAAGGACATCGAAAACCGGGAGGACGGCGTGACCGGGTTTCTGCTGGAAATACAGCGGGAACTTCGGGAGAAGACCTACCGTCCCCAGCCGGTAAAGCGGGTGTACATCCCGAAGGCGAACGGCAAGATGCGGCCACTGGGGATCCCGACCGTCAAGGATCGGGTGGTGCAGATGGCGACCTTGCTGATTGTCGAACCGATCTTCGAGGCGGACTTCGAGGATTGCTCGTACGGGTTCCGTCCGGGGCGTAGGGCGCATGACGCGTTGACGTCGATTCGCCGGGCGCTCAATAACGGTTTCCGCGAGGTCCTCGACGCGGACCTGAGCAGCTACTTTGACACCATCGACCATGAGAAGCTGATGGACCGCTTGAGGCGGCGCATCGTGGACCGGTCGGTGCTGAAGCTGATCCGGATGTGGCTCCGCAGTCCGGTCGTGGAGGACGATGGCAAGGGAGGCCAAAAGGTCAGCCGCCCCAAGAGGGGCACGCCCCAGGGCGGCGTGATTTCGCCGCTGCTGGCGAACATCTACCTGCACGAGTTCGACAAGCGGTTCCACGCACCGGACGGTCCCAGGCGTTTCGCGAATGCAAGGCTGGTGCGGTATGCCGATGACTGGGTCATCTTGGCGCGGTACATCGGTCCCCGTATCCACGGCTTTGTGGAAGAAACCCTGGGAGAGCTGGGTCTGATCCTGAACCGGGACAAGACGTCGGTGGTCGACCTGAAGGAACGTGGAAGCAGTTTCGACTTTCTCGGGTTTACCTTCCGCTACGACCGCAGTCTCCGGGGAAAAGGCCGGTATCTGAATATCGTGCCTTCCGAAAAGAGTCTCGGCCGACTGCGCGAGAAGGTGAAAGCGTTGACAAGTCGCTACGTAACCGCCCCCCTGGACCGGGTGATAGGCAACGTCAATCGTCTGCTGGTAGGTTGGGGAGGCTACTTCTGCTTTGGGTACCCACGGGTAGCGTTCAAGGAGATCGACTGGTACGTCCAATGTCGGTTCCGTCGTTTTCTGACGACGCGGAGCCACCGGCGCTGTCAGCAACTCGAGGGGCCGTCGCTATATCAGGCCCTGCGTAGCGAGGGGCTGGTCTACTTGCATGAAAGAGCCGTCAACTCCTTGTGAATGCCTTACTGGCGAGAGATCATCGGAGAGCCGGATGCGGGAGAACCGCACGTCCGGTTCGACGAGGGGGCGCTGCCAGTGGTGGGACCACATCTGATACGTAGTAGCCGCGTGCGGCGAGGCGTAGTCGTTGTGGGTCATCGCGGGCAGTGCTCTACTCTACACGGCGGAGTTCGCGCGGTCGTTGGCTATTCCTTTCCAGCCGTTTTTTCTTTGCCGTTCTCTTCTTTTTCTTCGCTTTCGCCCAGGTTTGCGCTTGCGCCAGGGCGCCGTTTGCCCGCGCCGGGGAAAGGCGCGGCCCCGCTCGCTTGCTGGGCGCGGATCTGCTCGCCAAAGGCCTCGAGTTCGGGCTTGACTTCCTTGCGGTAGCACTCTGGGCAGATGGCGTGGGAAAAGGCGATGTCTGCGTGGGTCTGCAAGTAGCGTTCGAGATCGAGCCAGTAGTTGGCGTCGTCGCGGATCTTTTTGCAGTACGAACAGATGGGCAGCACGGCGGCCAGTTCCCGGATCTCCCGCCGGGCCGCTTCGAGTTCCTCGATGCGTCTGGCCAACTCGGCGTTGGCCGCGGTGAGGCGGCGTTTCTGTTCGTCCACCAGGGCCTTGGCCGCAGCCAACTGGTCGTAGCTCGCCTGGAGTTGCCGGTTGGCCTCGCTCAGCTCCCGGGTGCGGCTCGCCACCCGTTCCTCCAGCTCGGTGTTCAAGCGGCGCAACCGCCGGTTGGCCGCTTCCAGCTCGTTGAGCAGCTCCTGGTTGCGCTTCGTCAGCCGATAGGTTTTGACGCTGTGCGCCAGGGTGAAACGGAGCTCCTGTTCTTTCCACGGTTTGACCACGTACTGATACACATGGCCGCGGTTGATGGCGTCGATCAGGTAATCGGTGTCCGTGTAGGCGGTGACCATGATCCTGATCGTGTCGGGATACAGCTCCCGCACCCGGGCCAACACGTCGATACCGACCTGGCCCGGCATCCGCTGGTCGGCGAGGACCACGGCCATCTCTCCCTCGCGCGCCAGCATCTCGAGGCCGGCCTCGCCGTTGTTCGCGGTAAAGACCTCGAACTCGTGGCCAAAGGAGGCGGAAAAGAGCGAGAGGTTGATGGGTTCGTCGTCGATGTAGAGGATGCGTGCGCGGCTCATGGTTTGTTCCGTTTGGTTTTGGTTGGTTGGGTTGTGGCCTCTTCAGAGGCCGGAATGACGATCTCAAAGCTGCTGCCTTGGCCCGGCGTGCTTTCCACCAGGATCTCCCCACCGTGTTTCTCGATGATGGAGTAGGAGATCGACAGGCCCAGGCCGGTGCCCTGGCCCGGCGGCTTGGTGGTGAAGAAGGGATCAAAGATGCGCGCGAGGTTTTGCGGCTCGATGCCGCAGCCGGTGTCGCTGATGCGGACGCGCAGGAGGCCGCCTTCCAGGCGGGTGGCGATGGTGATGGTCCCCTGGCCGTCGATGGCCTGCGCCGCGTTGGCCAGGAGGTTCATGAACACCTGGCAGAGCTGATCGGGATAGACCATGACCAGGCCCATGCCGGGCTGATACTGCCGGACCACGGTGATCCGGTCTTTGAACAGGTGCTGGAGCAGGGTGAGGGTGGTGTCGAGGTGGCGGTGGATGTCCGCCAGTTGCTTGCGTTCCGTGCCCGGCCGGGAGAAGTCGCGCAGATCGGCGACGATCTTTGCCGTGCGCCGCGCGCCTTCCGCCATGTGGCCGAGGAGCTCGTGCACTTCGTGAAAACGGCTTTCGATCTCTTGCCGTTCAGGGGCGTTCGTCCGGCCAAGCACGGCGAGGGTCTGCTCCTCCACCTGGCGGAGCGTGCGGCGGGTTGGGGAGATGGCGGCGGAGATGAAGTTGGTGTTGTTGTTGATCTCGTGGGCGATGCCGGCCACCAACATGCCCAGGGCGGCCATCTTTTCTGACTGGACGAGGCGGCTCTGGGCCTCTTTCAGCTCGCGCAGGGCGTGTTCCAGATCGCGGTTGGCCCGCTCCAGGTGGAGCTGCCGTTCCGCCAGCTCCTGGTTGGCCTGCCGCAGGTCGGCGGTCCGCTGGCGCACCCGCTCCTCCAGCTCTTGCTTGAGGTCGTGAATGGTGTCAAAGGCCTGCTGCAGGGAGGCGAGGAGGTCCTCAAAGGTGTTGGCCAGGGTGGCCACTTCGTTGTTGTCGTTTTCCCCCTGGCCGGTTTTCTCCTGGATGCGTTGGATGAGGTTGGTGAGCGGCTTGGCCGCCAGACGGCTGATAAGAAAGGTGATGACCAGAGAAAGGGGTGAGAGCAGGGCGAGGATCCGCAAGTTTTCCTGCATCACCTTCTGGAACCGTTCGTGCAGCACGGCGCGGTCGAGGCGGAGCACGGCAAAGCCGATCACCTCGCTTGCCGTTGGCGTGGAGGCCGCCACCTGCTCGAAATAGTACTCCTCGCTCTGATATGGAGCAGTGCCGATCATGATCGGCGCCCAGAACTCGAAGTGATTGTTGGTGCGGAAGTTGACCGGCCCGCTGCCACTGGCGAAGAGCTGCCGGGCCCTTTGCAGGCTTGCGGCCATTGTTGCCTGCGTGCTCATCACCGCCCATTGCCCCTGTTGGTAAAAGATCCGGCCGTCCGCATCGAGAACGGTGAGCTGCAGGCGGTAGGGAAGGTTGAGCAGCGAGGCGGTTTCGCTGGGGAGCCGGGCCGGATCGTTGGCAAAGAGGGCCAGGCGGGAGATGTTGGCGAGAATGGTGACCAGGCTCTTGCCTTCGCTTATCAGGTCCTGCTCCAGGGCCCGTTGCTGCACCCGGATGAAGCTGTAGCTGAACACAAGGCCCAGCAGGAGGAAACTCGCGGCCACGAGCAGGAAGATACGGAAGCTGAAGCTGGCGGCGAACCGCCGGAACGTATGTCGCAAGCCGTGGATCATCGGCGCTCCGTTCGTGGTGAAGGTTGATCGAGATCAAGGCCGAGCATCCGGGCCACAGCGCGGTTGATGCGCGGCTCCACCTTGCGCGGCGGCTCCAGGGGCAGGGAGGCGGGCGGGGCGCCGTGGAGGATCTTTGCCGTGAGTTCCGCCGCCTGGGCGCCGATGTCTTGGGGATCAACGGCCAGCGCCACCGCGGCACCCTTTTTTAACAGGGCACTGGAGAAGGCCGCCACCGGGATCCGCCGCTCGGCGGAGAGGGTGAACAGGTAGGTGAGCGTTTGGGGCCTGAGGACGGCGGGATCGGGCAGGAGCCAGAGAACGTCGGTGGCGGCCGCCAGTTGGCGGAAGGAGGCTGGCGCTTGACGTGGATCGTGGAGGCGGATTACGCGCAGGTCAATATCCTGCTTGGCGGCCTGGCGCTGGGCCTCCTCCATGCCGCGTTCCAAGGATGCGGCCTGGTAGATAGCGCCAAAACTGCGGCCAGGCAGCAGGCGTTGGAAGATGGCGAGCTGGCGGCCAGGGGGAATCTCGAGGAGCACGCCGGTGACCCGCTGGCGGCTGCCGCTATCGTTGATCAGCTGTTCGGCCTCGGGCGCAAGGAGAAAGACCACTGGCGCTTTTGTGTGGCGTATCGCCGCCTCGAGCGCCGCGCGGCCAATGGCGAGAATCAGCGAGGCATGGTCGGCTTGCAGGATTTGGCCGACGGCGGCCGGCGGCATGTCGCTGAGCAAGCGTTGGCTGACGCCAAAGGGGAGGATGCGTTTGCTGCCTGGCGGCGGCGGGATGCGGTCGAGCTGGCGGAGCAGGCCGGCCGTTGCCTGGCGGTACGGGATGAGGTTGGAGCTTTGGAGCACGAGGATGTGTTCCGCCGAGGCCGGCAGGACGGCGGCCAGGATGAGGAGCACTGGAATGCAAAAGATGCGGAAAAGGCGGAACATGGGCAGTCCTACTATCAGTCCGTTGAAAAAGCCGTCCCTGGCTTTTTCAACGTGCCGCGCACAGCCCGTTTTGCAACGGGCTGCTATGGCGCCACGGCGCCGTTGCGCCGGGGATCGCCTCCGCCGCGATCGCCGGCCACCACGTGCACGCCGCCGAAATAGACATCGGTTACCGGCCAGACGCGCACAGCCATTTCTTTTTGGAGTTGGGCCACGGTCTCCGGGGGAAAGCCGGGCTCCATTTGCAGTTGTTGGCCGTCCCAGTGCACCCGTGGCAGACGCACCGCCTCGGCGGGCGCCAGGTGGAAGTCGATCAGGTTGACGAGCACCTGCGGGATGGCGCTGCGGATACGCATCGAGCCGCCACTGCCGATGATGATCGGTCCTTCGGGCCGGTCGAGGACCAGGGTGGGGGCCATCATCGAGCCGATGCGCGTTCCTGGCGGCGCGGCATGAAATCCTGCCGGGTGCAGATCCTCTTCGCCCAGCATGTTGTTGAGCATGACGCCGCACCCTGGCACAAAATAACCGGAGCCTTCGCCGTTGGAGGTGGTCATGGCCGCAAGGTTGCCCTCTTCGTCCCGCACGCTCAGGTGGGTGGTGCCGCGGGCGCACAGCGGCCGGCCAGCAGTGATGATGGCCCGTTTTTCTTCCGCCCGGCGCAAGATGCGGGCCAGGGGCACGAGATGGCCAGGCGCGCCAAAGGCGCAGCCGGTAAGGTCAACCTGGTCGATACATTGCAGGATGGCGCGGATCATTACGCCGCCAAGGGAAGGGGGTGGGTTGGTCAAGAGGCGCAGATCCCGGTAGGAGAAGGCGAGCGGCTGGCGCTCCACCACCCGGTAGGCGGCGAGATCCTCTTCGGTGAGCAGGCCGCCGCCTTGGCGCATCTCCGTGGCGATCCGCCGGGCGATTTCTCCCTGATAGAAATCGTGGCGTGGATCGCGGGCCAAACGATCGAGAAAGTCGGCCAGGTCGGGGTTGCGGAACCGCGCGCCGGCCTGGAGGAGCGCGCCGCTGGGAGCAAATATGCGGCGGCCCGGCGCGCTCATGGTAAGGATGGGTTCGAGCAGGCGAAAGAAGTAGGCCTGCTGCTCGTTGACCGTTACGCCATGCCGGGCGGCGTGCGCCGCCGGCGCCAGGATATCGGCCAGCGGCAGCCGGCCCAGCCGCCGGTGAACGTGCAACAGCCCCTTGAGCACGCCGGGCGTGGCCACCGAGCCCAGGCCGACGTTGAAGTCCTGCTCTGTGCCGGCAAAGGCCACGGTAACGGGAAAGAAATGTTTTGCCGCCTCTGGCGCCGTCCGTCCTCCCCGGCCAGGGGTGTCGCTGAAAAAGTCAAAGAGGATCGGTGGGGCGCCGTTGGCCGGCGCGGCGAGAAGAAAGCCGCCGCCGCCCAGGCTGGTGAGCACCGGCTCGGCCACGGCGGCCATGAAGCCGGCCGCGACCGCGCCGTCAAAGGCGTTGCCGCCCGCAGCCATGATCTCCACCGCGGTTTTGCTCACCAGGGTATGGCCAGAGGCGGCCACCGCTTTTCCTTTCATTGCCAGAATCCTTTTTGCCAAGCGCGGAGCAGTTCGGCGAACGAGCCGTTGTGGGCTTTGTGCATGGATCGCAGCCGCTCGGCCCCGGTGCCGTGATCGGCCATTGTCTGGGCCAGGTGTTCGATGAGCGGCCAGCCGTTGTAGGCGCGGGCCGCTGGCTCCACCAGATCGAAAAGATGGCTGGCCGCCTCACGGCAGACAGTGGCCGCCGGCCGGGAAGCGTTGGCGATGAACGCCGCCTCCAAGCCGTGGCGGGCTGCTGCCCAGCGGTTGGCCAGCATGGCCTCGTGCGGCAAGTGAAGGGGCGGCTCTTCGGCCTGGTCCAGGGTGACCGCCAGGGCGTGGACCAAGGCCACGAGGCCGGTAAGCTCGCGAAAGGTCATGGGGATATCGCAGATACGCACCTCCACGGTGCCGAGTTCGCAGTGGGGCCGCACGTCCCACCACACCTCCCGGATGGTCTGGATATGGCCGGCGGCCCGGAAGGCGGCCAGGAGCTGCTGGCAACAGGACCAGCCCCCAAACGTGGATGGTAGGCCGGAACGGGGCAGATCGGCGAGCAGCACGGCGCGGTAGGAATGAAAACCCGTGTCCGCGCCTTCATAAAAGGGCGAGGCGGCCGACAGGGCGAGGAGGGTCGGTAGGTGGGGCCGCAGACAGTCGCACAGCCGGGCGGCCCGGTCAGCGTCGGTGATACCGATATGCACGTGCAGCCCTTGGGTGATGAGGCGCTGGCCGCAGACCTGCAACTCGGCCGCGATCTCCTGATAGCGCGGCCGGTCGCTCACCCGCTGCCAGCGCCAGGGGCTTGCTGGGTGCAGGCTGCCGAAAAAGGCGATCGCCTTTGCCTGGGCGGCGTTCTCTTGTGCCCGGCCGAGGAGGCGGCGCAGCTCTGTGGCTGCGCTCGGCGGATCAGGGCAGACCGGTGTGGCCACTTCGATCATGGATTGGAGGAATTCTCCCTTGATCGTTTTCCGCTCCGCTGGCGGCAAGGCGGCCAAGAACGCCTGCGCCAGCGGCGCGAGTTCCCACGTCGCCGGGTCGAGGAGTTGAACCTCCACTTCCACTCCCAGGGAGTAGTCAACGGCCGAGGGCTGAAAGGCAAAGAGCGGGGAGTCCGTCATTGCGGGACCTCCTTGGCCGGGCTGGGTGGCAAGGGCCAGGCGGCCAGCAGGGCCAACACGGTGCGGGCGTACAGCGTAGCGCCCACCACCAGCGCCTTTTCGTTGAAGTCAAAGGTCGGGCTGTGGGCCAGGGCGGGCGGCGCATGTTCCGGCCGGGCGCCGATGCGAACGAAACAGCCGGGTATCTCTTTGAGATAAAAAGAGAAGTCTTCTCCTCCTAAGCTGGGATAGTCGAGCGGTTTCCACTGGTAGTCATGGGGATGGCTGCCGATAACCCGGCGCACCAGGTCAACGACGCGGGCGTCGTTGATCACCGGCGGATAGCCTTCGTCGATCTTGAGGTCCAGGTCGAGGCAAAAGAGTTCGGCCGTGGCCGCGGCCAACCGGCGGATGCCGGCCAAGAGGCGGTCGCGGGTCTCCGGTTGGGTGGCGCGTACCGTGCCGTGGAGCGCTGTGCGGGCTGCGATCACATTGGGGGCGGAACCGCCGTGGATTTCGCCAACGCTCACCACACATGGCCAGCTCGGGTTGACCCCGCGGCTTGTCAGCGACTGGAGATGCATGACCAGGGAGGCGGCGGCCACAATGGGGTCTGAGGTTTCATGGGGCCGCGCCGCATGGCCGCCGCGGCCGCGCAGTTCGATATGGAATTCATCGGTATGGGCGCAGATGATCCCCGGCGCGGCGACGATTTCGCCACAGGCGTGATGGGGGTCAAGGTGGCCGCCGAGAATACAGTCCACCCCCTGGAGCGCGCCGGCCGCGATCATCTGCGCGGCGCCCCCGCCCCCTTCTTCGGCCGGTTGGAAGAGGAGGCGCACCCTGCCGGCGAAAGGGGTGCGTTGCAGGAGCATGGCTGCGCCCAGACACATGGCCATGTGGCCGTCGTGGCCGCAGGCGTGCATCATCCCCGGTTGTTCAGAGGCGAACGGCAGGCCGGTGCGTTCCTTGATGGGCAGGCCGTCCATGTCGGCCCGTAAAGCCACGGTGGGGGCCGGGGCCTGGCCAACGATGTCGGCCACGACGCCGGTGCCGGCCACGCCGGTGCGATGGGGTATGTCGAGGCGGGCCAACTCCTCGGCCACGATGGCGGCGGTGCGCCGCTCCTGAAAGGCCGGCTCCGGGTGGCGGTGGAGCCGCCGCCGGATGCGGACCAGTTCGTTGTGCAGGCGCTCCGGCTCGCAGACTGGAAGATCGGGCAAGGGCCGATGGGCTGGCCGATCGCTGGCGTTGTTCATGAAATGCGATAGCGTCCGTCTCGTTGCATTGCACTCCCCCGTCTTCTATCAGTCCGGCGAAAAAGCCGTCGATGGTTTTTTCGACCTCGGTTGGGTAAAGCACAGCTTCGCCCAACCTCACGAATTGCTTGGACTTTTCAAGCCCGGCGCAATTCGGCGGCACGTCCCTGTGCCGCACATAGCCCGTTTTTCAACGGGCTGCTATGCAACAAAAGCGCTTGCTGTTTTTGTTACTATACTACTGTTGGGGCAAAAGTCCTACGCCATTTCTGCCATTGCTGGCGGGCAGGCTGTTTGGTTGTTTTTCGTTCGGATATTCCAGAGGCACGGCCCGGTTCGGTCCGCGCTCCTGGAGCCTTCGGCACGCCGGCCGGCTGGGGAAACACAAAAAGAGCCGGCGGAATCCGGCGGCACGTCCCTGTGCCGCACACAGCCCGTTTTTCAACGGGCCGCTAGCTTTTTGTTTCGTACCCAGGATCGGCCGGCAGGTCCGGCTGGCGGGCCGCCGCCTGGGAGAGGGCGTCGCACCGCTCGTTTTCCTGCACGCCGGCATGACCCTTGACCCACACAAACTCCACCTCGTGGCGGTCGCACAGGGCGAGCAGGCGTTGCCAGAGGTCGGGATTGAGGGCCTTTTCCTTGCGGTTGCGCCGCCAGCCGTTGGCCTGCCACCGTTTGGCCCACCCCTTGCGCATGGCGTCCGCCAGGTAGCGGGAGTCGGTGTAGAGGGTGACGGCGCATGGCTCCTTGAGAGCCTCCAACCCTTTGATGGCGGCCAAGAGCTCCATGCGGTTGTTGGTCGTGAGCCGGTAGCCGCCGGAAAGCTCCTTGCGGTGGCCGTTGTACAGGAGCACCACGCCGTAGCCGCCCGGACCGGGATTGCCCAGGCAGCCGCCGTCGGTGTAGATGGTCACCCGCTTGCGGACAGGGGATGGTTGCTTGCGTGCGTGCATGGTGGATGGTTGTGGCGCGCGTTGAGTTTGAGCGTTTGGTTTAGGCGTTGGCCCTGCCAGCCGTCTCCTGCCAGCGCGAGAAGCGGAGCAACAGGGCCAGGCCTGGCAGGGCGATGATCGTGCAAAAGAGAAAAAAACCGAACCAGCCAAAGGCGGCGGCCAGATAACCGGTGACCGCAGAGACCACCACCCGTGGCACGCCCATGAGGCTGGTGAGCAAGGCGTACTGGGTGGCGGTGAACCGTTTGTTGGTGAGGGCGGCCATGAAGGCGACAAAGGCGGCGGTGCCCATGCCGGCCGAAAGGTTCTCGAAAGAGACGACGCCGGCCAGAACGGGCAGCGAGTGGCCCAGCCGGGCAAGGAGGGCGAAGCCGGCGGTGGAGACCATCTGTAACAGGCCGAAGACCCAAAGGCTTTTATGAATGCCAAGGCGCAGCATGGCCAACCCGCCGATAAACGAGCCGGCCAGGGTGGCCCAGAAGCCCGCCAGCTTGACCACTGCGCCGATTTCCGCCTTGGAAAAGCCGATATCCATATAAAATGGCGTGGCCAGGGCGGCGGCCATGTTGTCCCCCAGTTTGTACAGCAAGATAAAGAGAAGTATGAGCCAGGCGTCTGCTTGGCGAAAGTAGTCGGCAAAAGGCTCGATCACCGATTCGCGCAGCGATTGGGGCGGCGGCGCGTCCACCCGTGGTTCGGCCACCAGCAGGGTGGTGAGGAGGCCGGGCAGAAGACAGGCGGCCACCGCGGCAAACACCGCGGGCCAGGGGACGTATTCCGCAAGGATCATCCCTCCGCCGCTGACCAACAGCATCCCTACCCGGTAGCCGTAGATGTAGCAAGAGGAGCCCAGGCCCAGTTCGTTGTCCCGCAGATCTTCCCGCCGGAAGGCGTCGATCACGATGTCTTGCGATGCGCTGGCAAAGGTGATGGCAAAGGCGGCGAGCACAAAGAGCACGAGAAAAACGCCGCCCCGCTCCGGCCGACATAGGCCCATGAGCACGATGGCGGCCATGAGCGCGAGCTGGCAGACGAGGAGCCAGCCGCGCCGTCGGCCGAGAAAGGGCAGGGTGATCCGGTCGAAAAGCGGCGCCCATAAAAATTTGAGGGTGTAGGGCAGGCCGACGAGGGAAAGCAGGCCGATCTCCTCGATCCGCACGCCAGCGTCCTTGGCCCACGCCTGCATCAGGGTGATGGTTACAAGCAGCGGCAGGCCAGAGGCCACACCCATTGAAAAGGCGGTGAGAAAGCGGGGCTGGAGCGCGGCCCGCAGACCGGTGGGCGCAGCAGGGGTGGGAGTGGGGG
>WFOD01000028.1 GCA_015488275.1 Deltaproteobacteria bacterium
ACAAAAACGGGAGCCGTCGTCCACTGGCTCCCGTATCCGCGTCCGCCGCCCCTTCCCAACGGGCGGCTATCAGTCCGTTGAAAAAGCCGTCCCTGGCTTTTTCAACTATACGGTTGGCCAAAACGAGTTTCGGCCAACCTCTCGAATTCCTTGGCTCTTTCAGAGCCGCGGAATTCGGCGGCACGTCCCTGTGCCGCACACAGCCCGTTTTTCAACGGGCTGCTATGGGGCAGGAGAAGGCAAGGCGGCGGGCGCGGCGCCGCCATCCTCCGCCCCCTCTTCGTCCACCTTGAACTCGCCCAGGGCCGCGGCCAGCTCTTCGGCGGCGCCAGCGTTTTCTTGCGTCACCATGTCCATCTCCGCCACCGCCTTGTTGAGCTGTTCGATGCCAAGGGCCTGTTCCTGGGTGGCATTGGCGATCTCGGTGATGAGCGACGAAACCTTTTCCACGGTCTCGCGCACCTGATTGAAATCCTCGTTCGCCTCACCCACCAACGACGAGCCGGTTTGCACCTTTTGGATCGTCTCTTCGATGATCGCCGCCGTGTTGCCCGCCGCCTCAGCGCTACGCATGGCCAGGTTGCGCACTTCTTCCGCCACCACGGCAAAGCCGGCGCCTGCCTCGCCGGCCCGGGCCGCCTCCACCGCCGCGTTCAGGGCCAGGAGATTGGTCTGGAAGGCGATCTCGTCAATGGTGCGGATGATCTTCGAGGTCTCCTCGCTGGCGGCCGAAATCTCGTTCATCGACTCGGTGATCCGGGCCATGGACTGGTGCGCCTTGGCCACCGCCTGGGTCACCGTATGGGTCAACCCGTTCGCCTCAGAGGTGTTGTCGGCGTTGAGCTTGGTCATCGAGTTGATTTCCTCAAGCGAGGCCGAGGTCTCCTCCAGGGTGGCGGCCTGGCGGGTGGCGGCGGCGGCGAGCTTGGAGGAGGTGAGGATGTTTTTGCCGAACATCTCCCGCAGGCTCTCCACCGCCCGGTTGAGGTTGGCCGCCATCTGTCCCACTTCATCCCGACATCGTAAATCGATCCTGGCCGTAAAATCGCCCTTGCCCAGACGGTCGGTGAACGCCTCCACCAGCGCCAGCGAGCGCACCACGCCGAACAAGACCAACAGCACGGCGCAGAAGACCGCCGCAATCAAGGCCAGGGCGATTCCCATCGTCCAACGCAGGCGGATCAGGGTCGCGTTCATCGCCGCGGACGTGGACTGCTCCAAGGCCAAAATCGCCTCGCTCACCACCTTGAACCCCTCAAAGGCCGGCGAGTCGTCGATCTTCACCACCCGGTCGATTTCCCGCGGCGTCTTGCCGGCCGCCACCAGCTCTGCGGCGACCTTGATGTTGCGGGCGTAGGCCTGGGCCACGCCTTCGATCTTCTCCACCGCCTGCTTTTCCGCCGCGGAAAGCGGCAGGCCTTTGAGCTCGGCGATGGCCTTGAACATGGCCTTTCGGTTTTGCTCAAACCGGGCGAGATACTTGTCCTGGCCGCGCAGGACATAGTTTTTGAAGTTGTGGATAAAGCCGCCGTAGCCGAACTGGGCCTTGATGATCGCCAATTGCTTCAGACGAAAGACCGATTCCCCGTGATATTTGTCCCAGATCGACGACACATCCTGCAGCGACCTGCCGACCATCACGCCAGCGACGATCAACAACGCCAGCATAACCGCCGACGCCGCTATCCCTTTCTGCTTCAGCGTAAAGTTTTCACACAGAGCCATACACTCCCCTCCTTTAGTTGGTACAAATTTCTGGTTCCTTGGCAGCGGCCCGCGGTTCGCTGTCACCGGACGAACGCCGGCCCCCTTCCGCCCGCCGTCGCCAGGACGCCGGCGAGCGGCGCAAAAACATCTTGCGAAAAAGAACGACTTCCAATAATTCTATCTCCGACTTAGGCTAAAATCCATCCCCCCCCGCCAATCGGGGCGAAAAAAATACGGTAAAAACACTTAGCATCCCCGTCCTCGACCGCGCCAACGGCGCATGCAGCGTCTTCCGCTGGCCCGAGAGCAAGCAACAGGACGAAGCCAGGAGCCCTTCCATGCCCGCCGCCTCCCAAGCGCCCCCGGCCCGCCTCCCGGATACGGAAGCGAACATTCGCGCCCTGCAGCAGGAGCTCGGCAAGACCGCCAACCGGGCCAAGGCCCTGCTCGATCAGTCGCCGCTGGCCATCGTCATCTTCGACGAAACAGGCCGGGCGCTGGAGACCAACCGCCGCTGGCGCGAACTGTGGCGGGCCGGGGAGCGACAGATCGTTGGCCAGTACAACATCCTCGCAGACGCCCAGTTTCAGGAAGCAGGAATCCACACCTTTTTCGCCAAGGCCGTCAAGGGCGCCAACGTCCTCTTGCCGGACATGGAATACGACCCAGCGCCAGCCGGGCTTGGGGGCGGCAAGCGCTGGGTGCGCTCGCACCTCTTTCCCATTGTCCAAGACGATGGCGTGCAGATCGTCCTCGCCCAGCAGGACATCTCCTCCTGCATCCAGTGCGAAGAACGCTATAACATCGTGGTGGACAACGCCAACGAGGCGATCATGGTGGTGCAAGACGGCCTGTTGAAATTCTTCAACCAGAAGGCCCTGGACATCGCCGGCTACTCCCACAAAGAAGACTTCCACAACAAACCGTTCATCGAGTTCGTGCCCCCTGATCACCAGCAGATGATCATGGACCGTCACCTGCGCCGACAACGCGGCGAGGCGGTGCCCAACTTCTATCAAGTAAAGGTCATCCACAAAAAGGGACACATCATTTGGCTGCAACTCAACGCCGTGCGGATCGATTGGGAGGGACGGCCGGCAAGCCTCGTTTTTCTCTACGACATCACCGACCACAAAAGGGCGGAGGAGGAACTCCTCCAGTACAAGAACCGCTTGGAGGAAATGGTCCGCGAAAGGACCTGTGAGCTGGAGCGCGCCCTGCAGGAGGTCAAGACTCTGCGCGGCCTCATCCCGGTATGCGCCCGCTGCAAGAGCATCCGCGACGACAAGGGATACTGGAAACGGATGGAGGACTATCTGCGCAGCCATTCCGAGGCGGACATCACCCACGGCCTGTGCCCCGACTGCGCGAAAAAGCTCTACCCCGACCTGTTCACCTCCCAGGAAAGCCACGAGGAATTCGACCGCCTGGCCCGTCAGGACCCGCAGGACGACACCGGCTCCTGAGACGTATCTGGTCCGCGAGGCTGCGGCTTCGGCGTTCGCAGGAGCCCCCCGAGACCAGCCACCCTGAGGCAGCGTCTCGGTCCCGCGACGCTCTTCCGGCCCCGTCTGGCTTATCGCTGCTCTTTGCCGGCGAGCGCGGCCAGCAGCCGCTGGTGGATGTCTTCAAAGCCGCCGTTGGAGAGCACGGCCACCACATCGCCCGGCCGCGCCGCAACGGCCAGAAAATCGACAATGGCCCCGGCATGGGGAAAATGTTCGGCCGACACGCCCCGCTTGCGAAGATCGGTGGCCAGTCGGGCGGCGGAAAACATCTCTTGCGGCAAGATGGCCCGATGCGGCGTTGGCTCGCGCACCAGTACGAGGTCGGCGGCGTCAAAGGCCGCGGCGTACGCTTGTTGGAAAATGCGTCGCCGGCTTGAGTTGGTGCGCGGCTCAAAGACCGCCACCAGACGCCGGCCAGCATATCTGGCCTTGAGCGCGGCCAGGGTTTCCCGCACCGCGGTGGGGTGATGGGCGAAGTCGTCGATCACCGTCACCCCTGCGACCTCCCCCCGCACCTCTTGCCGCCGCCGCACGCCGGCAAAGGTGGCAAGCCCGGCGGCGATCCGCTGCCGGTCTATGCCCAACCAGTCGAGCGCTGCGATCACCGCCAGGGCGTTGACCGCGTTGTGCCGGCCTGGCAAGGGGATGGAAAACGTCCCATAGCGCACACCAGCCCGGTCCACGGTCAGCCGGCCAGCGGCGGGATCGCAAGCGGCCAACCGCCACTCGCCTTGGCCGCCCGCGCCATAGCCGGCCACTTGACAGGGGGCGGAAGCGGCCAAATCCCGCACTACAGGATCATCCAAACAGGCCACCAGCAAGCCGTCCGGCGGCAACATGGCGACCAGGCGGGCGAACACCCTGCGGACAGCGGCAAAGTCGGCAAAGATATCGGCATGATCGAACTCAACGCTGGTCAAAATGGCCAAGCGCGGCCGGTAATGGGCAAACTTGGGGCCTTTATCAAAAAAAGCGGTGTCGTACTCGTCCCCCTCAACGACAAAACACTCGCCGCCGCCAAGGCGGAAACTGCTGTTGAACTCTTGCAGCACGCCGCCAACAAGAAAGGAGGGGTCCAACCCTGCCCGCACCAAACTCGAGGCGAGGAGGGCGGCCGTAGTGGTCTTGCCGTGGGTGCCGCAGACCACGAGCGATAGACGGTCGCGGAGGAACACCTCGGCAAGGGTCTGGGGAAAGGAGAGAAAGGCGAGGCCGGCCGCAGCCAGGGCCTGGACCTGAGGGTTGTCCCGCCGGATGACATTGCCCACCACCACCAGATCGGGCGGCGGCTCCAGGTGGGCCGGCCGGTAGCCAGGGGCCACGGGGATACCCCGGCGGGCGAGGAAATCGCTCATCGGCGGATAGACGTTCTCATCGGCGCCATCCACCTCATAGCCCGCCTCCTGGAGCATTCCGGCAAGCGCGCCCATGCCCGTGCCGCAAATGCCCATGAGATGCACCCGGCGCACCGCTGCGGGAAGGCGGTTGGCCGCTGGATCGAGGGGACGAAAAAGCTGCGCCGTGTGATCGCCGCCGCTACGACCGGTCATGCCCGTCGCTGGCGCGCACTGTGTCGTGG
>WFOD01000029.1 GCA_015488275.1 Deltaproteobacteria bacterium
ACCTGGACCCGTTTCCTGCTTGGCCGTTACGTGCAGCTCGCCTGCGGTCTTGCCGATCTGCCGCTGTTTGACGAGGCGGACCGCTGGGGCCGCAACATCCGCAACTGCTTGGGGTTTGCCGCCACCTTCACCCACCGTCCCCTGTCCTGGCGGGAACAGAGGGCAGAGGACCTGGAGCGGAGAAGGGTGGTGGGGCCCTTTGCAGGCAAAAAAGTGGTGCTCATCGTCCGGCATCCCCTGGATACTCTGGTGTCGTTCTGGCTCCAGAGCAAGCTGCGGGAACAGACGTTTGCCGGCTCTTTAGAGGAATTTCTCGCCCATCCTGTTCTGGGCTTTGACAAGTACCTGCGCTTCCATTCCATTTGGCGGACGGAGCGGCAGGCGGTTGCCGGTCTTTTCCTCCTGCGCTATGAGGACCTGCGGCGCGACACTCCAGCCTGCTTCCACCGGCTGCTGCGCTATCTGGAAGTGGAGGCTGACAAGCGGTTGATCGACGAGGCTGTGGCCTTTTCCTCGTTTGACAACATGAAACGGCTCGAATCTTCTGGCCGGCCCCTACGCTACCAGTCGTCAGGGGCCGAGGTGTTCGCCACCGGTGATCCGGCCAACCCCGAAGCCTATCATGTGCGTAAGGGCAAGGTGGGGGGATATCGAGAGTATCTGGACGAACAGGCCGTGGCGCGGTATGAGGAGCGTTTGGCCTGCGAAACGGGCCGCTGGCTGGGATACGCTGGCGCAACCGGGCAAAGGTGATGCATCGGCCAGCGGCGGCGCGCCATGAGCGGCCGGCGGCTAACACAAACCTTGCGGTACAGTGCTATGTTTCCTGAAGATTTGCAGTATTTCTGCTGTCCCCGCACGCAAGAGAGGCTCAAGGTCCATACGGTCACGCAACAGGGTGAGGACGGCGAGATCCTGGAGGGGGAGCTGGTGAGCGAAGGTTCCGGGAACCGCTACCGGATCACCAACGGCATCCCCCGTTTTGTCGAGGACACCGAGTACAACAAGACGTGGGACTACAAGTGGACGGCCATTGACCGCGGCAAAGGGCTCAACTACCGCATCATCGACAAAAGCGACCCGGCCTACAAGATTCACGACATCTTTGACCGTAACGGTCATGGGGGCGAGGCGTTCCGCTATGCGGCCGGTCGCCTCGTGTTGGACATCGGCTGCGGTGTTGGCCAGTACACCGTTAAGTTGCTGCGCGACTACGGTCCGGCCAAGGTGGTGGCCGTGGATCTCACCGGCGGGGTGGATATCTTCCGCAAGATCGTGTTCGAGCGGTTTCCCGCATACCGAAAAAAGATCGTTTTCGTGCAGGCGAACGTCTTTGCCATGCCCTTTCGGCCCCAGACCTTTGACTATGTGTTTTCCCTTGGCGTGCTGCACCATACGGGAAGGACCCGGGAGGCGATTCTGGCGGCGGCCGATTTGGTGAAAGAGGGGGGCCAGATGAACGTGTGGGTGTATGCGCCGGCGATCATCCACTACGACGTGCGGGAGCAGAATCGGCCCAAACATTATACCCTCATCACGTTCATCCCCTTCCAACTCTACAGCATCTGGGTGCTGGCGCAGATCACGTTGTTCCGCCGCCTGCCGCACCGTTGGGTGGTGCGGATCCTTGCCGCCTTTTCCTCTCAGCTCTGGTACTCGCTGTGCAAACTTCCCGTAGTGGGTATTGCCTTTCGCGCCTTTTTCGGCACGGTCATGCATCCGGATCGGGACTACCGGTTCATCAACAACTACGATGGCTGGTGCAATAGCTGGGCCGATACGTGGAGCGAGCAGGAGCTTTTTCCCACCATTAAGCAGGCCGGTCTGGTGATCCGCGGTATCAGCTCCTGGCCCACGGGTCTATGGTGCGTCAAGCAACCGGAGTTCTACCGCCGGTGAGGGAGCGGCCAGAAACGTGTGCGGCATAGCGGGATACATCGGGCCGGACATCCGCCGGTTACCAGAGGAAGCGGACCGCGCCCTGGCCGCCGCCATCCGCTACCGGGGGCGGGACGCCGAGGGCCAGTGGTCGGACGGCCAGCGGGCGCGCCTGTTGCACGCCCGCCTGTCGATCATCGACGTGGCTGGCGGCGGTCAGCCGATGGCCGACAGCACGGGCCGGTATGTGATCGTCTTCAACGGCGAGATCTACAACTACAAGGAGTTGCGGGCCGCCTACGCCCGCCACGGCGTCAAGTTCCGCACCCAAAGCGATACCGAAGTGGTGCTCGCTGGATACCGTCTTTTGGGCGAGCGGGTCTGCGAGGAGCTCAACGGCATGTTCGCTTTGGCGATCTGGGACCAGGTGGAGCAGCGGCTCTTTCTTGCCCGTGACCGGTTGGGCAAAAAACCCCTTTTCTGGTTTGCCGCCAATGGCGTCTTCGCCTTTTCTTCCTCTCTTGACGGCTTCCAGCAGATGCCTGGCTGGACAGGCGAGTTGAGCGCGGCGGGGATAGGGCTCTATAGCCTGCTCGGGACCTTTCCCGGTGAGAGCACCATCTACCGCCAGGCCCACGCCCTGCCGCCAGCCTGTTGCGCCTCGGTGCGGCCGGGCGATACGGTCCTGCGGCCCCGTCGTTACTGGCGGCTCGCCTTTGCGCCCAAATGGACGAGGAGCAAGACGGCCCTTTTCGACGAGTACGAAGGGTTGCTCGCCGATGCGATCCGCATCCGGCTGCGGAGCGACCAGCCGCTGGCCCTCACCTTTTCCGGCGGCGTGGATTCCGGCTCTATTGCTGTGCTGTGCACCAAGCGGTTGCAGACGCCGCTGCGCTGCTTCACCATCGACTACAGCACGGCCGAAGATCCAAGCGAGGAGACGCGGATCGCCGAGCAGGTGGCCGGCCTGCTCGGTCTCGAATGGCGGCATATCCAGTTCGACTACCACCGCTGCTTGTTGCCGGATCTCCCGGCCACCTACCGGTTTTACGACCAGCCCTGCCAACAGCTCCCCTTGGTTTATGCGCAACGGTTGTACGAGGCCATCAAACCCCACGCCACTGTGGTGTTGTCCGGCAACGGTGCGGACGAGCTGTTTACCGGCTATATTGGCGACGAGCGGACCAGGCGCAGGGGAGTGGTCCTTGCATGGTTGCGGCCTTTTCGCCCCTTGTGCCGCGCCCATTTTTTCCCGGCCTTTCTCCGCCTTCCCCTCCCTGAGGCCTTTTTTGCCTCGCTCGAGCAGCAGGCCGCCGCTTTTGTCGCAGAATCCGAAGCCCGGCAGGAGATGGCCGCCCACCTTAGCGCCCTCCTTGCCGAGGCCAAGGAGGCTGGCGCTGAAGCCGCTTTGGATCTGAAGATGTTCATGAGTCTTTTTTGCAGCGCGGTGGACAGCAACTTTCGCCTGCCAGACATCTCAGGGCTTGCCGCCCAGGTGGAGGTCCGGAGCCCGTATCTGGATTACCGGATGGTGGAGTTCGCCGCCCGTTTACCGCACCGGTTGAAGGTGGGCAGCCTGTTTTCTCCGCGCCGGAACAAGCTCCTGCCCAAAGAGTGGTACGCCCGCCACGTGCCCCATGAGATCGCCTGGAGCCGCAAAAAGGGCATGGGGTGGAATCTGCGCTGGGATAAGAGTATTGCCACGGACGCCAGTTACGATGCGTGCTTTGCCCGCGCCTACGACGCCCTGGACGAGGCGGGCATCGTGTCCGCTCCCTACCGGCAGGCGTGGCGTGGCTATGTGCAGGCGATCCGGCGTGGCGTGGAATTTCCGGCCGAGGCGGGCGCGATGATGAAAGGCTTCATGCTTGGCATGTGGCTCTTGCGCGGGAGAGAGGGAGATGGGAGTGCTTGAGCACCGGTTTACGGCTGACCGGCTGCTGGTCATTATTCCTGACCGGTTGTCCGATCTTGTGCGCAAGGGAGAGGTCACAGAGCGGTACTACAATCCTGGCGAGCTGTTCCGCGAAGTCCATATCCTCATGACCAACAACGACCGGCCCGATCCGGCGGCCGTGCAGAAGATGGTGGGGGGGGCGCGCCTTGCGCTCCACAACCTTCCCGGCGGCCGGGCGCTGTTTTTTCCCACGTTTGGCTGGCAGCCGCGCCTCATGCGCTGGTGGGCCCGGGGCGCGGTGCGGCTGGCCGCCAGTGTCCAACCGCAGCTCATCCGCTGTCACGGGGCGCTGCTCAACGCCTTTGCCGCCAGCCGCATCAAAGCGCGGCTCGGCGTTCCCTATCTGGTGAGTATGCATATCAACCCGGATGTGGATGTACGGGGCCGGGCACGGGACCATCTGCTCAAACGGCTCGTCACCCAGGCTCAGCAACGGATCGAACGGGAAGGATTGCTCAACGCGGATCTCGTCATGCCGGTCTACCGCCCCATTGTTCCTTACCTGCGGCGGATGGGCGTCGAGCGGTTCGAAGTATGCTACAACACGCTCAATCCCTCCCACCTGCGAAAAAAAGACGATTACCGGCTCCACGCGCCGGTGCGGGTCGTTTCCGTTGGCCGGCAGTTCCGCGAAAAAAATCCCGACAACCTTGTGCGGGCCGTCGCTCGGCTCAATGGGGTCCATCTCACCCTTATCGGCGACGGCGTGTACCACGACCACTTGCAACGGGTGGCGGCCGAGTGCGGGGTCGCGGAACGGGTGCGCTTTCTCCGGGCCGTTCCCAACGACGAGCTGTGCCGCATGTTGCCGGACTTCGACATCTTTGCCACCCATTCCGAGTACTTTGAGATCGCGAAATCAGTGCTTGAGCCCCTGCTCACCGGCCTGCCAGTGGTGATCAACCGCCGGCACGGCGATCCTGTGCCCGAGCTCACCCCTGATATCTGTATGCTCGTGGAGAACTCGGTGGACGGGTACGCCAGCGCCTTGCGGCGGCTCATCGAGGACCATAACCTGCGGGAGGGACTGGGACGGGCGGCCTTTGCCCATGCCAGGCGGCACTGGTCGCCTGAGGTGACCGAGGCCAAGTTCGTGGCGATCTACCAGAGCGTTCTTGCCGGCAACGGCGGGAAGCAGGAGCCGCGGGAGAGGATGTGAGGTGAGCGGCAGGCTGCGGCAAGGCGCGTTGTGGGCCGTTCTTTTGGCGGTCGTGGTGATCGGCTCTTTGGCCGTAGCCGAGATAGGTTTGCGGCTCTTTGCCAACGCCCGGCGGCCGGCCGGCCAACCTTTTGGTTTTGAAGGCGGTGGGGTGGAGTATGTGCCCCGCAACGGCTACTACGTGTATCCGCCGCGCACAACCTTTCGCTTTGTCAACGAAGAGGGCGAGAGCGTGGCGGTGGCCATAGACGAAAACGGTTTGCGTAACCCGGCGGCGAGCCTTGCCAGGAGTGAGGTGATCTTGCTGGGCGACTCGTTCGTCATGGCGGTCAATACGCCAGAGTCTCAGACCCTGGCTGGCCGGTTACGGGCGGCGGGACTTTTGGTGTACAACGCTGGCATGGACGGTTTTTCCACTGGGGAAGCGCTTCGCCTGCTTGGCGACCTTTTGGCTCATTCCCAGGTGGCGGCCAGATGTGTGGTGTTGGGATTTTACTTGGGCAACGATTTTCGCGACAATGCCTTGGCCACGGCCGCAGGACCGGCCAGTGGCCTTGCAGCCAGCGGACCGTGGAAAAAGCTCCAGCGTTTGTTGCGCCGGAGCATGGCGCTCGATCTGCTATATACCCGCGTTTATCTTGGAATGGTTCGCGGCCGCAGCCAGGATCCTTTGGCCAGCTATCCGCTCGCCGAAATGCTGTCGTGGCAGAACCAGCCAAGTCCGGCCATGCGGCGCGCTCTTGCGCGGACAGACGCCTTGTTCGGCGAACTGGCCGATCTGGCCTCCCGCAAGGGATTGGCGGTGGTCGTCCTCGGGATCCCGTCCAAGGCGCAGGTCCATCGCAGTTTTTATGAAATAAGCGGCTTTGCCACGGACACCCGCGCCCGTCAGACCGCTCTGCGGGTCATCAGGCAGGGGTACTCCTTTGACCGTCCCGATATGTTAGCCGCCGGTCTCGCCCGCAAGCACGGCTTCCCCTATCTTTCTCTGTTGGCTCCGTTTCGCCAGGCGGCGGGCCGGCCGCTCTATTATCAGATCGATCCCCATTGGACGACAGAGGGCCAGCGATTGGCCGCCGAGCTGTTGCTGCCGGTGTTGCGGCGGACCGGCTTGCAGGGAGGAAAGGGGGCGTGAGACTCTCTTCTGCACTGGCCCGGCTCTACCGTTTTGCGGCCGATCCCTGGTATCCTTTGCTCCTGTTGTGGTGCCGGGCCGCCGGCAGCGCCCCCTTGTGGCGGCGCTACCAGCGGCGGGCCCGGCGGGCGGGTCTGGACCGCCTCTACCTCGTGCTGTCGTTCGACTGCGATACCCGCAAGGACGCCCAGGTGGTGGAACGGTTGGACGAACGGTTGCGCAACATGGGCGCCCGGCCGGTGTACGCCGTGCCCGGCCGCTTGCTTGAGGCCGATGGCCCCGTCTACCAGAGGCTGGCCAAACGCGGGGCCGAGTTCATCAACCACGGCTTTGCCGAGCATACCTTTTACGATGCCTGCCGCAGGGTGCACGCCTCTTGTTTTTTTTACGACCAGCAGCCCCGCCAGGTGGTGCGGCAAGATATCGAGCAGGGGCAGCAGGCAGTGACCGACCTGCTTGGGATCTCGCCCCAGGGCTTCCGTGCGCCCCACTTCGGCACCTTCCGCACGCCGGCCCAGCTCCGCTTCGTGCACCGTATCCTGGGTGAGCTGGGCTGCCGGTTTTCCTCCTCCACCTTGCCCTATCAAGCCTTTGCCCGGGCACCGCTCTTTGCCGACTACGGGGTGGTGGAGATTCCGGTCTCTGGCATGGGCGATGCGCCCCTGGCCATTCTCGATTCCTGGTCCTGCTTTGCCGCGCCGAACCGGCGGTTGACGGCCGAGGATTATCTGCGGCAGGCGGAGCGCGCCGCCGGGCGGTACCGGCGGATCGGCGCCGGTGTGCTCAACTACTATGTAGATCCGCTTCACGTTCACGATCAAGAGGCGTTCTTCCGCGCTGTGGCCGTTTGGCTGCGGATCGCCACGCCGGTGACCTATGGCGAGCTGCTCGCTGCAACGGGGGGGGTATGTGCGGTATCGTAGGCGCGCTGTGGGCCGGGCCGCCTGAGCGTGGCCGTGCCATTGTGGCGGCGATGAACCGCGCCATCGTCCACCGGGGGCCGGATGACGATGGCCTGTGGGCCGGCGTGGATGTGGCCTTTGGCATGCGACGCCTGGCGATCATCGATCTGGCCGGTGGCCGGCAGCCTATTTGGTCCGGCGATGGGGTGGGGATCGTATTCAACGGCGAGATTTACAACTACCGTGCCCTGCGAGACGAACTCGAGGCAGACGGCTTCCGGTTCACAACCCGATCCGACACCGAGGTGATCCTCCACCTCTACCGCCGCGACGGCCTGGCGGCCATCCAGCGCCTGGAAGGTATGTTCGCCATCTGTCTTTACGATTCCCGGCAAAAGGTGCTGCATCTGGTGCGCGACCGTCTGGGGGTCAAGCCGCTGTACTACTGCGAGGGTGAGGGATGCCTCTTTTTCGCCAGCGAGATCAAGGCGATCCTTGCCGGCCTCTCCGCCCGGCCCGCCCTTGACCTGGCAGCGGTGCACCATTATTTGACCTTGCGTTTTGTCCCTGGACCGGAAACCGTATGGCAAGGAATACGTAAGTTGCCGCCCGCCCATGTGCTTACCGTGGATCTGGCGCGCCGGCGCTTGCGGCTGGAGCGCTACTGGCGCTTGCGTTTCCAGGCCGAACCTCTGGAGCAGGGGCGGGACTATGTGCAGGAGTTTGCGGAACGTTTTCTCGCCGCCGTGGAAAAGCGCTTGCTCGCCTCAGACGTGCCGGTGGGTGTTCTGCTTTCCGGCGGGCTGGACTCCAGCGCGGTGAGCGCTGCTGCCGTTGAGCTTGGGCACCGCCGCTTTCATACTTTTTCCGTGGCCTTTGCCGATCGACGGGCCGTGGATGAAACGCCGTACGCCCGCGCCGTGGCCCGTCATATCGGCTCCCTGCATCACGAGGTGCGTATCGGCCGGCAAGAGTTTGTGGATTTTTTGCCCGCATTCGTGCGTTTTGCCGACGAACCCTTGGCTGATCTCGCCTCTGTCCCTTTGTACTATGTCAGCCGTCTGGCGCGAAGCCACGTCAAGGTAGTTCTGTCTGGCGAGGGAAGCGACGAGATCCTGGCTGGCTATACGATGGAGCGTTTTGCTCGCATGCTCGATATGCTGCGGCAGGTGGAGCGGTGGCTGCCTCCCCGTTGGCTGGCGCCTGCGGCCCGCCTGCTGCCCCAATCCTCTGCGCTGGGCCAGCGGTTGACCGCTTTTGCCGCTGGCGGCTGGCAGGGGTTTTTCGCCGCACTGGGAATGCATATGACCTCGTACTGGAGCGAAGAGGAAAAGGATGGGCTCTGGCGGGCCGGGTCCCCTTTGCGGGCCAGCTCCACCCTTGACCGTATCCGTTCGTGGTACGACGAGGCGCGCGGCCGGCATCCCTTGGACCAGATCCTTCAGGTGTACTGCCGCCAGTGGCTGGTGGAGGATTTGCTGATGAAAGCGGACAAGATGAGCATGGCCGTGTCCCTGGAGCTGCGGGAGCCTTTTCTCGATCATCCCCTTGTCGAGTGGGCCGCTCGCCTGCCGCTTGCCTGGCGGGTGGGGGATAGACGAAGCGGACCGGTATCGAAGCGCATCTTGCGGGAGTTTGCCCGCCGCCGGTTGCCGGCGGCGATCCTCTCCCGGCCCAAGCAAGGGTTTCCTGTGCCGGCCTACCGTTGGCTCCAGGAAGACCTGGGCCACTGGGCAGAGGAGATGCTCACCGGCAAAGAGGCCAGAGTGGCCGAGCTGTTTCACCGGAAACCGATGCGCGCCGTTGTGGCCCGTGCCTGCCGGGGAGAGGAGCAAGCGGCGCACAAGACCTGGATTTTGCTCATTCTCGAGCACTGGCTGCGGGAGTGGCAATGAACGTCCTTTTTTTTACCTATTACTACCCGCCGATTCCCGCGCCCCGCTCCATTCAGATCGGCCGACTGGCAAAGTACTCCCGATGCGCCATTACCGTGGTCTGCGCAGATGAGACGCGCGCGGGCGACGCCACGATTCCGGCTGGATCGCCCGCATTGGTCCAGCGGCTGGCCGCCTATTCGCCCAACACCCTGCGGGGAGCGCTGGATTGCCTTCCTTTGATGCCTGATCGCTTTCTCTCCTGGTGCCAGCGTGCCGGATCCGAGATACTGCGCCAAGACCTGCTCGCCGGACAGGAGGCGCTCGTCACCTTTGGTCAGCCCATGAGCGTGCATATGGCCGGACTGCGGATCAAGCGGGCCACAGGCATTCCTTGGCTGGTGCATTTTAGCGACCCCTGGGCCGACAGCCCCTATCGTTTTCGCCTCCCCCTGGCCCGGTGGCTCAACCGACTGCTGGAGGCGCGAGTGGTGGCCGCGGCAGACCGTATCCTGTTCACCTGCCAGGAAACGCGCCATCTGGTGATGGCAAAATATCCTCCCGCCGTTGCCGCCAAGGCCGCGGTCTTGCCCCATGCCTATGATCCCGATCTCTTTCCCCGGACGAACGGTGAGAAGGGCGGGAACGCCCGCCTCGTCGTCCGCCACGTAGGCGCGTTCTACCGCCAGCGCACACCGGACACCTTTCTCGAGGCCTTGATGCGCCTCGGTCGCCAGCGGCCGCAGGCGCTCGACGAGCTGAGCGTCGAGTTCGTCGGCCGGATGCACTCACGCCTCAACCTGGAGGCGGTGCAGGCCGCGTTGCCGCCTGGCGTGCTTTCTTTTCGTTCGCGGGTGGACTACGCGACCTCTTTGCGGCTCATGCGGCAGGCCGATCTGCTCCTGCTCATCGATGCGCCCTTTGCCCGCAACGTGTTTTTGCCAAGCAAGCTGATCGACTATCTCGGCGCTGGCCGGCCGATCCTTGCCTTGACCCCACCAGGCGCCACGGCCGAATTCGTGGGGCGCCTGGGCGGGATGGTGGTGGCGCCAACAGATCCGGCGCGCGTTGCCGCGGCCCTGGAGGAGGCCCTTGCCTTGGCCCGCCGGCGGCCGCCGGCCATACCCTTTGGTGATCCGCAAATGCGCCAAGAGTATCGGGCGGAGGCGGTGGCGTCCCGCTTTGATGGTCTCTTGCAGGAATTGGTTGGCGAGCAGAGGGAGAAGAAGAGATGTGCGGCCTGACCGGCTTTTGGTCGCCCGGCGGGGTAAACGCCCCTGAAGCCGAGGCCTTGGCCCGGCGGATGGCGGCGGCTTTGCGCCACCGGGGGCCGGACGGCGAGGGGGTATGGCTTGATGCCGGGGCAGGGATCGTGCTGGCGCACCGGCGGTTGGCGGTTATCGACCTGTCGCCCGCTGGCGGCCAGCCCATGATGAGCGGGAGCGGCCGCTACGTGATCGCCTTTAACGGCGAGATCTACAATCACCAGGAGTTACGGGACGAGCTGGAAACCGCTGGCCAGGCGCCGGCGTGGCGCGGGCGTTCGGATACCGAGAGCCTGCTGGCAGCGGTTGACGCTTGGGGACTGCCCGCCGCTCTCCAGCGTTGCGTCGGGATGTTCGCCTTCGCCCTTTGGGACAGGAAAGAACGCTTCCTCTGGCTTGGCCGTGACCGGCTAGGAGAAAAACCCTTGTACTACGGCCGGTTGGGAGCAAGCGTGGTCTTTGCCTCAGAGCTCGCTCCCCTGCGGCGGCATCCGGCCTTTGACCGGCCCATCGACCGGCAGGCCCTGCTCCTCTATCTTTACTACGGGTGTGTGCCCGCGCCGTGGAGCATCTATACGGGCATCGGCAAGGTGAGGCCTGGCACCCTGGTGCGTTTTGGCCCGGATCCTGGCGCGGAACCAGTGACCGAGCAGTACTGGTCGGCGCGTCAGGTAATGGAGAGCGGTCTGCGCGCGCCCTTTACTGGAAATGTGCAGGAGGCGCGCCAAGAGCTGGAAGAGCGTATCCGGCGCGCCATCAGTTTGCAGATGGTCGCCGATGTGCCGGTGGGCGCGTTTCTCTCTGGGGGGATTGATTCGTCCACCGTGGTGGCGCTCATGCAAGCCCAGTCCAGCCGGCCGGTCCAGACATTTACCATTGGCTTCACCGATCCAGAGTACGACGAGGCCCCATATGCCCGCAAGGTCGCCCTCCACCTGGGCACCGAGCATACCGAACTGCGCGTATCTTCCGGCGAGGCGCAGGAGGTGGTCCCCCGTCTCTCCACCATCTTTGACGAGCCCTTTGCCGACGCCTCACAGATCCCTACGGTGCTCATCTGCCGTCTGGCCCGGCAGCAGGTGACGGTGAGCCTTTCCGGCGATGGAGGCGATGAGCTTTTTGGCGGCTACAACCGCTACGTCTGGGGAGAGGCTTTGTGGCGGCGTTACGCCTGGATGCCGCCTTTCCTCCGCCGGTTCATGGCCAGGGCCCTTGTCGCTGTCTCGCCGGGAACATGGGATCGTGTGGTTGCGCCCTTGCGGTCCTTGTTGCCGCCGCGGCTTCGCTACGACACTCCAGGCGAGCGGCTGCACAAACTCGCCGGCCTGTTGGACGTGGCGGACGTGGACGCCATGTACCAGCGGCTGGTGGCGGTGTGGCCCCAGCCGGGCCGATTGCTCGTCAGCGGCGGGCGGCTACGAGAGAGCGGGGCACAGGAGACCGGAGGAAGGTCAGAACTGGCTACCGTGGCGGAGCGGATGATGTACCGGGACCTTGTATCTTATCTGCCCGACGATCTGTTGACCAAGGTGGATCGGGCCGCCATGACGGTGAGCCTGGAGACCCGCATTCCGTTTCTCGACCACCGGATCGTCGAGTTCGCCTGGCGACTGCCCTTTTCCATGAAAGTGCGGGCCGGCGAGGGCAAGTGGCTTTTGCGCCAGATCCTCTTTCGCTACGTGCCGCCAAGGCTGGTGGATCGCGCCAAGACCGGCTTTGCCGTGCCCATCGACAGCTGGCTTCGCGGGCCGTTGCGGGAGTGGGCGGAAGACCTCTTGTCCGAGGAGGGTTTGCGACGGGAGAATATTTTTACACCTGCGCCCATCCGGCGCGCTTGGGAGGCGCACCTTGCCGGCCGGCGGAATTGCCAGTATCAGCTCTGGGCGGTCCTCATGTTCCAGTCCTGGATGGAGAGGCTCCATGCCTAGGCTGCTCTTTGTGATCACCGAGGACTGGTACTTCTGCTCCCACCGGTTGGGCTTGGCCGTGGTCGCCAGGCGTGCGGGCTACGAGGTAGCGGTGGCCTGCCGGGTGGCGCAACATGGACATGAAATCCGGGAGCACGGCGTAGAGTTGTTTTCCTGGCCTGTGAGCCGCCGCAGCCGTCATCCTCTGCGAGAGCTGGACGCGCTGCTGCGCCTGATCCGCCTCTATCGCCTGTGGCGGCCGGATGTCGTCCATCTTGTGGCCTTGAAGCCGGTTCTCTATGGCGGGATTGCGGCCCGGATCGCCCGCATACCGGCAACGGTGAACGCCCTGGCCGGTATGGGATTTCTTTTTATCTCCCAAGGCAGGAAGGCGCGGCTGGCGCGGTCGTTCGTGGGGGGGGCCTTTCGTTTGCTGTTCCGTGCTCCTGGCAGCCGTGTGATCCTGCAAAACCAGGACGATAGCGATCTGTTAGTCCAGAGCGGAGTGGTGGAGGCGAGACGGGTGGTGCTCATCCGGGGCTCTGGCGTGGATACCGGCCTCTTCCGGCCAGGTCCTGAGCCGCCGCCGCCGGTAGTGGTGGTCCTCGCCTCGCGGATGTTGTGGGACAAGGGGGTGGGCGAGTTTGTGGCCGCCGCGGCCAAGCTGCGGCAGGCGGGATGCACGGCGCGGTTCGTGCTCGTGGGGGATACTGATCCAGAGAACCCGGCCGCGATCCCGCAAGCCCAGTTGGCTCGTTGGCGCGATACGGGTGTGGTGGAGTGGTGGGGCCGGAAGGACGACATGGCAGGAGTTTTTGCTCAGGCGCATGTCGTCTGCCTACCATCCTACCGGGAAGGGCTTCCCAAGGTGCTCTTGGAGGGAGCGGCCTGCGGCCTGCCCCTGGTGGCCACCGATGTGCCCGGTTGCCGGGAGATCGTCCGTGATGGGCAAACCGGGTTTTTGGTGCCGGCCCGCAACGCCGACGGTTTGGCCGCGGCCCTGCGTCGGCTCATCGATGACGCTGGTCTGCGCCGCCGTTTTGGCGCCGCCGGCCGGGCCGTGGTCGAGGCGGAGTTTACCCTGGAGCGTGTGGCGGCCCAGACGGTGCGGCTGTACGACGAGCTTACCGGTCGGATGGCGCGGCGCGCTGGTGAACGGCGGGAGTATTGAGGACGTAGCCATGATCTTCCTTACTGGGGCGAACGGGTTTATCGGCCGCGAGTTTCGCCGTCTGCTGGCCGAGCGCGATGCTGCGGTGCGGCTCGCCGTGCGGTCCCGGTCTTCTGTCGGCGCCAGCCACCAGAAGGAAATGGCGACCCGGGAAGAAATAGCCGTGGTTGGTGATATCGGACCCTATACCGATTGGCGTTCGGCGTTGCGGGGCGCGGATGTCGTGGTCCATCTTGCGGCCCATGTGCACCGGATGGGAGACCAGGCGCGGGCCACGGCGCGGCGTTACTGGGAGGTCAACGTGCTGGGAAGTGAGCGCTTGGCCCGGCAGGCGGCGGCGTCCGGCGTCCGCCGACTGGTCTTCTGCAGCTCGATCAAGGCGCGGGAGGTGGATCTGCCGCCGGCGACGGCGCAGGCCTCTGTCCTGTCCCCTGGTGCCGAAGATCCCTACGCCCTTTCCAAACGGGAGGCCGAGCGCCGTCTTTTTGGCGTGGCTGCGGCCACTGGTTTGGAGGTGGTGGTGGTGCGGCCGCCGCTCGTCTATGGGCCAGGGGTAAAGGCCA
>WFOD01000030.1 GCA_015488275.1 Deltaproteobacteria bacterium
GAACCTATCAGCCCGTCGAAAAAGCCATCCCTGGCTTTTTCGACCACGGTTGGCCAGAACCAAATTCCGGCCAACCTCACGGATTCCTTGGCTCTTTCAGAGCCGGCGGAATCCGGCGGCACGTCCCTGTGCCGCGCACAGCCCGTTTTTCAACGGGCTGTTAACGGGCTGCTATCTGGTCACAGGACGCCGGCCAGAGGGCGAGGCCACGGGGTCGAGGAGCAATTCCCGCACGGGTACCGGATCCGGAGCGTTCGCCGGCCGGTGGTGGCAGACGGCGCAAGGGTATCCCTTGGCCGCCGCCTGCCGGAGGTCGTACTGGTAGCGGAACAGTACGGGCATGGAAGACTGGTGGGGCAAATGGCAGGAAAGGCAGGTGAAGGGCCGGGACGGCGCAAAGGGATCGGGCCGGCCTTCGGTTGGATGGCCCACCACCGGGTGACCGCCAGTGTCCTCGGGATCGTCGTGGCAGCCGAGACACAGGTCATTGACCTCATCTTGGAGGTTGGCGGGCGCTGGCGCGGGTTCAAAGTGTGGCACGTGGCAGTTGAGGCAATCTTCCTCCACCGGCGGGTGGCGATAGGCAAGGGTCAGTCCCCCGTGGCAGGCAACACACGGCAGAGCCACCGCGGGGTTGGCCTCTGCCGCGCCGCTCTGGCCCACTCCCCCACAAGCCAGCAACCACCACAGGAGGGCAAAGAGAAAAAGCGGCCGGCGGGCAGGATAGCAAACAAAAGCCATGCAACGGTCCTGTGGAACATTTCCCCTCCCTCGCTCCCCAACCTTACGGGGACCCTCTTCTTATCATCCCAGGAAGTTGCCTCGGGCGCAAGGAAAAAACGCCTGGCCAGCAGGCGGCAATCCCCTCCCCACTGGCCAGGCGCACGACTCCCTGTGCCGCCGAATTCCGCCGGCTCTTTTTGGGTTTTCCCAGCCGACTGCCGTGCCGAAGGCTCCAGGGACGCGGACCGACCCAGGCCGTGCCCAAGGAATATCCGAAAGAGAGCCAAGGAATTCGCGAGGTTGACCGAAACTTTGTTTTGGCCAACCGTGGTCGAAAAAGTCAGAGATGACTTTTTCGACGGACTGTTAACAGCCTTCGAGTTTTTTACGCTTTTTCTTGATGTGACACCCGTTGCACCGGGTCGGCCCCTTTTTGCCGTTATAGCCCTGCTTGTGGCACGTGCGGCACCGGCCGTGAAAGACGGCCTTGCGCCGTTGCAGTTTCTTGTTGGCAACCCCCTTGGTATGGCAGGAACCGCAGGCCAACGTTCCGCCAGCGGAAAGCCTTGCCTCAATGGCTTGCGCTGAAAGGGGTTGGTGTTTGGCGTCATGGTGACACTGGCCACAGTCCATGCCCTGCGCCAGGTGGGTTGCATGGGAAAACCGGGCCGGTTTTTTGCCCTCGATCCGCAGCTCACCTGTTGGCGCAGCCGCCGTTCCTGCCAAGGAAACGCCGGAGGCAAGGAAAATCACTGCGGCCGCCAGGCCAAACAGCAGGGTCTGCTTTGCACCTCGTCGCATGTCGTACCTCCTGAAAGTGAAAATTGCGTGTTCACAGCATGGGGCAGCGCGCTGCTTCTGTTACCCTCACGGTACGGCCTGAAGGGGAAAGCGGACAACGGACATCGGCCGGCATGTGGGCCGATCCCACCCGACGTTCCACCCGACATCGCCTCGAACAGGCTGAAACAACTAGAAAATATCAGGAGAGCACGACAGGGAAAGAAAAGAGGCGTCCTGCCAGCGAATGGCAAGCCCCTGCAGACAGGCGTCGAGCAGGGGCCAGGCTTCCGGCCCCAGGGGAAGGGAGGAGGCGGTGTGATTGCCGGCCAACTCGCCGAGCGGCGTGCGGTGCATCAGCAAGAGGGCAAAGAGCACCGCCTTGGCGGTCTGATACTGAACAGCGTTGCAGCCGAACCGCCGCCAGGTCTGGTGATGATCCTCCTGCCAGAGCAGGGTCTGCCGCCAGCCGTCTTGCCCGCTGACCTGCACCGCCACCCGCTCATGGCCGTACACCGGTTCTTGCGGCGGAGGAACGTAAAAGCGCTCTTTGGCTTCGGCCACCTCGCCGGTGTCGAACACCGCCATGATCCGCGGGTGCAGGCCATAGACAAAGGCCGCGTCCCGCACTTCGGGCAGGCGGCCAAGGTTCCAGATATCCTCATGCCCCACCAAACGGCTCGGCACAGCGGCACCGTTCCAGCGGGCAGTGACAGGCCGGGCGCCAGGAGCAGTATCTTCGATCTCACGGCCACCGGCCACGAAAAAGGTGGGGGACTCCATCACCTCCTCGATGAGGGAATCGCAGCACCAGCCCACCGCCACCCGGCCGTTGTCCGTGTCTGCGGTGTGGATCTCGTCGTGCTCGAACACGGTGACCGAAAAGGGACCCGGCTCCTTGGCCTGGTGGATCAACCGCCGGGCCACAAGCTCCACCAGCCCGGGATTGATCCCCCAGCAGAGCCACTGGGGCCGCAGGCTATCCACTGGGGTCAAGGAGTAGGGCATCATGCGCGAAAAGCGCACCTCGTTGACGCCCTCTGGGGCTGAGCAGGCCGCGTCGAGATAGGCCGCATCCCGGTCGGCGAGCAGGCGGCGCAAGACCAGGTTGTCCACGCCAACGCAGAGGTTGGCGAACAGCACCGGTTGGGGAAGACGGTCGAGCAGATGGCCGAGCCGCAGGCCATCGGTGATGTCCCACTGCTCAAAAACGATCCTTTTGGGCAAACGGACGAACGGCGGCAGGGGCAGCCGGTCCACGGCCACCACCCGCTCGAACGAGGCGAGCAACTCCTGCCCGAGCACACACATGGCGCGGCCCACTGCGCCGAGGCCCGCGATCAGAAGGCTGCGATAGCGGGGGGGCTGAAACTCCACAGGATGCGTCAGGCGGTGCCGATGGGATAGACGTGGACCACGCCGTTGATCTCTGATGTGTCGCAAACCCGGCCAAAGGGGAAGACGAAAAAGTCCTCCAAGCCGTCGGCGTCGATCACCACGGTCTCTCCCTCGGGCAAATGATAGACAACGGTGCGCACCTTGGTCGGATCGATGGGTTTGGTCGCAAGGGGCAGCATTGGTATGTCTTCTCCTCTTTTTTTTGCCGCCAAGCACGAAGGCTGGTCTCGCAGAAAGTCCAGGGACAGACCCTTTGCGATTCCATCACGAACGAAGGCCCGGTCCTTTGACAGCAACAGGCCCAAGGCCACGGCTGGCGTCCTCTTGCAGGCCGGCTCCCGCCGGCCCTTGCGAGGTGAGGCACACTATAGACGGAATTCTGGCAAAAATCAATCGTACCTGCTTCCAGATACCCGGTGCGCGAGGCCGCGACTTCGGCAGGCGAAAGAGCAACCCTGTGATCAGTTGCCATCAATCCTCAGGGGGACCATCGCCAGCGAGCGGTGGCGCCGCCCCTTTCGCCAGCCAGCGTTCCCCCACAGGCAGGGCCAGACCCAGCACGGCCAGGGCCAGGACCAGCCCCGCAACATCAGCAAGGGAGGGCACAAGATGGTTCCCGGCCGGCGGCTGGAAGGGGCCGAGAGAAGGAGTAAAACGGGCGAGAAGCACCAGATGGTAGCGCTGGAGCAACACGCCAAAAAGGGCAAGGCCGCCGGCCAGCGCCACCCGCCGCTCCCGCCCTTCCCGCGCGGTCAACAGGCAGGCCAGGGGCGCAAGCAGGCCCACAGCCACCTCCCCTCCCCAAAAAGACCAACGCAGGGGACCGGTCAACAAAAGCCGGGCCGCCTCATGGCCAGGATCCTCGGGAAAGCGCAGCACCGCGGCAAGGCGAAAGGCGGTTACCCCGGCAAGGACGACCAGCATGAACAGCATGACCACGCCGGCGGTCTGCACAGCGCTCCGCTCCGCGGCCGACAACTCTCTTCCCGCGCCGGCCCGCACCGCCTGACCGCCCACCACGGCCAGGGAACAGCCGGCAAGAATGGTGGAGGCGCAAAAGAGGATCAACGCCTGGAGACCTGACCACAAAGGAGGATCCACCATGCCGGCCAGCAAGGCGGCCAAATTGTTGTTGGCGCCAAAGGCGGCCACTGCGGCGACAAAGAGAAAGACGTACTGCCCCACGGTATCCGTATCGCCGTTGGCCGAACCAAGGAGGACCACCAGCAGAAAAAGGCATCCCAGCATCATACCGGTGAGCACCACGAGCCACCAGAAGTTGGCGGTGGGATTGGGGGTGATGGCGCTGTACACCAAAAGACGCCAGGGCGCGGCCACCACACAGGCCAGCAAGGCGAAGGAAAGCAGGCCCGCGACCATCGCCAGCCATACGGCGCGGCGAAAAAACGGCGCCAGAGGGGTCAACCCATACATCCGGCACATGGCGGCGGTAAAGGCGGAGCCAAAGGCCAAGGTGGCGAAAAAGGCGTAGGCCGCCATTGGGAACCCCCAACCACTGCCCGTAACAGCACATCCACCCCAGGCGCATACAGGCCAGGAGACAAGCAAGACCACGGCAAAGGCAACCATCATCACCGCTCCTCCTGGGGAGGCGCGAACCGGTACACAACCGCCGGCCGCGTTCCCCGCTCTGGCCGAAGGATCATCAGCGAGGCAGAGGGAAAGACCTGGGCGAGCGGCTCCTCGGCCTCGACACCAAAACGAAAGACCTGCTGGGGACAGCTCTCCACACAGGCCGGCCGCTTCTCGCCCCGCAGCAGGCGGGAGGCGAGACAGAAATCGCAGCCGTCCGCTTTCTCCTCCTCTGGCAGGTACCTGCGGGCCCCGTAGGGACAGGCCATCACACAGGCGCGGCAACCGACGCACCGGGTGCGGTCGATCAAGACAAGGCCGGTCACCTCGTCCCGAAAACTCGCCCGCGTGGGACAGACGGTGATGCAAGGGGCCTCGCCGCATTGCTGGCAGGGCACGGGCAGCCAGGAGGGCGCACGGTTATCGTGGCGTTGGTGGATGGCGATGCGACTGGCCGCAGGGGGCAGATGGTTGGCCTTGCGGCAGGCGGCGACACACACGCCACAGCCAGTGCACCGGTCAGGATACACCGCCAGCCAGTATCTCGCGGCCAGGAGCGCCTTGCCATCGGGCCGCCGGCCAAACAGCCGCCGGGCCAAGACTGGCGATGGCGCGCAGACCATGACCACTGTCGCGCCAAGCGCCAAGCGCCAAAGAAACTGCCGGCGGCTCCATCCTCTCGCCTCTCTCGCATCCTGTCGGATCATGCCTCCTCCAAGGGCAGCAGCACGGTGACCCGGGTGTAGCGTCCGGCCACGCTGTCGATCAGCAGCCGCCCACCGTGATCGGCGACAATACCGTGACTGATGGCCAGGCCGAGTCCTGTGCCCATGCCTCGCGGTTTGGTGGAAAAAAACGGGTTCTTTACCTTATCGAGCAGGGCGGCTGGAATGCCGACGCCGGCATCGCCCACCTCAATGGCCAGCCATCCGCCTTCCCCATCTTGCCGGCGGCCGACCTCGATCCACAACCGCTTGTCAGGGTGCGCGCCCTCGTACTTTTGGTTGAGCGCGTCCCGCGCATTGCTCAAAAGATTCAACAGCACCTGCTGCAACTGCTGGAAATGCCCACGAAAGGAGGGGGCGTCATCGGCGATCCGCACCTCCACCTTGATACCCGCCTTGCGCAATCCCATAGCGCTGAAGGCCAGCGTCTCCTCCACCAGTTCGGCCGGCTGGATCGCCTCCCTGGCCTTATCCTCCTCCCGGGCGAACGACAAGAGGCTGCGGACAATGACCGCCACCCGGTCGCCTTGGGCAACGATGCGGTGCAAGAGGTCGCCAGAACGGACCGCCCCTTCCTCTGCCAGTTCGTCGAGCAGGATCTGGGCATAGTTAATCATGGCGTTGAGCGGATTGTTGATCTCGTGCGCCACGCCGGCGGCCAACTCGCCCAGGGAAGCGAGGTGACCCGCGCGCATGGCCTCGGCCTGCACGGTGATGTCCTGACCGACCAGCACCATTCCCTGGACCTCCCCTGCCTCGTCCTGGATCACCGAGCCGGAGATCAGCATGGGCACGGTCGTGCCATCGCCCCTTTGCAGCACCGATTCCTGCTGGCCGCTGCCAGCAGACGACATGAGCTCTTCAAAGCGAAATTTTTCATAATAGCCGGGAGCAAAAAGGCGGGCCAAGGGCATGCCGCGCAGCTCTGCCGCTGTATACCCCAGCAGGCGGCAGGCGGCGAGATTCACCGTCTCGATATGGCCCGTGGGATCGACCACGATCAGGCTGTTGATCATGGAGCGGACGATGTTTTCCAGATAGCCCTTGGTCCGCAGCAACTCGGCGCGGGAACGCTCCAGCTCTTGGGCCATGTCGTTGAAGGACTGGCCAAGCCGGCCGATCTCGTCGTCGGAAACCACCGGCACCCGATGGTGAAAATTGCCGGCGGCCAGCGATTCGGTGGCGGCCACCAGCCGCTCCACCGGCCGGCCAAGGGCCCGGTTGAGGACAAAGGCGAGAAAGATGGTCAGCATGGCCGCGAAAACAAGCCCTGCGACCAACAGGCGCTGCGACAGGTCGCTGGCGGCGAGAATCGCCTCATGCTTCTGAGCGACCCGATGGGCCACCACGTCCACAGCCGTGCGGGCCAGCAGGGCCATGCGCGCTGCCTGGCGGGCGGTAACCTCGTTCAAACCTGCGGGCGGCGCAGACCGGCGATAGGCGAGCAGTTGCACCCGAAAGCCCTGGATGGCGTCGCGCAACTCGTCGATAGTGGCCTGTTCCCGCCTCTCGCCCACCAACTGCCGGAGCCGATCCACTTCGATCTGGGCGCGAGCGACCAAAAAATCGACCGGCGCCAGGGTGTGGATCCGGCCCAGGTGGTAGTCGTAGAGGCGGTCCTTGGCCTCGGCGAGCAGGGCGCTGACATCATACCAACGGTGCAGGCTCCTTTCCTCCACACTGACGATCTGGCGGATAGCGCTGGCCTGGCGGTGAAAGATGACATAGGCGAAGGCGGCCAAAACAGCGATCAAGCCAAACATGGCCACCAGGCCCCAGGCGCGGGCCTTGCCGTACGAAATCGCGTCCCACACGCTCACGAACCGTCGTCCCCCTCCCCAAACAGCGGCCGGTCGAGGCCTACCCCTTGGGCTGCGAACTCTGCCAGCATTCGCCGCAACAGATCAAAGTCAGCGTCCACCGTGGCAACGAACCGGCGAGCGCCAAAAAGGGCCAGGGCCTCGCGTCCCTGCCGCACCTTGTCCATTTCAAGCAGCAAAAATCGCAGGCGGTCACGGAGCGGATCGGGCATGGAAGGGCCGGCGACAAAGCAGATGCTGGGAATCTCCGACGAACGGGCCACCACCTGTATGGCGCCGGCAACAGCGGGATAGGCCGCCTGCATCCGCCGCAGCACCACGTCCTTCACAGCGCCGACATCGCTTTCTCCGGTGAACACCGACCAAAGCGCCGCGTCATGGCTGCCGGCGAGAACGATCTGGGAGAAATACCGCTGTGGTGTGGAGACGCCAGAGTTGACGAGATAAAAAAAAGGAAAGAAGTACCCTGTGGTGCAGCCAGGACCGGTGAGGATCAAACGTTTGCCCCGCATGGCGGCGACGTTCTCAATACCAGAGTCGCGCCGCACCACGATGCATCCCCGACATGCGGCGCGTCCGGAACGCCAAACCGGCCGCGCCAGGGGCTCGGCAACCCCACGCCGTCTGGCTGCGAGATAGGCGTAGCCGCCGATGAAGCCGCCATCGGCCTGGCGAGCGGCGAACAGATCGGCGGCGCTGGTATAGTCTGGCAGCACGTCGAGGAAGACGGCCAGTCCTGTGGTGGCGGCCAAGAAGTCAACGATGGGCCGGTACTGCCGCTGCAGGTCAAAGGCGTTCCGCTCAGGAGCCACCACGAGCCGCAGCGGCGCGGCCGCCGCCAACGTCAACGCCGCCGTTATTTGGAGCAGGATTGCGGCCGCCAGCGCCGCCGCCCTCCTGCTTACCCCCTTGCGCATGTGCAACGCCCCCTCTTCGTTGCAACACCCCTGTCGCTCTCATTGTAAGCCATGAAGCAGGGGAAAAAGCAAGGGAAGAAAGAAAACGGCGGTCACGGCGCACAAGGCCACAACAGCTCCACCCGCCACTGTCCCCGGTCGCCGCTGTCAAACACGGAAAGCATACCGCCCATCGCCTCTGCCAAGACACGGCAAAAGGCAAGGGCCGGCCGGTCGGCGTCTCCCTTGCCGCTGTCGGCCGCCTCGCCCTCTCCCGCCGTCTTTCGCCCGGCGGCGACTCCGGCCAGCGCCACCCGGAACCGACGCTCCGCGCCGCGGCGACAGCAAAGCACCACTTCTGCCGGCTCCTCCCGGCCGAACAGATCGAGATAGAGGGCGATGAGCAAGAGTTTAAAGGCGCCGGCGCTGCCCTTACCACGGTCTGAAGCCACCAACCGGTCGAGCCGCACCTCCACCCGGCCGGCCACCGAGGCAAGCCGCATGAGACGGCCGGCCTCTTCCACCGCTTGACCGACGACAAAGGGGCGCGCCGGCGCCGCCATCTCGCCGCCAAGCGAGCAGAGCAGGCGCACCGTATCGGCAATCCGGTCGTTCGCCGTGGCAATGCGGGCGAGCAGGGAGCGCAGTTCGCCGTCATCGGCCTCAGCAGCGAGCTGACAGGCGTTGCCGATGATATTGCACGCCTGGCCAATATCGTGGCAAAACCCCGAGGTAAGACGGCCGAGCATGGTGGCCGGCAGGATCTCCAGCCGCTGGGCCACCAGGGAGGCGAAGAGATCGTCGCGCCAGTTGTCCGCCTTCCTGGCGGCCGCGGCAAGGGGCATCTGCTCCCGCAACCGGCAAAGGGGCATGTACAGGCGCGTATGGTAGAGAAAGACCAGGGCCGCGAGTGCGAGCAAAAGCAGCAGCAGGACCCCGACGAGCAGGGCCTGAAAGCCCCTTGTCTTGGCCGCCATCCTGCCCGCCAGATCACGGTGCAAGCGGTGGAGTTCCGCCTCCACGGACTGGAGCTCGCCGTGCAGAACCGCCGCCTGCCGGGCACCTCCCCGGGCGGCCGCTTGCCGCAGGCCGAGAACCAGATCGGCGAAGGCGTCCCGGGCCACGAACCGCGACCGCAGAGAGGACGGGATCACAGGATCGTGCAACAGGCGATCAAGCCCCTCTTCCACTGCCTCCAGTTCATCGACGGCCGCCACCAGGTCTGGCAGGCGGTTATCGAGCATTGCGGCGACGATATACTCCCGCACCGCCTGGAAACGCAGGAGCAGCCGGTCGGCATCGCCGACCAGCCGCTTTTGATAGCTGGAGATCTGAAGCTGGGCCAGGCCGAAAAGCAGCAGCAAGAGCAGCCCGGCGGCCCCAGCGCTGATCACCCGCCGGTGCTCGAACGGCTCAAAGTCATGCATGGCTCCTCCTGCCCTTCCCGCCACTCGTAGAGGATCGGCCACCGGTAGAGGATGAAACGGTAGACCACAAAGTACAAGGCGTAGATGGTCGCTACGATCACCACCTCACGCCAATGGGGCACCTCCTGGTAGAGCTTCCAGTTAAAGGCCACCAGCGCGGTGTTGATCCGGTTAAGGGCGATGCCGGCCACCGCGATCCAGGCGGCCACCCTGGCCAAGCCGGCGCGATCGTGCCGGATGGCGCGGGTAAAGAGCGCCAGGGGGACGATCACCCCGACAAAGAGCTCAAAGAGGAAGTACTGACCCCAACCGGTGGCAAGGTAGAGCCAGTCGCCATCATGGGCCACGCCGATGATCTTGACCACCAGGTAAGTGGCCAGGGCAAGGCTCGATCCCTTGGCAAGACCAATGGTCAGCCGGTCGAGGCTTCCCAGGAACCGTTCGTCGCAGCGCCAGGTCATGAACCGCTTGCACAGGCTGCTGACCACGATGAGCATCGAGAGTCCGGCGAAGATTGAAGAAATAAAGAAATGGAACCACTGGAACGGGGCGGAATACCAAAGAGGATGGACCTTGCCGGGCGCATAGGTGAACAGAGCGCCCAGGGCCCCTTGGTGCAGGGTGGAGAGGATAATGCCGGCAATGGTCAACCCGAGGATCATGGAACGGACCACCTGCTTGCCCCGTTGCCAGCCGATCCATTCGAAAAAGGCTGGCGAGACCTCGGCGATCTGCACCGACAGATAGGTGGCCACGTGCCAGGCCACGAGAAAGAGCACCGCCGCCGGCCCCAGGGAGACGAACATGGGATAAATGAGCCGCCACGGCTGGCCGAGATCCACCTGCAGGTACACAACAGCAAAAAAATAGCCCAGCAGGCCGTTGAGGAGGGCCAGCCGCTCGATAGGCTTGAAGTCGGTGCGGCCAAAGACCTCCACCGTGGTGCCCAGCATAAATCCAGAAGCGGAAAGTGGCACCATTGTGAAAAGCCCCCAGGCCAGGAACAGCCCCCACGGATAATCGTAGGAGCCGTGCGTCGCCCAGCCGAGACCGAAGACGAACCGGCCAACGATCACCGGCACGCCCACGGCAAAAATGCACGCCAGCACCCAGTTCACCGGGTTGCGGAACACCAGGGCGAGGTACTGCCGGCCGGACAGACCGAGCAGCAGCTTCTCACGCAGGGTCCACCGCGCCGCCTCGCCGGCCTGGACGGCCTCGCCCGGCCCCAACTTGCCGTTAGCAACCGCAGCTCTCATGATTTCTTCTCCTTGTCCCTCGCGTTTTCTTTTCGGGTAGCCAACAGATGAAAGCCCACGAACAGCGCCGGCCAGATGGTGAGCACCATTGGCACGATGGTGAGAAACTCCTTGACGTAGGAGATGATCGGCGCGGTGCCCAAGTCGGTGTCAAACCCCACCTGGTCAAAAGGCACGCTGGAGAGGTACATCCAGGCCGTGCCCCCCACTTCGGTCTCGCCGTAGATATGGTCCACATACCGGCCAGGATGGTTGCGGATACGTTCATGGCCCATCTTGATGAGGTCTTGACGCCGGCCAAAGGTAAGGGCCTCTTGCGGGCAGGCCTCCACGCACGCCGGCGGCCGGCCGTAGCGCAGCCGGGTGTCGTAGCAGAAGATGCACTTCTTGATCACCGGGTTGGTGGCGCTCGAATAGGCATAGGCCGGCACGTAGAAAGGACAGGCCACCATGCAGGTGCGGCAGCCGACGCAGACCGTGGGATCGTAGATCACCGCGCCCTCCGGCGTCTTGCGGTAGGCATTGACAAAACACGACGACAGGCACGCCGGCTCATTGCAGTGGTTGCACTGGATCTTGCGGTAGAGGGGATGCTCGGCCGCCGGCGTCTCGTAACGGTTGACCACGGTATAGGCCCGCTCCGTTGTTCTCCGTTTCTCTTCAAACACCGAGGTGTCGTCAAAAGGCAGGTCTGGCTCGGGCAGGTGCTGCTCCGCATTGCAGGCCGCCTCGCAGCTCCGGCAGCCAATGCAGCGGGTAAGATCGACCAGCACTCCCATACTCTCAGGATAGCCACCAAAAGAGGCGGTGGCCCGCGCCGACGCCGGCCGGCCGGCAAGACCTGCGGCAACGCCACCCGCCAACCCGGCCTTTAGCAGGGATCTTCTCGAAACCTTTTTCATCGCTTGCCCCCTTCTCTCTCAGACCTCCCCCGCCACGCCGCCTGCCGGCGGCCGCAACAGCAGCGGGCCAGGTCCCTGTTCGCTTTTTCAGCCCCGTTTTTCGCCAGCCAGCAGCTAGTGATGCGCCGCCTGCGGCCGCTGGGCAGGGGCATAGGCGCCAGCGTGGAACCGGCGGTCGCCCCGCTCGGTGCGCGCATGGCATTCCTGACAACCGGTTGGCGCGCCCTCCTCTTGATGGCAGGCAAGGCACAACCGGTGATAGGCGCCTTTGAGACCAACGATATCGGTGTGATAGCGATAGGGCGCGGCCGTCATCGCTCGGAGATAGCTTGCCGCATAACGGTTTTGCGGATGACAATCGGCGCAGGCCACGCTCTCGGCTGGCTGCGGTGTGGCGTGACAGTGCAGGCAGCGGGCCTGGACGGGCGTCTCCCCTGTGGTGTGGTGGTGGCAGACGGCGCAATTCTCCTCCGTGAGCTCGATATGGGCGGCATGATCGAACTCCACCGGCTCGTACAGGTCGGCCATCTGATCGAGCGTCACCTCTTCCGGCGCGTCAAAGCCCACTGCCTGGCCGCCAGCCAGCGCCATAAGGCCAAGAGAAAGGACAGCGGCCAGGCCAGACAGTGGTATCTTCCTCGCTTTCTTCATCGCAACCTCCCCGAAACATGGCGAACTCAGGTGCTGGACGCCGTGTCCGCCTTTTTGTTGAGCATGGAGTAGTAGACGGGAAACGCCACAAAGAAGGCGAGGCAGATGAGATACTCAATGCCTTTGACATGGGTGTAGAAATCGACAAAGGTATGGAACTCCCGTATCATGCCGATCGCTGTCATGTACTGCACCATCAATCGGCCAACCTGCCAGTCCACCTGCGCCAGACCGGCGATGATGGCTGCGCCCCCCCACAAAAAGAGCAGCGCTCCGCCGGCAACGCCCAGCCGTAATACGACTTTCTTGCTCATGACTTCCTCCTTGCAACCAACACTTCATAAAGTCTGGGCGGCGATCCCCCTGCCGCCGCCCCGTTCTTGGCTCTCAACCGCCAAAAACAAGGGCTCTACCCCCAGCCCTCTCCTACAGATGCAGCCAGAGCCGCACCAGGAGATGCACCGCCTGCCAAACGCCTGCAATGGCGGCGATGAACATCAACACCCCAAAGGTGTTCTCCAGGGCATGACCGCCCTTTTTCTCTGTCCGCCGTGTGTCGCCTCGAACGATGGTCATCTGTTGCGTGCTTGCCGTCATGGTCGTACCTCCTTTTGTTGTGGGTCCGTTGATGGCTCTGCCTTGCGTCTTTGTCATCGAGATATTGCACCGGCCGTGCCATCTATACGACAAATATGAAACACAACGATGCATACCAGAACACCTGGAGATTACGTCACTATCGCTTTCTTGCCCGCCAGAGGGCGTGCAAAACAGCCTAACAGCCCGTTGAAAAACGGGCTGTGGGCGGCACAGGGATGTGCCGCCGAATTCCGCGGCTCTGAAAGAGCCAAGGAATTCGCGAGGTTGGCCGAAACTCGTTTTGGCCAACCGTGGTCGAAAAAGTCAGGGATGACTTTTTCGACGGACTGCTAATAGCGCGGTTGTCGGCGCCGCAGACCTGTTGCATCCAACAGTTGTGTTGCCACAGTTGTGTGGCACGCAACAAAGACGCGCGCAGGAACAACAAAACAACGGCAAGACGCCCGGCAACCATAACAGCCCGTTGAAAAACGGGCTGTGGGCGGCACAGGAAGGAATTCGTGAGATTGGCCGCTTGCGCTTTGGCCAACCGTGGTGGAAAAAGCCAGGGATGGTTTTTCAACGGACTATATAAAAAAAACGGCCGGCAGCACCCCCAGAACCAAAAGGGTGCGGGCCAGGCCGTTTTTGCGGCACGGGACAAGCAGCCGTTGTCAAATACCGGTGACCATCTTCGCCAGGGCGGTCTGGAACGCGGCGGACGAAGCGCAACAGTGGAGCACCCCTCCCACCAAGGCGGCCAAGGCCCAGAAGCCGACCGCTGCGCTCAAAAAGGCCACCAGGTATACCGGCCACCGTTCAGCAAGACGCGGCCGCGCCTCCTTTCTCGCCTCGCTGTTTAGGACCTGCCCTTCCCCTTGCCGCTGGATTGCTGTGCCGCCAGTCGCCATTGTTACGTCCTCCTCGTTTCCCAAGGCGAGGCGCGGACGGACCGCCTCACCGTCTTTCCGGCCGCCTCAACCGCCAAGCCGCCACACCAGCCATTTGACGACAAACGACAACGCGCCATAGGCGGCCAGCAAAGCGGTCACCAAGAGAAGCACCCCAAAAACCGTTTCTGTCGGCGTATTGCCGCGCCGCGTCCGGGCCTTTTTCCGTTCCTCTACTCCAGCCGCGCAACGATGTCCCATTACCTCTGCCATGACTCGCCTCCTCCTGCCTGCCTGTTTCCAGATGCAGGGCCCGTCCGCCGGCAGCCTGGGGGGCATGAACCCTGCCGCCGGACGACCAGATCGGATCCAGCATCCTGACCCTGACGGGCCCTCCTGTTTCTAGGAGGATGCATATGCCGTGCCCGGCCGCCGACCAAGGGAACGAAAGGAAGCGGCGCCCCGCGTACTGCAAGGCGGCGCCGCCTTGCAACGCCTTGTCAGGAGCCGGGGCGTTGACAGGCCGTAGCAGGCCGTTGAAAAACGGGCTGTGTGCCACACAACTGCTGCGCCACATGCAACACAACCGTCGCGCTCAGTGCGCTTCGCCGAACGCGCCGGCTTTGTTCTGCGGGCCAGACTGAATAAGGATGGCTTTTTCAACGGACTGTTAGATCCCGTCAAGGTAGGCCGTGGGATCAATGCCGTGGAAGCGCAATTTACGGTAAAGGGTGCTCCGGTCAATGCCGAGAAGCCGGGCCGCCTTGGCCTTGTTGCCGCCGGTACGGCGCAGGGCGGCAAGCAGGCGCATCGCCTCGTCTCCCTCTCCCGCCTCCCTGGCAACGCCGGAAGGAGGCGGGGCCCCTGCCGGCAGGCCGGCGTCTCCCACCGCGGAATCGCCGCCCACCTCTGGCGGCAGATGTTCGGGGAGCACCTCTTCCCCTTGGCAAAAGACAAGGGCGCGCTCCATGACGTGGGCAAGTTCCCGCACGTTGCCCGGCCAACGGTAGCGCATGAGAAGCCGCATCGCCTGTTCACTGATCCCAGGGGGAGCGGCGGTGCTGCCGCCAGCGGCCGCGCGGGCAAGAAAATGCCGGGCCAATAACGGAATATCCTCCCGATGGTGCCGCAAGGCGGGCAGGTGGATATCCACGACCCGCAACCGGTAGTACAGATCTTCCCGGAACTCCCCCGCCCGCACCTTGGCGGCCAAGTCGGCGTTGGTGGCGGCGATCACCCGCACATCCACGGACACCGGTTTGTCACACCCGACGGGATAGAAAAACCGCGACTGGAGAAAGCGCAGCAGCCGCAACTGCATCTTGGCCGATATCTCGCCCAGCTCATCGAGGAACAGGGTGCCGCCGTCCGCCTGGAGGATGCGGCCGCGGCGGTCCCGCTCCGCGCCGGTAAAGGCGCCGCGGCGGTGGCCAAAGAGCTCGCTTTCCAGGATCTCCTCCGGCAGACTGGCGCAATCCACCTGCACGAACGGCGCCTCCTTTCTCGCGCTCGCCGCATGTATGGCGCGGGCGACCACGTTTTTTCCCGTGCCAGACTCACCGGTGAGCAGCACCGTGGCGTCCACCTCCGCCACCTGGAGGATACGGCGGAACAACCGCTGCATGACCTCGCTCTCGCCCACCATGCCGGCAGGCGGCGCGATTTCCCTCCTCTGGGACGCGCTGCTTGTGGCGTCCCGCAGGGTCAGGACCACCCCTTCCTCACAGGGCGCAGCAGCCAAGCCCACCACCCGCACGTCCTGCTCATTCCGCCACTCCAGCCGATGTTCCGCCTTGGGCCGATCAGTGGCGAGCACCTGCTGGCAATCCAGGAGCATGGCCTTTTGTAAGGGGTGTTCAGGATCGAGGGTCTTGCCGCGGCCCAGGGAAGGCAGAAAGCGCTGGCACCACGAGCGGGCGAGGTCGTTCATTGCGGTCACCGTACCCCGGGCGTCCACGGCAAAAACCATCTCCGGCAAGGCATCGAGGACCAGCCGGGAAAGCGCGGTCTCGCCGGCGCATAAACGGGCGGCCTCGGCCTGGCGCCGTTCTTCTTCCTCCAACCCTCTGGCGACCACGGCGAGCAAGGCGTCTTTAGAGACCGGTTTGGTGAGATAGTCAAACGCGCCGAGGCGCACCGCCTCGGCCGCGGTCTCCACCGAGGGATAGCCGGTGATCATCACCACCGGACACTGGATGCCAAGCCGCCGCGCCTCGCGCAACAGATCGACACCGCTATCCGCGCCCAAGACGATATCGCTGATCACGAGGTCGAACCGTTGGGCCCGAAGCTGGGCCAGGGCCTCGGTCAGATCGGCGGCCTCGACGACCTGGCGGTACCCGGCCCGGCGAAGAAAGATGACAAAAGTCTCGCGTAGCGCTTCTTCGTCGTCCACCAGCAAAATGGCAGGCTCACTCATGCCTTGTCGCTCCGGTCCTCCAGCCTCAGCCCCACCCCGGCTCCACCGGCAAAACAGCGGCCTCATTCCAGATAACGTTGCAACTCCTGCTCCACGTCGATGCCCAAGGCGGCGAGCCGCCGGTAGAGCGTGCTCCGGTCGATGCCAAGAAGACGGGCCGCCCTGGCCTTGTTGCCGCCGGTGCGCGCCAAGGCGCGAAGCAAACGTCCCCGCTCGTCATCCGTTACCTCCTGCCCGTCCTTCTCTGGCCCGGCATCTTCACCCGGCCCGGTCCCCACGATCTCCTCTGGCAACAGATCAACGGTGATCGTCGAGCCCCCAGCCAGGGCCACAGCCCGCTCCACCGCGTGCTCCAGCTCACGCACGTTACCCGGCCACGGGTAACGGCGAAGGGCGGCGAGGGCGGCGTCGGAAAAGCCGATCACCTGCCGCTGGAACCGCAGTGCGTAACGGCGCAGAAAATGATCGGCCAACAGCAGCACATCATCCTCCCGTTCACGCAGGGGCGGCACCCGCACATCCACCACCCGCAGCCGGTAGTACAGATCCTGCCGGAACCGCCCCGCCGCGATCCGCTGCGCCAGATCGGCGTTGGTGGCGGCGATGATGCGCACGTTCACCTGCACCGGCTGATCGCTTCCCACTGGATAAAAGGTGCGTTCCTGTAAAAAGCGCAGCAACCGTAGTTGCAAGCGAGGGGAAATATCGCCGATCTCATCGAGAAAAAGGGTGCCGCCATCGGCCTGCGCCAGCCGTCCGGACCGCCGGCTATGGGCGCCGGTGAACGCCCCCTTGGCGTGGCCGAACAGCTCGCTTTCCATCAAATCTTCAGGGATGGCCGTACAGTCCATCCGCACCAACGGTCCCGCGGCCCGCGGGCTCAGACGGTGGATGGCCTCAACCACCAGCTCCTTACCTGTGCCCGACTCGCCGGTGATGAGCACCGTGGATTCGGCGCGGGCCACGCTGACGATGGTGGCGAACAACCGCTGCATGGCCCGGCTCTTGCCCACCATGCCCTGAAAACTGATGCCCCGCGCTTCGGTGATATCGTACAGGGAAAGGGCCACGGCGCCGGGCCGGGTCTCGCCGGCCAGGGGCCCGGCGGCGGCGCGCAGGCACAGGTCGTCTTCTCCGCCGCGCGGCACGAGGAGCAACCGGTCGGCCAGCGGCTCGCCGCTCTGGCGCGCCTGGGCCACCAATCGCCGCAGCTCCTGCGACAAAAAAGGCGGCAGGTCGGCCAGCGATCCCCCCACCCGCAAGGCGGGAAAAGAGCGCGCCAGCCATTGCCTGGCCGCATCGTTCACCTCTAAAAGC
>WFOD01000031.1 GCA_015488275.1 Deltaproteobacteria bacterium
GCCCTACGGTTGGCCGGAACCGAGTCCCGGCCGGCCCCGCGGATTCCTTGGCTCCTTTTCGGATATTCCTTGGGCACGGCCCGCTTCGGTCAGCGCCCTTCGAGCCTTCGGCACGGCTACCGGCTGGGAAAACGCAAAAAGAGCCGACGGAATCCGGCGGCACATCCCTGTGCCCCTGTGCCGCCCACAGCCCCTTTTCAACGGGCTGCTACACTGGGGATGGGGAGTGCGGAGCGGGCGGCGCCACAGCGGCGGTCATGGAGTCGATGAAGTCGAGGAGAAAACCCTGCTGGGCGCGGTCGGCCCAGGAGATGCACGAGCAGCGCAGGGTGCGGCTACTGCGCACCAGCAGTTCAAAGGCCACGCTCTCCCGCCGCACCTCCACTGCGAGGTAGAACGGGCCGCAGTCCGCATGGGCGCGCTGGGGCGCGGCGAGCAGATGTGGCGGCAGTTCGAGCCAATAGATACCGTCGATCGGGCCAGGACGGCCGTGGCGGGCGAGGTAGGCGCGTATTCGCTTTGTCTCTGTTGGTCGTAATTCGTCGATGAGGATTTGTCGCATGGTCTTTTTGCCGCCGGGTAACTGGTCACGGGGTGGCCCATTCGGGAGCCGAAGTCGCAGCCTCACAGACCGGGTATCTGGTTACAGGGTGCCCCAGATGCAAGGAAGAGGCACGCGCCGCGTACTGGGAGGCGGTAGTACCGCCTTGCAATGCCTGCCTCCCCAGGAGCCGAGGCGTTGATGGACCGTAGGCTTCGGCCGAAGGGGAGATAAACCGGCACTGCCGGGCGTGCCAATGACGCCGCAGATGGGGTGCCCTGTGACCAGATACGCCGCCGGCCGGGGGGAGGCGGCAACGAACTCTGGCGGCTGGCGGCCAGGTCGGCTATAGTTTTTTGCGTGTTTGCCGTGGGGTGACAGGGGTGATGCCTCGCAAAGAAGTCCAGGGATGGGCGAGGTCTTGCCCGCAACAAAAGCAACAGGAGGATACCCGATGGACTGTCTTTTTTGCAAGATCGTAGCTGGAGAGATTCCTGCCGACAAGGTGTACGAAGACGACGAGGTCCTCGCTTTCCGCGACATCGCCCCCCAGGCGCCGGTGCACGTGCTGGTCATTCCCAAGCGCCATCTCGCCGGGCCAGCGGCGGTGGAAAAGGAAGACGCCGGCCTGGCCGGCCGGCTGATGGCCGTGGCCGCCGAGGTCGCCCGCCAGGAGGGCGTGGGCGAGCACTTTCGGCTGGTGGTCAACAACGGGGCCGAGGCGGGCCAGACGGTCTTCCATCTCCACATGCACGTGCTGGGCGGCCGGCGGATGGAGTGGCCGCCGGGTTGATTAGGGACTCAGGCGGAAAGTTTCGCCAGGGCCTGTTGGGCCAACTGGGCGACCGTAGAGGCGATGAGCCGGTCTTGCGCTGGCTCGTATACCTCCACGACCGCCTCTTCCTCTGGGTGCCGGCCGCTGGCGAGGGCCATGAGGCGCGGCCGGGCCGCGCGGAGGCCGAGGATGCCCGCGGCCCGCGCCGCCAGACCGCGGACGGCTGGATCAGGGGAGGAAAGATAGGGCGGGAGATATTGGTCGGCCTGCCAGTGGTAGAGCAGGTCGCGGCGATGAGCGGCCAGCCGCCCCACACCCCACATAAGGCCCCGCTGCAAGGGTTCGTGCTCGAGAAAAAAGCCGTCCTCGCGCATGAAGGCCACGAGGATATGGGTGTACTCGGCGGCCAGCTTGTCGTGGTGCGCCAGCGCCTCGGCCATTGCTTCGGGGGCTCCCCAGCCAATGCCGCCCGATTCGTCGTTCAGGCTCCACATGAAGCGGCGCATCACCACCCGCGCCGCTTCCATGTCTTGTGCGGCCAACCGGGCGACTGTAGGGCCCATGCCCATGACCGCGTGCCAGTGGATGCGCGGATCGTGGTGGCAGATGCCGGCGAACAGCGGGTTGATGCACTGGATGGGCGGAAGCTCGGCCAGCTTGGCGAGCAGGGCCTTGAGGTCGCGGCTGGCCAGCAGGCGCTGGATCCTGCGTTTGTCGCTAATCTTCATGGATGCGGAAAAAGCGCTGCTGGCGGCCCCGCGCTCCTTGCGGGCCGCCAGCGCGCCAGGTGTGGCCGCTACTCTTCTTGCCCTTCGGTGGCGGCGACGATGGCCCGGCCAATCCGCCGGCCCATTTCCACACACTCCTTGAGCTTTTCGTGGTCGGGCACGTACTTGATCCGCAGGCCCGACTCCACGATGTCGAATTTCATCTCTTCCATTGCTTGATTCAACAGTTTGACCGCCTCGCCGCTCCAGCCATAGGAGCCGAAGGCGGCGCCTATCTTGTTGGTCGGCCGCAGGCCGCGCATATACATGAGAAAACCGGCCATGCGCGGCAGCAGGCCGTTGTTGAGAGTGGCGCTGCCGAGCACGATGCCAGTGGCGTCCAGGACCTCGGTCATGATCTCGGAACGGTGGTTGACCGCCAGGTCCAGGAGCTTGACCGATACGCCCTCCTGATAGATACCGCTGGCAATGGCCTTGGCCATCTTGCGGGTGGAGTGCCACATGGTGTCGAAGATCACCAGGGCCCGGCGCTTGCCCCGGTTTTCGCTCCAATGCTGGTAGGCCCGCAAGATATCTGGAATGTGGCTGCGCCAGATGAGGCCGTGATCCGGGGCGATCATCTTGATGTCGAGGTTCATTTCCGCGACCTTGGCGAGCAGCTTTTTGACCAGCGGCGAGTAGAGGGTGAGGATGTTGGCGTAATACTTCTGCGCCTGCTCCATGAGAAAGGAGTGGTCAACCTCGTCGTCGAACCGTTCGCTGGTGGCGTAGTGCTGGCCAAAGGCGTCGCTGGAGATGAGGAGCTTGGCCTCCGGAATATAGGAGAACATCGAGTCCGGCCAGTGGAGCATCCTTGTTTCCAGGAACTGGATCGTCTTGTTGCCGATGGACACCGACTCCCCGGAGGCGACTTCGACCAGGGGCCAGTCCTTGGGATGAAAGTGCTCGATAATCGCTTTCTTGCCCATCTTGGAGCAGAAGATCTTTTCCGGCTTGATTCTTTCGACGATCTGCGGCAGGCAGCCGGAATGGTCCATCTCCACATGGTTGACCACCAGGTAGTCGATCTTTTCCGGGTCCACCAGTTGGCCGATGTTGTGGATCAGATCGGCGTAGTGGCTGGGCTTCACCGTATCGAAAAGGGTGATCTTCTCGTCCAGGGCAAGGTAGGCGTTGTAGGTGGTGCCCCGGAGGGTGGAGTAGCCGTGAAAGTCGCGCACCGTCCAGTCAATGGCCCCTACCCAGTAGATGTTGTCTGTGATTTCGCGTGGTCTCATGGTCCTTCTCTTTTTTGTCTGAATCGTCGTTCGCGTTCGTTTGAAGCTGGTTGACAGCCCGTTGCAAAACGGGCTGTCAACGGGCGATACCGGCGCCTACTGGGTCTCTGCTGGCGGAGTGAAGCGCCGCTGGCCAAGCTCGGTGTCGAGCATGAACAGGCCGTTGGCGTCGTCGCCAATGAGCTTGAGGCGCCGGACAAGCGAGGTGGCGGTGTCTTCCTCCTCTACCTGCTCGGAGACGAACCACTGGAGAAAGATGTTGGTGGCGTGGTCCTTTTCCGCAATGGCGAGGTCCACGAGGTCGTTGATCAGGCCGGTCACCTTTTGCTCGTGGGCGAGCACCTGCTCAAAGACCTCCAGGGGGCTGCCCCACTCGTGCGGCGGCTTGGCGATGGCGTCGAGGATGATCCGGCCGCCGCGCTCGGCCAGGAAGTCGAACATCTTGATGGCGTGGAAGAGCTCTTCCTGGGCCTGCTGCTTCATCCAACTGGCGCAGCCGGCCAGCCCTTGGTCCTCGAACCAGGTGGCCATCGACAGGTAGAGGTAGGAAGAATACATTTCGGCGTTGATCTGCTCGTTCAACGCTGCTTCCATGGTCTTGCTCAACATACCGGCTTACCTCTTCCACAGGCCGTGCAGGTTGCAGTACTCGCGGGCGGTCACCGCCTCTTCCTCGACCGCGAAGAAGGCCTCGGGCGCGTCGCCCGGGTTGAGGAATTGGCGGTAGGCCTTGCCGCCGGCCAAGAGCTCGATCCATTCGATATAATGTTTCTCCTCCATTGGATGGGCCACTTCCCCCACCGTAACCTTGTAGCCGCCGTCCACCTTTTCGATCACGGGCACGTGTTTTTCCTTGGCCGCGTCCACCGTGTTTTCCGTGAACAGGCGCATCGGCTGGCCGCAACAGACCAACTCTCCCTGGCCTTCGTGCAGAACCTCGACGATGTTGCCGCAAAGTTCACATTTGTAAATCCCGAGTTTGGTTGCCATGCTGCGCCTCCTTTGGCTTGTTTTTTTGATTTTTTTGGGGGAAAAGGGCCCGCCGCCCCGCTTGGCGTGGCCAGAAAGGGGGAGGCGGGCGCCCTGGGTGTGGTGCTGCGGGCCGTTTCCGGCCTGGGCCGGGATCACCAGTTCTCGGCCAGGAGCTCGAAGTGGGCCTTGGCGTGGGCGCAGGCCGGACACATTTCAGGCGCCTCCTCGCCTTCGTGGAGATAGCCACAGTTGCGACAACGCCAAGTGACCTTGCTTTCCCGCTTGAAGACGCGGCCCTGTTCAATGTTGGCGGCCAGGGCCCGGTAGCGTTTTTCGTGCTGCTTTTCCGCTACGGCGATGGCCCCAAAGATCGCGGCGATCTCGTTAAACCCTTCCTCACGGGCGATGGCGGCGAATTCTGGGTACATGGAAGTGTGCTCGTGCTCCTCGCCCTGCGCCGCGGCCAGGAGGTTTTCCAAGGTCGAGCCAATGGTGCCGGCGGGAAAAGCGCCGGAGATCTCAACCTCGCCTCCTTCCAGGAGTTTGAACAGCCGTTTGGCGTGTTCTTTTTCCTGGTCTGCGGTTTCGGCGAAAATGGCGGCGATTTGCACGTAGCCTTCTTTCTTCGCCTTGGCCGCATAGTAGGTGTAGCGGTTGCGTGCCTGCGACTCGCCGGCAAAAGCGATGAGAATGTTTTTTTCTGTGCGCGTTCCCTTGAGAGAGCTCATAGTCCTACCTCCTTGTGCTGTTGCTCTTCAATTATCAGCTTTTGATTGTGATCATAGGTGAGGCCGCCTGGGAAGTCCAGGGAAAACCTTGCGGCCAGACAAATAAGACAAAATTTATCTTGTTTTAGCCCCCGCCAATCTCGCCGCCTTCTGTCCCAGGGCGGTGGAGACGGCGTGGCGGGCCGTTTAGTGGTCCGCCTCGCGGCAGTTGGGGCAGAGGCCCAAAAACTCGGTGTGGTGTCGCAGAATGGTGAACTCGGTCCGTTTGCGGGCCTGATCCTCGATGGCGCGGTCGGGAGGGACGTCGATATCGTCCACCCGGTTGCACTTGACGCAGCGGACATGGTAGTGCAGCTCGGCATTGCCATCGAAGCGTTTTTGGGTGCCGCCAACATCGATTTTTTGGATGATGCCGCTCTCCGAAAGGACCTCAAGGTTACGGTAGACCGTTCCGAGGCTGATGCGGGGCATGCGTTTGCGCAAGATGTGGTACATCTCATCGGCCGTGGGATGGCTCTTGAGCTTGCACAGCTCTTCCAAGATGATGCGACGCTGCTTGGTCATGCGCAGAGTAGGCGGAGTATGCATGGCAGGCTCCTTTTTAAGAAAGATTACTATTCATGATAGCAGCGCTGCTGGCAGAGGGCAAGAAAAAATTTGCCGGACGCGCAGTTTTTTGGAAAAAGTTGAGGAGGTGAGGGTCGTTTTCAGCATAAGGATGGCATAGGAGGTTGCGGTTTTCCACAAAAAAGTGGTGTCCCGTCAGCCCTTTTCCCTCCTTTTCCGCTGTCCCGCTCCCAAAATTTGGGCAATCAATTTTTTTAGTCCGTCGAAAAAGTCAGGGATGACTTTTTCGACGGACTGTTATGCTGGCCGCTCTCGTGGCTGGCTCCCTGGATCAACGCCGCCCGCCATGCTATACTGGGCCGCCGGGGTAGAGGCCCTGTCGAACAAACCTGTTGCAAAGAACCTGGTCATGGGAGTGCTCCTTTCGAACGCCGAAGTCGTGGCCTCGCGGACCGGGATGCTGAACCGCTTCTTTTGAAAGGAGGGCCTGCTGTGTTGCATCCCACCAACGATTACGCCGAGACCCTGCTCGTCCATTTTCGCCGGACCGAGGCCCTGCGCGAAGAGGCCCTTGGCTATCCGGCCCTTGACCTTTCGGCCCGGCAACTCTGCGATCTCGAGCTGTTGCTCACCCGCGCCTTCTATCCTCTGGCCGGGTACATGACCGAGGCCCAGTACCGGTCGGTGCTGGACGAGATGCGGTTGCCCGACGGCACGGTGTGGCCCATCCCCGTGTGCCTGGACGTGCCCGCCGACTTTGCCCGTCAGCTCCGGCCGGGCGATAGCGTGGCCCTAAACGATGGCGAGGGGTTTCTGCTCGCCGTGCTGCGGGTCTCCGATATCTTTCCCGCAGACAAGGAGGCCGAGATGCGCCAGGTCTACGGCACTGCGGACCCTGGCCGCCATCCCGGCGTGCACCGCCTTTTGCACGACACCGGCGACTACTATCTCGGCGGCGCGGTGGAGGGCTTGCACCTGCCCATCCACTACGATTTCACCGAGTTGCGGCTTGGTCCGGCCGAGATCCACCGGCGCTTCTACCAGCACGGTTGGCGCCGGGTGGCCGCTTTCCATACCGAGGACTATCTTCACCGCCGGGAGCAGGAGATGATCCAGGCCGCGGCCCGCTCGGTGGGGGCCAACATCTTTTTGCACCCAGCGGTGGGGCCGGCGGCCATCGAGCAGATGGATCATTTCACGCATGTGCGGTGTTATCAGAAGATTGCGGAGCGCTTTCCCCGCAACATGACCATGCTGGCCCTGTTGCCGTACGCCAGCCGTTGGGCCGGGCCGCGCGAGGCCCTGTGGCAGGCGGTCATCCGCAGGAATTACGGTTGCAGCCACTTTTTGGTTGAGCCCTTCCACGCCGATCCTGGCGGGCCGGAAGATCCGCTGTATCCCGAGGGAGAGGCGCAAAAGCTGGTGGAGCGCTTTGCGCAAGAGACCGGCATTGCAATGGTGCCCCTTGAGCCAATGGTCTACGTGGAAGAGCGCGCGCAGTACATGCCGGAAGCGCAGGTAGAGGCGGGCATGCAGGTCCGGTGCATCGGCCCGCGGGAGTTGCGTCGCCGGCTGGAGCGCAACCTGGAGATCCCCGACTGGTTCACCTATCCGGAGATCGTTGAAGAGCTGCGTTACGAGTATCCGCCCCGCAGCCGGCAGGGGTTTACCCTTTTTTTTACCGGCCTCTCCGGCTCTGGCAAGTCCACGCTGGCCAAGGTCCTGTTCATCAAGTTTCTCGAGATGCGCGACCGGCCGGTGACCCTGCTCGACGGCGATATCGTGCGCAAGAACCTGTCGAGTGAGCTCACCTTCTCCCGGGAGCACCGCAACCTGAACATCACCCGTATCGGCTTTGTGGCCAGCGAGATCACCAAGAACGGCGGCATCGCCATCTGCGCCCCTATTGCGCCGTACGAGGAGGCCCGGCGGGCGAACCGGGAGCTGATCAGCCGCTACGGCGGCTATGTCGAGATCTATGTCTCCACCCCGCTGGAGGTCTGTGAAGCCCGGGACCGCAAGGGTTTGTACGCCAAGGCGCGCGCCGGCAAGGTCAAGGGGGTGACCGGCGTCTCGGATCCCTACGTGCCGCCGAGCAACCCTGATTTGGTCATCGACACCACAGACATCAGTCCCACGGAGGCGGCCCAGGAAGTGCTGCTCTATTTGGCGGAAAAGGGCTACATCGAATAGGAGGAAATGGATGCCGGTCTTTTTTTTGCCGGGCTGGGCCTTTTGTGGACCGCCGCTCGCCCTGCTGCCCCTGCCTGCGGACTGGATCCGGCCGCCGGTGGGAATGACGGCCGGCGAACTTGCCGGCTGGCTCGCCGCCGCC
>WFOD01000032.1 GCA_015488275.1 Deltaproteobacteria bacterium
AGGCGGCCCTGGGCGGTGAAGAGGTTCTCCGCCCATACTTGCTCGATGTGGATCAGGGCGCATTGCCGCTCGCAGACCGATAAATGTCGTATGGCCGACAACGGCAACAACTCGTCTTCAGCAAACATCAATGCTCACCGGCGATCAGGTTGACTATCAGGCGCACCAGGACATCCTTCTGCCGGGGAGAGCTTGTCGCGGTGAGCAGGGTCAGGGCCACCAGGGCGTTGTTGGAAAAACGCTGCCGCTCATGCAGATGGTTCTTCCGCAGAAAGAGCAGGAACAAAAACGCCCCAATCCGTTTGTTGCCGTCGCTGAAGGGGTGATCCTTGATGATGAAATAGAGAAGATGGGCAGCCTTCAGAGCCACGCCGGGATAGAGATCGCGACCGCCGAAGCCCTGGCCGACCGCGCCCAGGACAGCGGCCAGCCCCCCGCCCCGCTCCCGGCCGAACAGCTCGCTGGCCTCCCCCTTGCGCATCAGCTCGGCCTTGAGTCCGGCAATGGCAGCCCGCGCCTCGTCCAGCTCCAAGAGCCCGCACTCAGCCGTCTTTTCGGCGGGAAGCGGCAACCGGTCCTCGTCGTACTGAAACAACAGGCTCCAGGTGGCCGCGTAAGCGGAAACGATATCAAGCACGGCGCGGCCCTCGCCGCTCTCCAGGTCATGGCTCTCAAGGGTGGCGGTCAACAGGGAAACCACCTCCCGCAGCTCATCAGCGCCCTTTTCCGCCAACCGCTTGCGGTTAAGGGTGTACCCCCTGACCAGATGCTCCTTGAGTACCGAGGTGGCCCAGATGCGGAACCTGGTGCCGCGAACGGAGTTTACCCGGTAGCCAACCGAGATGATGGCGTCCAGGTTATACCAGTCAACTTGGTAGGTTTTGCCATCGGCGGCAGTTGTTGCATTTTTTGCAACAACTGCCGCCCGGTCAAGCTCGCCGCTCTGGAAGATATTGCGAAGATGGCGAGAGATCACTGACTTGTCACGCCCGAACAGCTCGGCCATCTGGTTCATGGTCAACCAGACGGTTTCGTCGTGAAGGCGCACCTCAAGGGCGGCACCACCATCGTCATCCTGGTACAAAACGACCTCGCCAAGGCCGGAACGGGCGCGTTTTGTCTCCACGGTCATGCCATGCCTCTCTGCCGTCATCCAGATGGGCGGTTTCAGATCATCTCGATCAATTCCACCCCGGCCGGAACGTTGGCCTTGTCAACGGTCACCGTGTAATCGGCAAAGGAACGCGGCGGGGCATCGCCGCAGTTCTTCTCCACCGTGACCAGATCAAAAAGCTTGCTGGCCGGGGCGTTGCCCAGTTCGGAGCCGTGTTTGAAGACGATCAACTTACGGGCCGCCATCTCGCCCCTGGCGGCGGAACGGTCGTGGTCGAACATGTTCATCAGGGCATTCCAGAAGAGTTTGAGATCGTCTTCGGAAAAGCCGGTCTGCTTGGCCAAGGGCGCGGATATGAAACCGTGGACCCGGTAGAGGCCATAGGGCACCGTAAACTTGCGGCCCATGGTGCGGTTGTCGCCCCCCTGGGATGCAGCCTCGGTTTCCGTGGCCACCGCCATCCTGGTGATACTGTGCTCTCCTGTGAAAATGCGGTCAATGCTGCGGCCAAAGGCCAACTGCACCGGCCCCCGCACTTGTCCGCAGTTCACGCCGGTGGACATGACCGCGCCAAAGGTGCGGACGTCGAAAAAATTTCTGCACAGCCATTGCCTGGCATCCTCGTTGCCGCCCTTTCCCTTGGACTTCCAGTGTCCCTTCTTATCCTGTTCGAGCTGCTCCTCATGGCCGGTGGCCTTATAGGCCCGAACATGCTGCAGATTAAGCACAGCTTTTTCTTTCACATAGATCTCATAGGGCGGCTGCTCGCCGTGCACAAGGCCGACATAGTTGCGGACCTTGCGCTTCAGGCAAACATCGGTAACCAAGCCATGACCGGTCTCCGGGTCGATGCGAGGCAGATTACCGGCGTCCGGATCACCGTTGGGGTTGCCGTCCTTGACATCAAAAAGCAACACGAACTCATAACGATTGCTGATTGCTTCACTCATGATCACTCTCCTTTGTCCTCATTCTTATTGGCCGTGAAAAAATCCTGCCTCTGATGATAGTAGCCCACCGCAAACCGTCCCTGATCCTCGAGGGACAAGGTGACTGGAATCCCGGTAGCCGGGATCTTGTCCATGACCTCACCCATGAGTTTCTCGAGCCAGACCGTATTCTGGCCGGAGTTCCTTATCTTGGCCAGATGATGCACGGCCAGTTCATGCAGCCGCTTGAATATCACCAACGGATTGCTGGTGGCGGCGCTGAAATAGGTGTCGCGAATGGTCTTGTTGAGCCCTGTATGAGCCGTTTCCTGGATACGTTCAAGCACGGCAAACAACCGGCCAAGCACGTAACCGATATTGTCGTTTGACCTGTCCAGCATCACTCCCACCTCCTTGTTGTTCGAGTTTTGAATACGTGAATCTCTAACCAGGAACCCTTTGATAATCGCGGCGCGAACGCGGTTGACCCGCTGCTCCGCCTTGCAGCGGCGGATGGCCCCCACCAGCAAGGTGCGCGGATATCCAGTGCCATTGAACACTGCCCTGGCTACCTCCCCGCCGAGATTCGGGGGGATATTGTCCGCTTTCCCCTCTGCCGCAATGGAAGCGAGCAACTGAAAAAGGGAAAGAAACTCCCGCTCATTGGCTGCGCGCACTATCTCTATGTCATTGAAATGCTGAGCGATTTTTTGCTTCATGTCGCGGATGCTGCCCTCGTACCAGAACCGGACGACAATACGGGAGGCGTTGGGGCCAAGTCCAAGGACGTAAAAGGGCATATCATCGTCCTTTGGCAGTACTCCGGTCCGCACTGCGGAGAGCAGCGAGCGAATGCGGCCATAATCCGGCTCCTGTCCCTTGGGCGGCTCCCCGAGAAACAGGGAAAAATCGTCTTCAAACTCGTGGCGGTCCCGGGCCCAGAAAACGGTGCTCGCGTCTCCTACCTGGATTCGCTGGCGGGAGCCTTTGGCCAAAAGGGTGTTCAAGGCGGTGGTGTAGGCAAAGGCCGACCGTTGCCCAACAGGTGCATTATATCCTTGGGTTTTCCCAAACGAACTAAATGCTGGTGGTTTAAAGGCGACTATGTTTCCTCGCCCTTTATCTGTTCCCCATACACCACTAATTATTGGATGTATACGCGTCGGTACGTCATGCTCTCCGCAAACAAGGCAAAGACGTCTTGAAAGACTCGGGTTATATGTAATAATTCTTATTACTTCAATAACAGTATCATACTGGCAAATGAGTTTAGTTTCGTTCTTTAGCTGAAAAGATAATAACCCTCCATGACTGGCAATATCATCAA